>CAZMLV010000104.1:0-6325 GCA_964567235.1 uncultured Chloroflexota bacterium | reverse complement strand
CGATGGGCGATCGGATCGCGGTCATGCGCGACGGTGTGCTCCAGCAGATCGACACGCCGGAGAATCTCCATGCACACCCCGGCAATATCTTCGTTGCCGGATTCATCGGCTCGCCGGCGATGAACTTCTTCCCGGCGAAGCTTTCGGGGACGGCGGGCTCGCCCGTCGCGGACGCCGGATTCTTCCAGGCACCGCTCGCGGCCGGCAAAGGCGGGGCGATGGGCCGCGACGTCGTGGTCGGGATCCGCCCGGAGGACATCGCCGCCGGAGCGCTCGCGAGTCAAAACGGCCACGTCCCCGTTGAAGCGAAGGTGGACGTCGTCGAGTTCCTCGGCAACGAGTTCCAGCTGCATCTTTCGTCGGCCGGCCAGACCTTCGTTGCCCGCGTCGATACCCGTACCCACACGCAGCCCGGCGACTCCATCAGCGTCGGCTTCGACCGATCGAAGTTGCACGTGTTCGATAAGGAAACCGAGGAGGCGATCGCATGACGTTGCGCGGTGAGATCGAGGCATTCCCGCTCGAGACGGTCGTTCAGATGATCCATTCGACGAACAAGACCGGCCAGCTCGAGGTCCGCGGCGCCGACGCCCAGGGCGGCACGCTCGGGTTCGACGGCGGTCGGCTCGTCGCCGCCGTCGCTGGCGAGGATGTGGGCGAGCCGGCGCTCGGCGCGATCTTCGTCGTCGAGAGCGGCTCGTTCGAGTTCATCCCGTGGGGCGATGCTCCCGGAGCGAACCTCTCCGGCGACCTCAATCAGCTGCTCGACAAGGCCGTCGAAGAGCGCGATCGCCTGGTCGCGATCCGGAAGATCGTCCCGGACGACCGCTCGCGCTTCCGGCTCTCGGAGCGCGCAGCGGACAAGGGGAACATCACGCTCACGTCCGATCAGTGGCGCACCTTGCTCGCCGTGAACGGCGAGCGCGATGTGCCCGGCGTCGCGGAGCACCTCAAGGCAGGCAAGACCGCGACGCGCGCGTCGCTCGCGACGCTCGTCGACGCAGGCTTCATCGACGTCCTCGAGCCGGCGGCAGAGGCACCTGCCGCGCCGGCCGCCCCAACGCAGGCTCCGGCGTCGGAGCAATGGAGCCCGCCCGCTCCGGTCCAGGAGTGGGTCGCCCCGACGCCGGACGTGCAGCCCGATCTCGCCTGGGCTCCGCCCACGCCCGAGCCGCAAGCCGAGCCGGAGCGGCCAAGCTGGGAACAGCACACGCCGGCACCGCAGACCTGGGAGCAGCAGCGATCCATCGGGCCGGCCTGGGAGCCCCCGGCGCCGACGCCGGCTCCGTCGAGCTGGGACCAGGCGGCCGCGACGCCGCAGTGGGGCGCGCCGGAGACCGACCTCCGCGAGGATCTCGCCGCGGCGCTCGATGCGCGCATGAGCGCAGCACTGCCGGCCGAGCCGGCGATCGAGACCGAGCCCGAGGTCATGCCGGAGCCTTCGCCGATCGACATCCCGCCGGTCTCCGACGAGCGGCTCTCCGCGCTCAGCGGGGTCTTCGGGCCGGGACCGGTCGCGCCCGAGATGGTTCCGCCGGAACCGCCGCCGGCGCCTGACCACATCAGCGAGTGGTCGCGGCCCGCCGCACCGGCCGACGCCGAGCCGGCCCCACCGGAGGAGAAGAAGAAGGGCCTGTTCGGGTTCCTCAAGCGCGACGAGGCGGTGCACGAGAGCCCGGCCGCGGCGCACGCTATCGCGACCGAAGCCGCTCCCGCCGCGGGGCGCGCGGGGCAGCTCGCGTCGCTCGCGAACGCGCTGCTCGGTGAGTACAACAACGGCCAGTACGGAAAAGGCCGCCTCGACGACCGGATGGCGAATCTGCTCATGCGCGTCGACGAGCAGGCCGACCCCATCGACCGGCCGCTTCCGATCGTGGACGATCGCATCGACTCGCAAGCGCTCGACCGCGAGAACGTCCCGGAGGCGCAGGCCGTCCCGTATCTCGCGATCCTCGTCTCGCAGATCTACGAGGATGCCGAGCACACCTTCGGGAAGGACAAGGCGAAGCGGGGCTACAAGGCGGCGCAGCAGCAGGTCTTCGGTTCCGATGCCTCCGCGCTGAGCGCGCCCGACGTCGCCGGGCGATTGCCCCGGGTCTGAGCCCGGCCTGAGCGCGCTCTACCTCGGGGTCGATCTCGGCGGCACCAACGTGCGCACTGCCGTCGCCCGCATCGACGGCGCCGACGTCACACTCGTCGGCCGCGACGCGCGTGCGACCCCCCAGACCGGCCCGGATGCGGTCATCGCCGCGCTCATCGAAAGCGCGCGCGCGGCGCTCGGCGCGGCCGGTGCCTCGATCGGCGACATCGCGGCCGCCGGACTGTCGTCACCGGGCCCCCTCGATCCGCGCACCGGCGTGATCCTCACCACCCAGAACATCGCGGGGTTCGTCGACTCGAACTTCCCGATCGCCGAGCGCGTCGCGAACGGCCTCGGCGGCCCGGCGGTCTTCCTCGACCGGGACACCGTCATGGCCGCGATCGGGGAGGGGACCGTCGGCGCGGGGAAGGGCGCACGCGACTTCGTCTACCTCACCGTGTCGACGGGGGTCGGCGGCGCGATCGTCTCCGGCGGCAAGATGGTGCGCGGCGCGTCGACCACCGCGGGCGAGCTCGGTCACTTCCCGGTCGGCTTCGATCGGGACGTGCGCTGCCGGTGCGGATCGTTCGGCTGCGTCGAGGCGTACGCCGGCGGGCGCAATCTCGCCGAGGCGTACGGCGTGGCCGACGCGAGCATCGTCTACGCGAAGGCCGCATCCGGCGACGCGCGCGCGTCCGCGCTCATCGCGCGAGCCGAGCTCGCGCTGCAGAACCTCGCGGTCGGGATCGTGAACGCGCTCAATCCGGACCGGATCGTCGTTGGCGGCTCGGTCGCCGAGCACGAGCCCGCGCACGTCATCGAGCCGATGCGCCGGGCGGTCGCCGAACGCGCGTTCAAGGTGCCCGCCGCCGCCGTGCGGATCGTCCCGTCGGCGCTGGGCGCGGACGTTTCGATCATTGGCTCGGCGCTTGCGGCACGTGACCGCGCGGCGGGCAAGGGTGAGTGGTTCCTCTAGTCTGACGCGGCATCACATCAGGCGAGGAGGGCTTCGCCCGACCGAGCCGCAGGCCCCCGAGAGCGGAGCAGCCGAAGGCGGCGAAGCTCTCAGGGATCAAGGGGGAGATCGAGATGACCAGAGTTGCGATCAACGGCTTCGGCCGGATCGGGCGTCAATTCCTGAAGGCGATCATCGAGCGGCACCCCGAGATCGAGGTCGTCGCGATCAACGACCTCGCCGACCCCAAGCTCAACGCCACCCTGTTCAAGCACGACTCGAACTACGGCACGTTCCCCGGCGAGGTCTCGGCCACGGCCGATGCGATCCTGATCGACGGCCGCACCCTCAAGGTCCTCCAGGAGCGCGATCCCGCCAAGCTGCCGTGGAAGGCGCTCGGCGTCGACATCGTCATCGAGTCCACCGGCTTCTTCACCGACGCGACGAAGGCGAAGGCTCACGTCGACGCCGGCGCCCGCAAGGTGATCATCTCCGCGCCGGCGAAGAACGAGGACAAGACGATCGTCCTCGGCGTCAATGAGGAGACGTACGATCCGGAGAAGCACACGATCATCAGCAACGCGTCGTGCACGACGAACGGTCTCGCGCCCGTGGCGAAGGTGCTCAACGACGTGTTCGGCATCGAGAAGGGCTTCCTCACGACGATCCACTCGTACACGAACTCCCAGAAGCTGCTCGACGTCGTGGCGGGTGACCCGCGCGACGCGCGCGCGGCGGCCCTGAACATCGTGCCGTCGACGACCGGCGCCGCGAAGGCCGTCGCGCTCGTGATCCCCGAGCTGCAGGGGAAATTCACGGGGATGTCCTTCCGCGTCCCGACGCCGACCGTGTCGGTCGTGGACTTCACCGCGACGTTGGATCGCGACGTGACGAAGGACGAGGTGAACGCCGCGTTCAAGAAGGCGTCCGAAGGTGACCTCAAAGGGATCATGGCCTACACCGAGGAGCCGCTCGTGTCGATGGACTTCAAGGGCGACTCGCACTCGACGATCGTCAGCGCGTCGGACACGATCGTGCTCGGCAACATGGTGAAGATCGTGTCGTGGTACGACAACGAGTGGGGCTACGCCTGCCGCCTCGCCGACATCACGGCGTTCGTCGCCTCGAAGCTTCGGACGAAGCAGCCCGCCGCCGCGACCGCGTAGCACGTTGGCCAAACGCACCATCGCGGCGCTCGACGCGAAGGGAAAGCGCGTCCTCGTGCGCGTCGACTTCAACGTGCCGATCGAGACGCCGCCCGACATGCCCGCGGTCGTGGCGGACGACACGCGCATCCGGGCGGCCCTCCCCACGATCAACGCGCTGCGCGAGCAGGGCGCGATGGTCGCGCTCTGCTCGCACCTCGGACGGCCGACAGGCCCGGACCGGAAGCTGAGCCTCGCGCTCGTGGCGAAGAAGGCCGCCGAGCTCCTCGGCGTCCCGGTGCCGATGGCCCCCGACTGCATCGGGCCGGAGACGAAGGAGCAGATCCGCGAGCTTGGACCAGGCGATGTGCTGATGCTCGAGAACGTCCGCTTCCATCCAGAGGAGGAGAAGAACGATCCCGCGTTCGCGAAGGCCCTCGCTCGCGGCTTCGACGCGTACGTGAACGATGCGTTCGGCGCGGCGCACCGGGCGCACGCCTCGACCGAGGGCGTGGCGCACGAGCTGCCGGCCTACGCCGGACTCCTGCTCGATCGAGAGGTGCGCGCCTTCGGCCCGTTGCTCTCGGCTCCGGCCAGGCCATTCATGGCCATCGTCGGCGGCGCGAAGGTGAGCTCCAAGATCGACGTGCTGAAGTCGCTCGTGGCCAAGGCCGACGTCGTAGCCATCGGCGGTGGGATGGCCAACACGTTCCTCGCCGCCACCGGCACGGACGTGAAGGCCTCGCTCAGCGAGCCGGAGCGCGAGACCGATGCCCGCTCGATCCTCGCGGCGGCGAAGGCCCGGGGCGCGGAGGTGCTCCTGCCGGTCGACATGCGCTGGTCCGGCGACAGGATCCTCGACATCGGCGAAGAGACCGAACGGGAGTTCGCAGCGCACATCGCGACGGCCGGGACGGTGTTCTGGAACGGGCCGATGGGCCTCTTCGAGCAGCCCGCCTTCGCGCACGGGACGGAGGCGATCGCGCGGGCCATGGCCGCGAGCCCCGCGGTCACGGTGGTCGGCGGCGGCGAGTCGGTGCAGGCGGTGGAGCAGCTCGGGCTCGCCGGCAAGATGACCCACGTCTCGACCGGAGGCGGTGCCGCACTCGAGCTCATCGAAGGGAAGAAACTGCCAGGGGTGGAGGCGATCCCGAATGTCTGAGGCGACGATCGAGATGATCCGGGCGCGCGAGGTCCTCGACTCGCGAGGCGATCCGACGGTCTGCGTCGATGTGTTCCTCGCGAGCGGCGCGGTCGGCACGGCGATGGTCCCGAGCGGCGCGTCGACCGGCGCGCACGAAGCCGTCGAGCTGCGCGACGGCGATACGCAGCGCTACGGCGGTAAGGGTGTCCTCAAGGCCGTGAGCAACGTCGACGACGTGATCGCGCCCGAGCTCATCGGCGAGCAGGCCACGGACCAGTCGGCGATCGACTCACTGCTGCGCGAGCTCGACGGCACGCCGAACAAATCGCGTCTCGGCGCGAACGCGATGCTCGGCGCGTCGCTGGCCTGCGCTCGCGCAGCGGCCGCCGACGTGGGCCAGCCGCTCTATCGCTACCTCGGCGGCCCGCTGGCGCGGACGCTGCCCGTCCCGCTGATGAACGTCCTGAACGGCGGCAAGCACGCGACCGACTCGGCCGACATGCAGGAGTACATGCTGGTGCCGCTCGGCGCGCCGACCTTCAGCGAGGCGATCCGGATGGGCTCCGAGATCTTCCACGCGCTCAAGAGCTTGTTGCACAAGAAGGGCATGGGCACGGGCGTCGGCGATGAAGGTGGTTTCGCGCCTTCCGGCCTGCGGTCGAACGAAGAGCCGATCGAGCTTCTGCTCGATGCGATCCAGAGCGTCGGCTATACGCCGGGTACGCAGGTGGCGATCGCGCTCGACCCGGCCGCGACGGAGTTCTTCAACGACGGGAAGTACACGCTCGCGCGTGAGAAGGCGACGCTTGACAGCGCGGGGATGGTCAAGAAGTACGCAGCCTGGCGTGATAAGTACCCGCTGGTGTCGATCGAGGACGGGCTCGCCGAGGACGACTGGGACGGCTGGAAGGCGCTCACGAAGGCGCTCGGCGACCGTCTGCAGCTGGTCGGCGACGACCTCTTCGTCACCAACGTCGAGCGCATCCGGCGCGGCGTCACCG
>CAZMLV010000103.1:5340-6464 GCA_964567235.1 uncultured Chloroflexota bacterium | reverse complement strand
ACGATCGCGGAGTACAGGCGCGCGTCGAACGCGAACAGCTGATCCATCAGCGGGAGCGGACGTGGCGCCAGATGAACAGAGCGACCGCGGCGACGATCGCCGCCGCGACGAGGTAGTCGAGGCCCTTGAGCGATTGCTTGATATCGACCCAGCGGTCGCCCAGGACCACGCCGCCCCAGACGAGCAGCATCACCCACGGGATCGCGCCGAGGATCGAGAACGCCACGAAGCGCCACAGCGGCATGCGAGCGATGCCCGCCGGGATCGAGATGAATGTTCGGACGACCGGGACCATCCGCGAGACGAACACCGTGATGTCGCCCCAGCGCTTGAAGTGGCGATCGGCCACGTCCAGGTCGTGCATCGAGATGAGGACGTACTTTCCGTAGCGCTCGAGGAGCGGGCGGCCACCGTATGCGCCGATGGCGTACGAGATGAGCGAGCCAAGGGTGTTGCCCGCGACGCCGGCGGCCACCGCGCCCCAGTAGGACCACGGCGCGTTCGTCAGCGGCTCCGCGATGCCGCGGGACACCGAGAATCCGGCGAACGGGAGGATGATCTCGCTCGGGATCGGGATCGCGGCGCTCTCGACGGTCATCGCCAACACCACGCCGAGGTAGCCGAACGCCGCGTAGGCGCGTTCGAGCAATGGCAGGACATATGCGTCGATGGCCTCGAGCACCGTGAGTATCATCGGGCACGAGGAAGCAGGGCGGGCCGGGGGAGAACGACGGCAGGGAGACGCCCATGCGCCACACGACCGCAACGGCACTCGACGATCGGCTCCGCGACGGCCTCTCGCGCGTCGGCAGCGCCGACCTGCTCGTGGGGATCCCGAGCTTCAACAACGCCGCGACCGTCGGCCACGTCGCGCGGACCGTGGCCGCGGGCCTGCGCACGCACTTCCCGGACTCGAGCCCGGTCATCGTCAACGCCGACGGGGGCTCGAAGGACGGCACCAGCGACGTCGTCGCCACAAGCACCGACGGTCTGCCGACGATCACCGGCGCGTACGTCGGCCCGCCGGGCAAAGGCTCCGCGTTCCGGGCGATCTTCGAGATCGCTACACAGCTCGGCGTCGAGGCGTGCGCCGTCGTCGACAGCGACCTGCGGAGCATCACGCC
>CAZMLV010000103.1:0-5240 GCA_964567235.1 uncultured Chloroflexota bacterium | reverse complement strand
CGGATCGTCGGGTCCATCGACCCGGTCGAGCCCGAGGCGGTCAACGCGAGCGTCGAGATCCTGCAGCGGAAGTACGCCGCCGGCCGCATCGAGCACGAGCGCACGTGGCGCGAGATCCTCAGGGCGCCCGTTCCAGAGCGGATCGACGACACCGCGTGGGCGCGGATCGTGTTCGACTTCCTGGTCGCGTCAAAGAAGAAGCCTGGCGAGACCCAACGCTACGTCGGCGCGCTCGTGCCGCTGTACTTCGCGCGGGTCGCGAGCTTCATCGAGGAAGCGAAGGACCTGGACACCGAAGAGGCAGAAGCGCTCGTCGAGCGCCAGGCGGCCACCTTCGAGACGCTGAAGCCCGAGCTGACCGCCCGCTGGTGAGCGTCTCCATGAAGGAGGATGGGCTCGTCCTCGTATCCGAGGACGACGGCAGCCTGCCCATCGGTACGTCGTCGCCGCTCGGGCTCTACTACCACGACACGCAGTTCCTGTCGGGATTCGCGCTCCGGATCAACGGCCAGGCCCCGGCGCTCCTCTCGGCGAACACGGAGCAGAACTACGTCGGCGCGTTCCAGCTCGCGAACCGTCCCGCCACGCTCGACGACGGGTCGATCCTGCCGTCGCAGTCGCTCTCGGTGCGCCGGACCCGGTTCCTCGCGGACGGCCTGCGCGAGCGGGTCGGGATCCTCAACTGCAACCCCGCGAAGGTCCGGCTGCGGCTCGAGATCGAATTCGACGCGTCGTTCCGCGACATGTTCGTCGTCCGCGGCTACCGCGGCGTGCCCGCCGCCGTCGAAGCGACGCCGCTCGAGGTCATCCCGAACGGGATCCGGTTCCAGCGGCTCGGGCGCGACGGCGTGCGGCGGACGACCGACGTGACGATGCGGCCCGCGCCGGATCGCATCGAGGGCAACACGTTCGTGCTCGAGCGCGAGCTCGCGCCGCAGGAGATCGTCACGTACGAGCTCGCGATCGTTCCGCGCGAGGACGGTGCGGGCGAGGCTCCCGCGCCGCGTGACTTCGACGAGGCGCTCGATGCGCTCAACGCGAAGTACCGCCGCTTCCTCCGGACGTGCGCGGACTATTCGACGAGCTCGGAGTCCCTTGACGAGGAGCTCGTCCTCCGAAGCGCGCTCGACCTGCGGGCGCTGATCGACACCGAGGACACCGGTCTGTACGTGACGGCCGGCATCCCGTGGTACGCGGTGCCGTTCGGACGCGACGGGATCATCGCCGCCTATCAGACGCTCGCGTGGAATCCGGACATCGCGCGCGGCACCCTGCGGCTCCTCGCGCGCTACCAGGGCACGAAGCTCGACGCGTTCACCGAGGAGGCGCCGGGCAAGATCTTCCACGAGCTGCGGCGCGGCGAGCTCGCGCGACTCGGCGAGGTCCCCCACCGTCCGTACTACGGCACCGTCGACGCGACCCCGCTCTTCGCGATGCTCTTCGCCGAGACCGTGAAGTGGACCGGCGACCGCGTGCTCTGGCGCGAGCTGCTGCCGGCGGCCGAGCGCGCGATCACCTGGTGCGACACGTTCGGCGATGCGGACCACGACGGCTACATCGAGTACGGCGCGAGCCCGAGCGATCTGCGCAATCACGGGTGGAAGGATTCCGCGAACGCACTCTCGGATCCGGACGGCAAGCAGTCGGCGCTCCCGGCCGCGCTCGTCGAGGCGCAGGCCTACGTGTACGCCGCGAAGTGCGGCCTCGCGGATCTCTACGCGATCGACGGCGAGGCCGAGCGCGCCGCGGTCCTGCGCGCGGAGGCAGCCGCGCTCGCCGAGCGATTCGAGCGCGACTTCTGGATGGAGAACGAAGGCTGCTACGCCCAGGCTCTCGACGGCAACAAGGTTCAGGTGCCGGCCGTCACGAGCAACGCCGGCCACGCGCTCTGGGCCGGCATCGCGCGCCCGGATCGCGCGCGGCGCGTGGCCGAGCGGCTCATGGCGCCGGACATGTTCAGCGGCTGGGGCATCCGCACGCTCTCGAGCACATACCCCACCTACAACCCGATGAGCTACCACAACGGATCGGTGTGGCCGCACGACAACTCGCTCATCGCCCAGGGCTTCGTGCGGTACCACTTCCGCGACGAGGCGAACGCGATCGTCGAGGCGCTCGTGGAAGCCGGGAAGCGCTTTCCGAACGCGCGTGTACCCGAGCTGTTCTGCGGCTTCCAGCGTGACCTGCGCTTCTCGTCGCGGCCCGCCGATTACCTGATCTCGTGCATCCCGCAGGCATGGTCGGCCGGGATGGTCTTCCTGTGCCTCCGGACGCTGCTCGGCCTCGAGCCGGACCTCGAGCGCCGCCGGATCCTTGTCGATCCCGCGCTGCCGGTCTGGCTCGACCGCATCGAGGTCCAGCACCTCCGCGCGTACGACTCGCTCATCTCGTTCCGCGTCCGCCGCTCCGGCCGGAGCGTCACGGTGACCGGCGGGGGCTCGCGGGTCGCGCGCGCCTCGACGCCGGCGGTCACGTGAGTCGCCGGAAGCGACGCGTCCTCTTCCTCCACTACACCGCGCCTTCCATCCTCGGCGGCGTCGAGCACGTGATGGGGATCCATGCCGCCGCCGCGGAGCAGGCGGGCGACAGCGTCGCCATCGTCGCCGGCCGCGGCACCGAGCGCGGCGTGCCGGTGATCAAGATCCCGGAGCTCGACTCGCAGCATCCGGCGGTGCTCCGCGATCGGGCCGCGCTCGCCCGCGGTGAGGTGTCGCCCGAGCACGCCCTCCTCGTCGCCACGATCACCCGCAAGCTCCGGCCCGTCATCCGTCGCGCCGACCGTGTCGTGGTCCACAACGTGTTCACCCTCCACCTCAACGCAGCGCTCACCGAGGCGCTCTTCGCGCTCTCGGCCGAGCGGCCGGGCGTGTTCATCGCCTGGACCCACGATCTGGCCTGGACCGATGGGCAATACAAAGGACAGCGCCACGAGGGGCGGCCGTGGTCCCTCTTCAGCACGATCGCGCCGGGCGTCCGCTACGTCGCGATCTCGCGTAAGTCCGCGAACGAGCTCTCGGCGCTCACGGGCCTCCCGGTGGATCGGATCACCATCGTGCCGAACGGCGTGGACCGCGTCGCGGTGCTCGGCCTGTCGGCCGCGGGCAGGCGGCTGGCGGACCGATTCGGCCTGTTCGATGCCGACCCGTTGCTGCTGCTCCCGGTGCGGATGACCCGGCGCAAGCGCATCGAGCTCGCCATCGACGCGCTCGCGGAGCTGCGCGCCACGTCGTACCCGAACGCCATGCTCGTCGTGACCGGCGGGCCGGGCGCGCACAACCCGGCGAACGTGACGTACGAGCGGGACCTCGCGGCGCGCTCCGGGCCGGGCGTCCATCTCCTCCACGCGGAGCACGTCAAGATCGGCGTGCGCGAGCTGGCCGACCTCTACGGGCTCGCGGACGCGCTCGTGCTTCCCTCCGAGAACGAGGGCTTTGGCCTGCCGATGCTCGAGGCCGGGCTGCGGCGTCTTCCGATCGTCTGCACCGACATTCCGGCGCTGCGCGAGAACGGTGGCGACGAGGCGACCTACGTCCCCGTGAAGGCGGATGGCGCGGCGTGGGCTCGGGCGATCGACACGAAGCTCACGACGTCGCCGATCGCGCGACAGCATCGGCGCGCGCGCCAGAACGAGTGGCCGCGGATCCTGGCCGAGCTCGTGCTACCCGTGATCGACGCATGAAGATCCTCGTCGCGATCGTCGACCCCGCGCGCGACCGCGGGCTCATCGACGTCGCCGCCGGCCTCTCGAAGGACGACGGCGAGATCGTCGTCGCCTCGGTCATCGAGGTGCCGGAAGGCGAAACACTGGCCTCGGCCCAGCCCCAGGCGCGCGCCCGGCGACGGGAGCTCACGACGCTCGCGGGATCGCAGAGCGTTCGGCCGCTCGTGACCGTCGCCCGGCTCGGCTGGGCCGCGATCGCCGAGGCCGCCCGCGAGGAGCGCCCGGACCTGCTGCTCATCGGCTGGCGCCGCCCCGGCTGGGACTACCTCGGGACGACGATCGAGGACATCCTCCGGGACCCGCCGTGCGACCTCGCGATCGTCAAGGGGCCAGCCGGGCGCGCGCGGCGGATCCTCGTGCCGGTCCGCGGCGGCCGCTACGCGGAGCTCGCGGCGAAGATCGGCGTCGACCTCGCGCGAGCGCGCGGCGGCACGGTGACCCTGCTGCACGTCGCGCCAGAAGACCGGACCTCGCGCCGCAAGAGCGCGACGCTCTACCAGCTCGTCGGCGAGCGCGCCTTCGACGAGCGGGTGGACGAGCTGCTGACGCGCGTGGGCGATGCGGAGCCGATCATCACCGACGAGCTCAGCCGGCACGACCTCGTCCTGTTCGGCGCGAGCGGCGGGCCCGAGCCGCTCGGACCGATCGGCCAGCGCATCATCGGCCAGGCGAAGGCCGCGATCATCGTCCGCACCCGGACGCCGGTCGCATCGAGCGTCTTCCTCCAGCCGACCGCGTTGCCGACCGATCGGACCGGGCGGAGCACCGCCATCGGCGAGCTCGTGGACAAGTGGTTCGTCGAGAACACGTTCACGAGCGCGGAGTTCGCCGACCTCGCGTCACTCGTGGCGCAGAAGGAGAAACAAGGCGTCCGGATCTCCGTCGCGCTCCCGACACTGAACGAGGAGGCGACGATCGGCAAGGTCATCACGGCGATCCGCTCGCGGCTCATGGAGCGGTTCCCGCTGGTCGACGAGCTCGTTGTCATCGACTCCGACTCGACCGATCGCACGCGCGAGATCGCCGAGAAGCTCGGAGTACCCGTGCACATCCACCAGCAGGTGCTGCCGGAGATCGGGCCCGGCCGCGGCAAGGGCGAGGCCCTGTGGAAGAGCCTCGCGATCACGACCGGTGACCTCGTCGTGTGGGTCGACACCGACGTGTCGCAGTTCCATCCGAAGTTCGTGTACGGCCTCATCGGTCCGCTCCTGATCCGGCCGGAGATCGCGTTCGTGAAGGCGTTCTACCGGCGGCCGCTGAACGTCGGCGGCGAGCTGCAGGCCACCGGCGGCGGGCGCGTGACCGAGCTCGCGGCCCGGCCGATCCTCAATCTGTTCTTCCCAGAGCTCTCGGGGATCATCCAGCCGCTCTCCGGTGAGCAGGCCGGACGCCGGTCTCTGCTCGAGCGGCTGCCGTTCTTCGACCTCTATGGCGTGGAGACGGGGCTCCTCATCGACGTCCTGCGGACGACGGGTCTGCGGTCGATCGCGCAGGTCGACATGAAGCAGCGCATCCACCG
>CAZMLV010000102.1:1511-6479 GCA_964567235.1 uncultured Chloroflexota bacterium | reverse complement strand
CCCGCCGGCCGACCGGGCGTGGCCAGGCTCACGGCGCAGGCGATGCTCCGTGGGACCACCTCGCGCGACGCGCGCGCCTGGTCCGACGCCCTCGACGGGCTCGGCGCGTCGGCGCGGCTCGATGTCGGATCGCACGCGGCGGTCTTCTCGGGGCAATGCCTCGCGGACGATCTCGGCCCGTTCCTCGACCTCATCGCGGACACCGTGCTGCGCCCGGCGCTGGTACCGGAGGCGCTCGAGTTCGTTCGATCGCGAGCTCTCGCGGACCTCGAGGAGGCCAAGAAGGACACCCGCAGCGTCGCTGATCAGACCTGGCGCGAGCTCGTCTATCCGGCCGGTCACCCGTTCCGGACCCGCTCGATCGGCGACGAGGAGGTCGTGCGGACCGCGACGATCGACGAGCTCCGCGCGTACCACCGCACCGGCATCCACGCGTCCGGATCGGTGCTCGTGGTCGCTGGCGCGCTCGATGCCGGCCGCGCGTTCGAGGTCGCTGAGGGCGCCTTCGGATCGTGGGACCGAGGCGACAAGTTGGATCGCCTGCTCCGCTCTGTCGACATCGACGGCGCCAGGCGCCGGGCGGTCGTCGTCCCCGACAAGACCCAGGCCGACGTCGTGCTCGGCTGGCCCGGCCTGCCGCGGACGGATCCGCGGTTCACGAAAGCGCAGGTCGCGAACATGGTGTTCGCCGCGGACACCTTCGCGAGCCGGGCCGGGCAGGTCGTGCGCGACGAGCTCGGCCTGGCCTACTACGTGTTCAGCACCATCGCCGGTACTGCGGCGCAGGGTCCCTGGACCGTGCGGATGGGGGTCAACCCCGAGAACGTCGAGCGCGCGATCGCCGTCACGTTCACGGAGCTCAAGAAGATCCGCGATGGCGCGGTCGCGGACGACGATCTGGCACTCGCCCGAGACAAGCTCGTGGGTGAGCTCGAGGTCGGGCGCGAGAGTCCGAGCGGCGTGGCCGGGATGGTCCTCGAGGCCGAGCTCTTCCAGCTCGGCGACGACCACCTTGATCGCTACCCCCGCGAGCTGCGGGCCGTGAGCAAGGCCGACGTCGTTGCGATCGCATCGGAGCTCCTGCCGATCGACCGTTACGGGCTCGCCATCGCCGGACCGGAGATCACCGCCGCCTCATAGCTCGCGCCGCATAGGCCGATGGTCCTATCGCCCCGCCGAGCGAGCGGCCGTTATATCGACACCCCGACCTGCGTTGCGCTAAGCGTACGGAGTTGTCCGGTCACCGGTCGCTCCACCCGCGGCGCACAAGAGGGAACGGCCCATTCGGGGCAGCGACAGGGAAGGAGCAAGGCCCATGACGTATCTCCGCCGGTCCGCCTGCTTGGCCATCTGTGCGCTCGTGATCCTCGGCGGGATGATGGCCGGCACCCAGCCCGCCGCGGCCGCGCTCACGGTGTCGATGACCGTCCCGGGCGTCCAGTACGTGAGCCAGCTCACGGAGCCCTCTCCCGCCGGCTGGCGCACTGCGACCACCCCGTACTGCGCGGCCGCGTCGAGCCTGTCGGTCATGTCGGCCTTCGGCCTGGTCGTGCCCGCGTCGCAGCCGCTGCTCTCGACGTTCCAGATCGCCTATCAGGGCAACTCGCTCCGCGGTGAGGTCGGCCTCGACCCGGCCGGGGTGAGCTACCTGATGAAGTACTACGGCGGCGAGGGTCGGGTGCACATGTACACGAACAAGTTCATCGCCCTCACCGAGCTCATCGGAAGGCTGAACGCCCGGGTGCCCGTCGTCATCTTCGCCGAGGGCGGCACGCATGCTGAGGTCGTCTACGGCTACCAGGCGAATTCGGCCACCGGCGACATCACCGGGATCTACGGACAGGATCCGCTCACCGGTTTCCGCGGCCTGATCTCGGCGAACACGTTCCTGACCACATACCACTGGTGGGGCAGCCCCTTCGCATCGGCAGGCAACCTGTGGCGCGGCAACTACGTGTTCGTGAGCTACCGCGAATTCATTGGTGGTCCCGTTCCCGCGCCGAAAGGCGCGATCACCTACCACTCGCAATGGGTCTCACAGAGCGCCTACCCGACGATGACCTTCGGCGCGGGCGCGCAGGTCTCGGTGACGATCCTCAACCGCGGCTCGGCGACGTGGGTCAAGGGCAGCGGCACCGAGGCGCGGATCGGCGTCGTGAACGACGATGCCTCGCTCACCCAGCTCGGCATCGCCGATGGCTGGCTCTGGTCGAATCGGCCCGCGGCGCAGACCGAGGCGTCGGTCGCGCCCGGCCAGACCGCCACGTTCACGTTCTCGGTGAAGGGCGTTTTGCTCGGCTCCTACCCGCTGCGCCTCCGACCGGTCATCGACGGCATCACCTGGATGGAAGACCAGGGCATCTTCATGCTGATCACGGTCAACTGATCTAGCTCGGGAGACGAACGCGGCGGCCGGTGGACTGGACGAGTCCGTCGGCCGTCAGCGTTTTCACGAGCTGCGGGACGCGCGCATCGCCGATCTGCTTCTCGAGCGCGCGCACGGTCATGCCACCGGCGTTGTCAACGAGCGCGCGCACGATCGCGCCGCGTACGCGTCGATCGCTGTCCGGGTATGCGGCCGGCCGAATTGCGCGCGCGGTCATGCTGGGCGGTCGACCGCCGACCGCCTGGGACAGCGCGTAGCGGCAATCCGCATTCAACGGACAGATCGCGCATCGCGGCTTGGGCTTGCAGATCGTCGCGCCAAGATCCATCAGAGCGTGGTGCCAGAGATCGGATGAACGCTTCGGCATCGCCGTTGCGTCCAGCTCGACTGCCTCCTTGTTCGTCCCCGGCCGTCCGAGAAAGAATCGGCCCAGCACCCGCTTGATGTTCGTATCGGCGAACGCCACTCGCTGCCCGAAGGCGAAGCAGGCGACGGCGCCGGCGGTGTACGCGCCGATCCCGGGGAGGGCATCGAGCTCGGCGACCGTCCTGGGCAAGCCCTGTGGTGACATGCGCGCGATGCGGTGCAGGTCTCGGGCGCGGCGGTTGTAGCCGAGGCCGGACCATTCGCGCAGGACGGCGCCGAGCGGCGCGGCGGCGAGCGCCTCAAGGGTGGGGAAGCGCCGTACGAACCGGTCGAACGCGGGCGTGACCCGCGCGGCCTGGGTCTGCTGGAGCATCACCTCGGAGACGAGGACCCCGTAGGGATCGTGCGTCCGCCTCCACGGCAGGTCCCGCGCGGTGCGGCGGTAGTGGGCCAAAAGCCGAGTGCTGACCGTGTATGATTTCGCCACAGAACCACCGTACGCGGCAGAGCGCTGAGGGCCAAGGCGGCCTTCAGTGTTCTTTTTTTCACATCCGCGACGCATTTCGGAGGCATCACATGAGCCCTGACAAACCGGTCCCGATCTCGGCGGACGGACTGAAGAAGCTCGAGGCCGAGCTCGAGGAGCTGCGCACCAAGAAGCGGCAGGAGGTCGCGGAGCGCATCCACGCGGCGATGCAGTTCGGGGACTACTCGGAGAACTCCGAGCTCGAGCAGGCGAAGAACGATCAGGCGTTCCTCGAAGGCCGCATCCAGACCCTCGAGCAGATGGTGAAGAACGCCGCGATCATCGACGAGAACGAGCACCACGATGTCGTCGAGATCGGCAGCCACGTCACCATCGAGCAGGACGGCGAGCGCGACCAGTACGTCATCGTCGGCTCGGCCGAGGCCGCGCCGGCCGAGGGCCGCATCAGCAACGAGTCCCCCGTCGGGAAGGCCCTCATCGGCCACAAGAAGGGCGATCTCGTCCGGGCTTCGGTGCCGCGCGGCGAGGTGGAGCTCAAGATCGTCGCCGTCCGCTAGATGACGCAGACGCCCACCGACCGGGAGCTCTTCTGGGCCGATGCGGTCGCGGCGTCCTTGCCGCGTGACATCAAGCACGTCATCCGCGACTCGAAGACGCCGTCGGGACCCGTGCCGATCTCCGGACTGCGCGGTCCGGTCATCACGGACGCGCTCTACCGGACGTTCCGCGAACACGGGCTCGACGTGCGCTACGTGTTCACGATCGACGACTTCGATCCCATGGACTCGGCGTCGATGAAGCAGCAGGCCGGCATGGGTGAGCAGATGGGGAAGCCGCTCTTCAAGATCCCGTCGCCCGAACCGGGCAAGGACTTCGCGCGGTATCACGCCGAGCGGTTCCTCTCGACGTTCGAGCGCGTCGGCATCCACCCGCAGGAGATCCATTGGCTGCGCGACCTGTACGGCTCCGGCAAGCTCGACCATGAGATCGAGCTCGTCCTGAAGAACGCCGACACCGTGAGACGGGTCTACGCCGAGGTCTCGCACGTGCAGAAGGACCAAAGCTGGCTTCCGGTCTGGGTCATCTGCGAGAACTGCGGGAAGATCGGGACGACCCACGCGACGGACTTCGACGGTACCTCGGTGGCGTACGAGTGCCGCAGGGACTACGTGAGCTGGGCCTCCGGCTGCGGGCACCGCGGACGGATCTCCCCGTTCAAGGGCAACGCGAAGCTTCCGTGGAATCTCCAGTGGTGCGCGATGTGGGACTACTTCGACGTGACCTACGAGGAGGGGGGCAAGGACCTGCTGACCGCCGGCGGATCACGTGACCGGGCGAACGAGCTGTACCGCGAGATCTGGAAGCGCGAGCCTCCGGCCGGCCTGCAGCACGAGTTCTTCAACATCGGCGGAAAGAAGATGTCGACGTCGAAGGGTGTCGGCGCGTCGGCCATCGAGCTCGTCGAGCTCTACCCCGGGGAGATCGTGCGGTTCCTCCTCCTGCGGACGCATCCGAAGCGCGCGGTGGAGTTCGATCCGGCCGGCAACACGCTTCCGCGGCTCTACGACGAGTACGACCGCTGCGCCGACGCGTACCTCGAGGATCCACGGAGCGATTTCGGAAAGAGCTGGAAGCTGTCGCAGCTCACCGAGAACGCGAAGCCGATCCTGTTCCGCGTTCGCTTCGGCACCGTCGCCGACTGGCTCCAGATCCCGAGCATCGAGCCGCA
>CAZMLV010000102.1:0-1411 GCA_964567235.1 uncultured Chloroflexota bacterium | reverse complement strand
ATGACCGAGGCAGCGCGCGCGAAATGAACGGGAAGCTCGCCGTCGCGATCATCTGGCACATGCATCAGCCCTACTACAAGCATCCACAGACGAGCGAGTTCGTGCTCCCTTGGGTCCGCCTTCACGCCTCCAAGGACTACCTGCACATGGCCCGGCTGCTCAACGAGTTCCCCAAGGTGAAGGTGAACTTCACGATGGTGCCCTCGCTGCGCGATCAGCTCGAGGACTACGCCCGTGGCGCGGACGACGAGGACACCCGGGTGACGATGCGTACCGTCGAGGGGACGCTCACCGCCGAGGAGCGCGGCCACATGCTCGCGCGGTTCTTCTCCATCCATCACGGCAACGTGATCGCGCTCCATGACGAATACCGCCGGTTGCTGCAGCTCGCCCTCGCGGCGCGGGGCCGGCCGGAGCTCCTATCCGACGACTACTTCGTCGACCTGGCGCTCTGGTTCAACCTGGCGTGGATCGACCCCGACGACATCGCCGGCGACGAGCGGCTTCGCGACCTGCGGGACCGCGCGCGGCGCTTCACCCGCGAGGACGTGCACTACGTCATCGGGCGCCAGCGGTTCATGGCCTCGGGCGCGCCGCACCTGTACCGCAGCCTCGAGCGCGACGGCCGGATCGAGATCCTCACGGTGCCCTACTACCACCCGATCCTCCCGCTCATCATCGACAACGCGTCGGCGCGTCGGAGCGATCCGAATGCGCTCCTGCCGGACCCGCCGTTCTCCTACCCGGACGACGCGCTCTACCAGCTCGAGGAAGCCGTCGTGTCGCACGTGCGCGGATTCGGCGTGAAACCACGCGGCGTCTGGCCATCTGAAGGCGCGATCTCGCCCGAAGCCGCCGATGCGATCAAGAAGGCGCGCATCGACTGGTTCGCTTCGGACGAGGGCGTGCTGGGGCGGTCGGCCAACATCACCTTCGAACGCGACGACATCGGCGCGCTGGTCCATCCCGAGCAGCTGTACCAGCCGTTCCGACTGGCCAACGGTGTCACGGCGCTGTTCCGCGACCGCGAGATCTCGGACCGGATCGGCTTCGCGTACGGATCGATGAGCCCTCACGACGCGGTCGGCGATCTCATCTGGAAGCTCGAGGCCGCGCGCGACCGCCTGCCCGACGACGGCGGTCCGTACATCGCCTCGATCATCCTGGACGGAGAGAACGCCTGGGAGGCGTACCCGAACAACGGCAACGACTTCCTGCGGACCCTCTACGGCACGCTCGAAGCCGACGAGCGGTTCGAGACGGTCCGCGTGTCGGACTTCCTGGACGCGCATCCGGCCAAGGTGAAGCTGCCATCACTGCACACCGGATCGTGGATCGACGGCGATCTCCGGGTATGGTCGGGCGAGCCGGCGCATCAGCGGGCGTGGCACATGCTCGAGCGCACCCGCCG
>CAZMLV010000101.1:5585-6657 GCA_964567235.1 uncultured Chloroflexota bacterium | reverse complement strand
GTAGGCCTCGATCGCCTGCAGCCGGGCCATGAGGTTGCCCTTGTTGTCCGACGTGCCGCGGCCGAACAGGACCCCGTCGCGGACGGTCGGCTCGAACGGCGGCGAGGTCCATTCGTCGAGCGGATCGGGTGGTTGCACGTCGTAGTGGTCGTAGACCAGCAGCGTGCGCCCGCCGCTCCCCTGCTGGCCGACGATCGTGGGTGGGCCGCCGCGCACGCGCTCGGCGGTGGCCGTGAAACCCGCCCGCTTCGTTCGGTCCAGGACGGCGCGAGCGGTCTCGTCGATGCCGGAACGCTGCGCGGAGACGGTAGGCAGCCGGATCAGTGCGGAGAGCTCGTCGATGTACTCCTGCTGCCTCGCGCGCACATGGGCGTCGAAGGCGGCGAAGGCGTCCGGCACGGGCGCGACCATAGCCCTAATTCGGGACGGTTGTGAGGCGCGTCTTGCTCTTTCCGAGCTCGCAGCGCGGCGAGTACGGCGTGATCTCGATCCACCGCTGCTCGCAGAGGTAGTGGACGATCCCGTCCGCGTCCTCGAGCGTCTCGCGCTTGTAGACCTTCGCCCGCGGGACCATGTAGATGCAGTCGCCGCAGTTCACCGGGAGTGCCGCGCGCGGCCGGCTCGCCCGTCGGAGCGCAACGAGCGCGAACATGAGCGCGGCGGCCGCAAGGACCGCGAGGAGTGCCGCGATGATGACGATGCCCATATCCGTCCGGCCCTCTAGTCCGTATCCACCGTATCAGGAGGTCTTGTCGTGAGAAGGATGCTCATCGCCCTGCTCTCGCTCGCGGTCCTGTTGGGCGCCTGCGGTGGCGCGGGATCCGGCGGCGCTGGGAAGACCGGCGACCCGAACGCCTCGCCCTACACCTACTAGCGTCTAGGTGAGCGCGACCTCGGCGCCGCGCTCGAGCTTCGCCGGCCGCTTCGCGTTCGTGTAGTCGAGCGCGATCAGCGCGCCGACCAGTACCACGATCCCGACCAGCTGCCATGCGCTGATCGTCTGCGGCGGCGTGACGAAATACAGGTTCACGACGATCCCGGTGATCGGGAAGGCGAGCTCCGCGAGCGTCGC
>CAZMLV010000101.1:0-5485 GCA_964567235.1 uncultured Chloroflexota bacterium | reverse complement strand
CGGCGCGAGATGCGCTCGCCGAGCCAGAAGTTCGCGAGCAGGATCGCGATGAGCGGCTGGGTCTTCTGCAGGAGCAGGGTTTCGATGAAGTGCCCGTACCCGAACGAGATCGTGAACAGGATCGTCGCGAGCGCCGACGCGCCCACTCCGATGGCCACGATCGCCCGCCACTGGGCCGCGTTCAGTCCCCGGATCTCGCGCCAGGCCAGCCAGAGGATCGGCAGGCACACGATGGTCAAGACGAGGTGCTCCATCGTGACGAGCTGGGTCGCCTGGAGGACCGGATCGCCGCCCAGATGCTGGAGCAGCGGTGCGCGGAACAGGGCGTCGGTGCCCCAGAGCATCGCCGCGAGTGCGACGAGCAGGACCGCGAAGCGTTCGATCACGCAGTAAGCATGGCATGGCGCGGCCGACCGACCGCGCGCCCCAGGGCCTGTCTTGACATGTGACCAGACGGTCACCTATACCGGAGGCGATGGACGACGTCTTCAAGGCCCTCGCCGACCCGACCCGGCGACGGCTGCTCGACCAGCTCTTCCGCGAGGACGGGCAGACCTTGGGCGCGCTCGCACGCCGGTTCAAGATGACGCGCTTCGGCGTGATGAAGCATCTGAGCCAGCTCGAGGACGCGGGGCTGGTGGTGACCAGACGGCACGGACGCGAGAAGCTCCATTTCCTGAATGCCGTGCCGATCCGGCTCGTCCACGACCGCTGGGTCAGCAAGTACGCCGAGCCGTGGGCCGCGGCGCTCAGCGAGCTGAAGAACAAGATGGAGGCACACGTGGAAAAGATCTTCGAGATCTACATCAAGACCACTCCCGAGCGGCTCTGGGAAGCGATCACCGACAGCGAGATGCGGAGCAAGTACAACTTCGGCGTCCGGATCGTCTCCGATTGGACGCCCGGCTCGCGCTACGAAACGCGCCACCCATCGCGGCCGACGATCCTGGGCGAGGGCAAGAACATCGAGCTTGATCCGCCGCGCCGGCTCGTGCAGACCATGAAGGCCCTCTGGAGCGATGACGTGAAGAGCGAGGGGACCTCGCGGGTGACCTGGGAGATCGAGCCGGTCGGCGACTCGTGTCACCTCACCGTCACGCACGACCAGCTTCGCGACGGCGCGAACGATGAGCTCTACGGCGGCTGGCCGATGATCCTCTCCGGTCTCAAGACGCTGCTCGAGACGGGCGAGCTGCTGACCACGCCCGGATCCCTGATGTACGCGGATCACGGTCGGGCCGACGCTGCGAAGCGCGCAGCACGATGATCGACCACTCTTCCCCACCCGGTGTGGCGACGAAGCTCCAGATCCTCGCGACCGAGCACTGGAGCCTCCTCGCGACGCGGTCGCTCACGTACACGGAGTCGCTCGGACGCGTCAGCGTGTTCCTCGCGATCCTCTCGGGCGCCGTGATCGCGCTCGCGCTCGTGGCCCAGGCCGATCACTTCGGCCCGGCGTTCATCGCGATCGCGATCTTCCTGCTGTCGGTCGTGCTCTTCACCGGCGTCGCCACGATCGCGCGGCTCAATCAGCTCAACGGCGACGATTACCGGTGGGTCCTCGGCATGAATCGCCTGCGCAACGCGTACCTCGTGCTGCACCCGGAGCTCGAGCAGCACTTCATCACGAGCCCGTACGACGACCTGCCGGGCGCGCTCCGGACGCTTGGCATCGACGTGACCGCGGCTCACGGGCTCGGGTCGGCGCTGCACGTGTTCCAGACGCTGCCCGGGATGCTCTCGGTGATCGTTGCCGCGGTGGCCGGTGCGCTCGGGGCGCTGGTCGCGCTTGCGTTCGCGGTCGCGCCGCTCGGCGTGGTCGTGGCCGGCGGGGCGGCGTTCATCGTGGCGGTGGCGCTGATGGGGCTGTTCGGCCGGAGGTCGGTCAGGCGGCTCGACCCGAGCCTGGATCCTCAGTTTCCTTCGCCAAAGGCGTAATCGCTGCGGGCCGTGTGGGACTTGAACCCACGAAACCTTCCGCTTAGAAGGCGGACGCTCTATCCAACTGAGCTAACGGCCCGAGGCCAATTATCAGCCACGACCGCGTATGCGTCCGCATCCTCGGATATCTGCCCGTCCGTGAACCTGTCCCAGTAGCCACGCTCCCGGGCGGTCTTGATCCGATGGCAGTTCGCGCAACGAACCTCGCATCGCTTGATCTCGTCGACGATCGTCGCCCATGGAAATCCGCAACTGACCATGTACGAGATGCTCCAACGCTTGCTTCGAATGTGATCGAAGTCGAGAACCAGCAAATTTTCTTCACCACAATCGACGCATGGATGATCCCTCAGATATGCCAATACGCGCGAGTGAGTCGCGCTCCTAACGCGGCGCTTGTTGACCGCGACGTTGGCAATGTGCCGCTCCCGATTGCGCAGATACCACGCTTGCTTGTAGATGCGTTCGCACAGGCGACACCACGGTTGCGAGTCGCGAGAAGTCTCTCGGCTAGTCCTTTGGCGGCAGGAATCGGGCAAAGTCGGCCGGCTCGACATCGGCGTCCTGCAGGTCCGGGAACAGCACGACACCCGCTTCGCGGAACGCCCGCGCGACGAACTCGCCGCACGAGTACTTCCCGAACGGCTCGTAGTGGATCTGCAGCCCGGCGACGATCCGGTCGAACAAGATGACCAGGAAGTCGAACCGATCGAACCTGTCGCCGAGCTGGGTCCGGGCCCACTCCAGCGCCGCCTCGCCGCGGCCCTGCGGTGCTCCGATCACGGTCCAGCTGTGGCCGCCCTCCCTCGAACGGAGGTCGCGCCGCACCACGCCGCGCTGCCGCGCCTCGATCGTGTCCGTGCCCCTGTCGAAGATCGCGACGTGGTAGTAGGGCGACCGCGTCAGGAAGCTGATGACCATGCCGAGCCCGCCATTTGGCCGATCGAAGAGCAGGATGTCGCCGGGCGAGGCGGTCAGAAGCTGCGCGAACGAGGCCGCTTCCGCGGGGTCCAGGGCTAGCGCCCCGTCGTGTGGATCGCCGTGCCTGCGGCCACGAGGGCCGCTTCGCGGAAGGTCTCGGCCAGCGTCGGGTGCGCGTGAATGGTCGCGATGACGTCGTCGGTCGTCGACTCGAGGCGCATCGCGAGCGTCGCCTCGGCGATGAGCTCGCTCGCGTTCGGCCCGACGACGTGCGCGCCCAGGATGCGGCCGTGCGGGCCGGCCGTGACGAGCTTCATGACGCCGTCGCTCTCGCCGAGCGCGAGCGCGCGGCCGGACGCCCTGAACGAGAATCGGGACGCCTTCGCGTCGGGATACTTCTCTTTCGCCTGCGCCTCCGTGAGCCCGACCGTCGCGACCTCGGGATGCGTGTACACGACGTTCGGTACGACGTCGTAATCCATCTTCGCGTCTTCCCCGAGGATCACGTCGACCGCGACCTCGCCCTGGGTGCTCGCGACGTGGGCGAGCTTGGGCGCCCGCGCGTCGCCGATGCAGTCCCCGATCGCCCACACTCCGCTGACGTTCGTGCGCATCCGCTCGTCGACGACGATCCCCAGACGCTCAGTCTTGAGGCCGGCGTTCTCCACGCCGCTGTAATTCGCGACGCGGCCGGCGCCCAGGAGCACCTCATCGCCCTCGAGCGACTCCGATTTGCCCTCGATCTCGTAGGTGACGGTGACGGTCTTGCCGGTGCGGACGACCTCGGTCACCTTCGCGTTCGTCTTGATCTCGACGCCCTTCGCCGCGAGCGCTCGGACGAGCAATCGCACGAGCTCCGGATCCGCATAGCCGAGCGGCTGCGGCAGCATCTCGAGCACCGTCACCTTGGCGCCGATCTCCGCGTAGAACGTGCCGAGCTCGAGGCCGATCGCGCCGGCGCCGATCACGATCAGCCGCTTCGGGATGTCCTGCAGCGCAAGGGCGCCCACGTTGTCGAGCGGCTTCGCCTCCGCGAGTCCCTTGATCGGCGGGATGCCGACCTTCGAGCCGGTCGCGACGATGATCGCGTTCGCCTTGATCGAGCGCTCGCCGTCGGTCGCCTTCACCCTGAGCTCGCCCGGGGATGTCAGCGTCCCGCTGCCGGTGAAGAGATCCACCTTGCGTGCCTTGAGCAGAAGCTCGATCCCGCCGACTAGCTGTTTCACGACGGCATCCTTGCGCGCGACGGCTTTCGGCAGCGAGAACGATGCACCCTGAACGGTGATGCCGTGGTCCTCGCCGTGCGTCGCGAACCAGAACCCGTGGCTCGAGTCGAGCAGCGCCTTCGACGGGATGCACCCAACGGTCACGCAGATGCCGCCCACACGATCCCGCTCGACGAGGGCGACCCGCGCGCCCTTCGCCCCGGCGTAGAGCGCGGAGACGTACCCGCCGGGGCCACCGCCGAGGATCGCGATGTCGTACCGCTGGTCGCTCACCTAGTCGAACAGCCTAGCCGCGCCCGACGCGTCACGTTCCAACGGATGCGCGCGATAACCCCGTCGCAGCATGAACCAGAGGTACAGCGGGATGAACGCGAGCCCGAGCCGCTCGTACTGTTCGACATGCCGTCGCTCGTGCAGCCAGAGCGCGTCGCTCGGCACGCGCGCGCTGATGATGACATGGCCGAACGTGATCGCCGCATAGCCCCGCATCGTCACGAGCACGCGCGCGAGACCGCGGTCGGTGACGTAGAGGAAGCAGCCGTCGCGGACTCGCGGCAGCGCGAACGACAGCATCCCGACGAGATGGCCGAGTGGATCCGCGTGATGTCCGGCGAACGCGCGGACGAGGTCAGTTGACGACGGCGTCGACCACCTTGTCGATGGCGGCGATGAGCGCGGTCTCACTTAGCTGGGTCGCGTCGTACCTCACGATGAGCACGTGGTCGAGCATCTCGGCCGAGACGTGGAGCACACCCGGGATACGCGATGTGCCAAGGGCCACCGCCCCGGCGCAGCTATGGCAGGTGAGCTCGACGATGTCGAGTCGGAGCTCCGTCGCCTCCGGCACGATGGCCGCCAGCGGCGCCGGCGGAGGCGGCGTCCTGGTCGTCGTCCCTTGGATCGTTGCGGTCCCCGAGGACACGCACGCAACGCCGACCAAGAAAGGCACAACGAGCAGAATGGACGCTCTCACGAGCGTCCATTCTGCGCTTGGCCGGTTAGTGGCTCGGTTTACGGGTGGTCGGACTTGATCTTCGCGTCGCCGACCTTCTCCTGGACCTCGCCCTTGGTCTTGTCCCACTTGCCGCTCACTTCGGTCGACTTGTCGCCGCCGAGCTTGCCGGCCTCTTCCTTGACGCTGCCTTTGATCTCGTTGCCTTCGCCCTTGATCTTGTCCTGCATGAGAGTGCCTCCTTCGTATGCGCCCGCTCGCGCGGGGCGCTAGGAGACACAGGTCGCAAGCGGCGTGCCGCGCCGGCCGGCGTTACGCGTTCAGCGCTCGATCGAGTAACGGGCCTGTGTCAGCGCAACGACGAAAGCACGCGCTCCTGCCGTTCGAGCACGTGGGCCGAGACCTCACGGAGCCAGTGCGCGAGATCCGCGCTGAGCTCGAGCGC
>CAZMLV010000100.1:0-6669 GCA_964567235.1 uncultured Chloroflexota bacterium | reverse complement strand
CCGATGCACAGCGTCCGACTTCTCGCGCCGATCGTCCCGAAGCGCAACGTGTTCTGCGTCGGTTGGAACTACGCGGAGCACTTCGCCGAAGGCAAGGCCTTCCGCCCAGCCGGCGCGGTCCAGGAGATCCCGGAGCACCCGGCGTTGTTCACCAAGAACCCGTTCGCGATCATCGGGCCCGAGGCCGCGATCCGGCACCCCGCGCCGCTCTCCGATCAGCTCGACTACGAGGTCGAGCTCGCGGTGGTGATCGGTCGCGAGGGCCGCGACATCGCGGAGCGAGACGCGCTCGACCACGTGTTCGGCTACACGATCGGCAACGACGTCAGCGTGCGCGACGTCCAGCGGACCTGGCACGGCGGCCAGTGGTTCAAGGGGAAGAACTTCGACACGCACCTTCCGCTCGGCCCATGGATCGTGACCAAGGACGAGGTCCCCGATCCGCAGGTCCTGCGCCTGGTCACGCGCGTGAACGGGGCCACGAAGCAGGACTCGAACACGAAGCACATGGTCTTCCCGGTCGCGCGGATCATCGCCGAGCTGTCGGCCGGGCTCACGCTGCATCCCGGCGACGTGATCATGACCGGCACCCCTGAGGGTGTCGGCATGGGCCGGACGCCGCCCGAGTGGCTGAAGCCGGGAGATGTCGTGGAGCTGGAGATCGAACACATCGGGATCTTGCGGAATCGCGTCGAGAGGAGCGCATAGATGGGCGATCTGGTGACGTTCAAGAGCAACGGTGGAACGGCGAGCGGCTACCTCGCGAGCCCGGCGTCGGGCAAGGGGCCGGGGGTCATCGTGATCCAGGAGTGGTGGGGGCTGATCGACCAGGTCAAAGGCACCGCCGACATGTTCGCGCGCGAAGGCTTCAACGCGCTCGCGCCGGACTTCTATCACGGCAAGAGCGCGCAGATCGGCGAGCCGGACAAGGCCCAGAAGCTGATGATGGAGCTGAACATCGACCAGGCCGCAAAGGATGCGCGCGGCGCCGCCCAGTTCCTCGCGTCGCACGCGAAGACCGGCTCGACCACGGTCGGAGTGATCGGGTTCTGCATGGGCGGCATGCTCGCCCTGCTCACCGGCACGGTCGCGCCGGAGGTCGGCGCGGTCGTCGACTGCTACGGCGTGCCCCCGCAGAAGAAGCCGGACTACGCGAAGCTCAAGGGCAAAGCGGTGCTCGGGATCTTCGGCGGCAAGGACGAGTGGGTCATGAATGCCCTGCCAACGCTCGAAGCGGACCTGAAAGCCGCGGGCGTGCCGTTCGAGAAGGTCGTGTATCCGATGGCGGACCACGCGTTCCTCAACGAGCAGCGCACCGATGTGCACCGTCCCGACGACGCGAAGGACGCGTGGCCGAAGATCATGTCGTTCCTGAAGAAGAACCTCGCCCGCTAAACTTCGCAGCGGAGAGGTGTCCGAGTGGTTGATGGTGCCGCTCTCGAAAAGCGGTTGGCGAAAGCCACGGGGGTTCGAATCCCCCCCTCTCCGCTGATCCCTTCTCACTTCGCTGGCTTCGCTTCGCTCGCCTGCTCCGTTCGGAGGGGCCTGCGGCTCACTCGGGCAAAGCCCTCGTTCGCCTGAATACGCGCGTGTGTAGTCTCCAAGAGTCGGGAGAGGTCGCCTAGTGGCCTAGGGCGCTGACCTGGAAAGTCAGTAGTCGAAAGACTCGCGAGTTCGAATCTCGCCCTCTCCGCCGGATGACCGTCCTCGCCTTCGACGTCAACGAGACCCTGCTCGACCTGCGCGCGCTCGACCAGCCGTTCGCGGAGGCGTTCGGTGACGCTTCGCTTCGGCCGCAGTGGTTCGCGCTGATGCTGCAGGTCGCGTTCGTGGGCGGCCTCACCGGCCGCTACGTCGACTTCACGACGGCGCAGCGAAGCGCCCTTGCGATGCTCGCGGCACGGCAGCACGTCACGCTGTCACCGGCCCAGAGCGACGCGATCGTGAACGGGATGCGGACCCTGCCGGCGCATCCCGAGGTCCGCGAGGCGATGGCCCGGCTGGGCACGCGCTTCCGCCTCGTCGCGCTCACCAACAGCCCGAAGGACGTCGCCGAGGCGCAGATGCGCAATAGCGGTCTGCACGATCTGCTCGAAGCCGTGTACTCGGCCGATGAGGTGCGCACGCTCAAGCCCGCACCCGAGCCGTACCGGATGGTCGCGGAGCGCACCGGCGTGCCCATCGGCAGCGTGCGCCTCGTCGCGGCGCACGGCTGGGACATCGCGGGCGCGCTCGCCGCCGGCTGCCGAGCGGCCTTCGTCGCGCGGCCCGGCGCGGTCCTCTATGCGAACGGTCCGCAGCCCGACGTCGTCGCCTCGGATCTCGCCGGGATCGCGGACGCGCTAGAACGTACGCCGTCATGACCGAGGATCGATCGCACGAGACGGAGACCGACGCCGAACGCGCTCGCCTGCGCGCCCTCATCGCGCGGCTGAGCGACGCCGAGCTCGCCCGCCCGATGCCGGACGGCTGGACCGTTGCCGCGGTGCTCGCGCACGCGGCGTACTGGGACGCCCGCGCGATCTACTGGATGGACAAGTGGGGGCCCGACGGCGAGCCGACCACGTACGAGGACGAAGACACCGATGCCGCGAACGAGGCTGCCAAGCCGCTCTGCCTCGCGCTCCGGCCGCGCGATGCGGCGGAGCTCGCCCTCCGGCTGGCCGATGAGGCCGACGGAAGGGTGCGCGGGCTCAGCGATGCGATGCTCGCGAAGATCCGCGCGAAGGGCAGTCCGCCGTTCAATCTGTCGCGCGCCATCCATCGCAAGGAGCACCTCGACGAGATCGAGCGCGCCCTGCGCGCCTAGCGGCGGCGCTTCGCGATCGTCTTCACGATGGAACGCGCCACGAGCATCCCGACGATCGGGATGAGCATCCCGCGGAGCGCCAGACGCGTCGCATCGATGGCCGGCTCCCAGCGCACCTCGCCGTCCTTGATGACGAATGCGCCAACGGGTCGCGCGCCGACCCCGTAGCCGACGCCGCCACCCGAGTCCGCCGGACCGCCGCCCCCGCCACCGCCGCCCGACACGCTGGCCGCGGGGATGATCGTGAGCCCGTCCTTCTCGATCGGTGTGCCGTACACGCGCTTCACGTTGATGGTGTCCTGGGCCTTCTCGAGGATCTCCTGCACGTTCATCGCACTCTCCCCATCGCGTTTCCGCATCAATCATCGACCCGAGGCCGGTGCTAGCGTTAAGCGGCTGTGCTAGGCGGGGAGCTAGCGGTGCCCTGTACCCGCAATCCGCTTCAGCGGGGCTGAATTCCCTCCCGAGGTCCGTCGTCCCGGTTCCTGTTCGCGCGTCGCGGCGTTGACGATCGGGTCCTGTGCAGCAGTGGCCCGCGAACCCCGTCAGGTCCGGAAGGAAGCAGCGGTAAGCGGTCGTCGCTGAGTGCCGCAGGCAAGCCTGGTCCGAGCCAAGACGTGCAAGCGTGACCGAGATGGCGTGATCGACGGAGGGTGCACGGCATTTCGACGCACTATCCTGACCTCGTGCCGGAGCGCGCCGCCCTCTATCGCCGTTACCGCTCCCAGACCTTCGCCGAAGTGGTCGGTCAGGAGCACGTCACGCGCACCCTCAAGAACGCCATCGCGAACGGCCAGGTCGCCCACGCCTACCTGCTCGCCGGCGCGCGCGGGATCGGGAAGACCTCGATCGCACGGATCATCGCGAAGGCCGTGAACTGCCCGAAGGCGAAGGACGGCGACCCCTGTGATGCCTGCGAGACGTGCGTGGCGATCCGCGATGGCCGCTATCTGGACCTCATCGAGATCGATGCGGCGAGCAACCGCGGCATCGACGAGATTCGCGACCTGCGCGAGAAGGTCCGGTTCGCCCCATCGATGGGCCAGTACAAGGTCTACGTGATCGACGAGGCCCATCAGCTCACGAACGAGGCGTTCAACGCGCTCCTCAAGACGCTCGAGGAGCCCCCACCGCACGTCATCTTCGTCCTGGCCACGACCGAATCGCAGCGGATCCCGGCCACGATCGTGTCCCGGACCCAGCGCTTCGACCTGCGGCGCATCCCGCACCAGAAGATGGTCCAGCAGCTCGCCGCCATCGCGAAGAGCGAGAAGTGGCAGGTCGAGCCGGCCGCGCTCGAGGCGATCTCGCGGCACGCCCAGGGCTCGCTGCGCGATGCCGAGAGCATCCTCGACCAGGTCGCGACCTTCGCCGAGGGAAAGGTGCGCGTTGACGACGTCGACGAGCTCCTCGGGGCGACCGATTGGGAGGAGACCAGCGCGCTGTTCGACGCGATCGCGGCCAACGACGCCGCCAAGGCGGTCGGTCTCGTGCGCGCCCTCGTCGACGACGGCCGCGATCTTCGGTTGTTCGTTCGCCGTGCGATGGATCACATGCGCGCGCTCGTCCTCGTGCGCGCGTCCGACACGCTCCCGGAGACCGCGACCGAGAGCATCGCGGCGGTCCTGCGCCGGCAAGCGCCATTGTTCTCGCTCGATCGGCTGGCGAAGATCGCGCATCGCCTCATCGAGACCGAGCAGCAGCTCCGCACCGGCGAGGGCACCCCGCTGCCACTCGAGCTTGCGCTGCTCGACCTCACCACGACCGCGAGCACCCCGCCGGCGCCGGCACCGAAGCAATCTGCCGCGCAGACCGCGCCCGCGGCGCAGCCAAAGACCGCGACCGCGAAGGCCGCGCCTGCCGCACCGGAGCCGGCGCCGCGCTCGCAGGCGGTCGTCGATCTCGCGCAGCGTCGCGCCCAGCAGGGGAGCCCTGTGGCGAGCGCGGTCACTGCGGGACCGGTCGGTGCGGCGTCGCCCGGCGTGACGCTGCAGCGAGTGCGGTCGGCGTGGGATCAGCTGCTCGAGCGCGCGCAGGAGCGGAGCATCGCGAAGGCGGCGCAGCTCGTGAAGGCGGAGCCGGTCGCGATCGAAGGCGGCACCATCGTGCTCGCGTTCAGCGATGAGTTCGCGCGGCAGATGTGGGACCGTCAGCGGCCGGAGCTCGAGCGCGATCTCGGCGAGCTCGTCGGGACGGCGATGCGCGTACGGTGCGTGAAGCAGCCGGCGGCCGCGGCGACGAACACCCAGCCCGCGACGGAAGACCCGATGCTCCGCGCCGCGCTCGAGACGTTCCGCAGACCAGATCGGATCCTGGAGGTCGAGTGAGACATGAAGAACATCGGTGACCTGCAGCGCATGGCGCGCGAGATGCAAGCCAACATGGAGAAGGCCCAGACCGAGCTCGGCGAGCTCACCGTCACGGGCAGTGCCGGCGGCGGCGCGGTCACCGTCGTGATGACCGGGACGCAGGAGACCCGCGAGATCAAGATCAGCAAGGACGCGGTGGACCCTGCCGATGTCGAGACCCTTCAGGACCTCGTGCTCGCCGCGGTGAACGACGCGCTCGCGCGGTCGAAGGAGCTCGCGGCGCAGAAGCTCGGCGGCGTGACCGGCGGCCTCAAGCTCCCCGGGTTCTAGGCGCGCTTGACCCAGGCACTCGCGCGACCGCTGGCCAGGCTCATCGACGAGCTCTCCAAGCTGCCGGGCGTCGGCCCGAAGACCGCGCAGCGGCTCGCGTACTACATCCTTCGCGCGTCGATGTCCGACGCCGACGCCCTGGCGAGCGCGGTGCGGTCCGTGAAGACAGACCTTCGCTACTGCTCGGTCTGCTTCAACATCGCTGAGACCGATCCGTGCGCGGTCTGCGCGGCCGATGACCGGGATCACACGATCGTGTGCGTGGTCGAAGAGCCGCTCGACGTGCTCGCGATCGAGCGCACCGGCCAGTTCAAGGGCGTGTACCACGTGCTGCACGGTGCGATCTCGCCGGTGAACGGCGTGCGGCCGGACGATCTGAAGATCGCGCCGCTCGTCACCCGAATGAAGGCCGGCGGGGTGAGCGAGCTCATCCTCGCGACCAACCCGAATCTCGAGGGTGAGGCGACCGCGATGTACATCGCGCAGGCCCTCGGGAATAACGGCGTCCGCGTGACCCGGCTCGCTCGCGGCCTACCCATGGGCGGCGACCTCGAATACGCCGACGAGGTGACGGTGAGCCGAGCGCTTGAGGGCCGCCGGGCGCTGTAGGCTGCCCGCTCGCTCCGCCGGCCCCCTGGACGTCTCGAAATACGCGGAAAGTCAGGGCTCCGGAGGCATGCGCGCGGTTGACGCCCGGCGCGTGTGGTCGGTATGATGGTCGTCCGCAGAAGCCCGTGGCCAATGTTCCGTTTTGGGAGGTCTGGGCACGATCTTTAACAGTTGAAAAGTGGCAGGAACGAACACAAGCGCGGACTCGTCGATCAATAAGCCATTCGAACTCGAAGCGATGATGACCGTTCCGAAAGGATCGGTCTCTTCTTTTGTCGGAGAGTTTGATTCTGGCTCAGGACAAACGCTGGCGGCGTGCATAAAACATGCAAGTCGAACGGACCAAAGCCCGCAAGGGCTGAGGTGAGTGGCGAACGGCTGAGTAACACGTAGGTGACCTGCCCCGAAGTGGGGGACAACTCGTCGAAAGACGAGCTAATACCGCATGTGATCACTGATTCATTTCAGTGCTCAAAGTCGCAAGACGCTTTGGGAGGGGCCTGCGGCCGATTAGCTAGTTGGTGGGGTAATGGCCTACCAAGGCCGCGATCGGTAGTTGGTCTGAGAGGATGACCAGCCAGACTGGGACTGAGACACGGCCCAGACTCCTAC
>CAZMLV010000099.1:0-6814 GCA_964567235.1 uncultured Chloroflexota bacterium | reverse complement strand
AGCCCACGTACTTCTGGAACCACTCGATCGTCGCGACCCAGGCGTCCTGCGCCTGCGCCGGACCGTAGCGCGAAGGACCATTCGTGTCGTTGTGGAAGGCATGCCCGACGCCGGGCTCGACCTTCTGAAGGTACGGTGCGCCGCTCTTCTTGAGCTGCGCTTCGGCGTCGGTCCAGCTCGCGGTGATGCGCGTGTCCTGCTCGGCGTAGATCGCGAGCACCGCGGTCTTGGTCGTGGCCAGGCCCGCCGGGTTCGACGGCAGCGGCCCGTAGAACGGGACTGCCGCGGCAAGTGGCGCGCCGGCGTTCACCAGGTTCCAGGTCGTGCCGCCGCCGAAGCAGAAGCCGACCGCGCCCACCGAGGCTCGGGTCCGACCGTCGCCGGCTTCGTTCTGGATGAAGTCGATCGCGCTCAGTAGATCCGAATTCATCTGCTCCACGGTCGTGTTGGCGAGCGCACCCGAATACGCCGGCCCTAGCTTCTCGGCACCGCCCTGGCGGGAGAGCAGGTCGATCCCGAGGGCGTAATAGCCGGCCGTGGCGACCCGCCTGATGACGTCCTTGATGTGCTCGGTGAGACCGGTGTTCTCGTGCATCACGAGCACGCCCGCGGCCTTCGTCCGGATCCGTGGTCCCGCGGAGTACGCGATGAGCGCGGCCGTCTTGTCACGCGTGGGGATCCCGAGCGTGGTGGCTCCGCCCAGGCGCGGATCGTCCGGCTTCACGGTGACCGGATCGGTCGTCGCGCTCGACGGCGGGGTCGCATACGGCACGTTCGGCTGCGCGGAGGACGGGTGGACCGACGCGATGGCTGCGCTCGTCGCGGCGGCCCGAGGCTGATCCAAGTTGCACCCGAGCATCGAGAGCGCTGCCAGCGAGGCGGCGACCCCGCCGGTGATGTACGAGACGCGCCTGACGAGCTCGCGGCGCGAGATCCGTCCCTCGCTGTAGTCCTCGAAGTGCTCCTCGATGACGTACCGCTGGAGATCGGTCCACTGCTGGCTCATTTCTCCACCTCGGCGGAGCGCGCGAGCCACGACCGGACCCGGGCGCGCATCTGGCTGACCGCGAACGGCTTCGTGATGTAGTCGGTCACGCCTTCGGCGAACGCCGCCTCGATATCCCGGTCCGCGGTGCGGGCCGTCAGCATGACGATGGGCGTGTCCGCGAGCTTCGGCTCTCGGCGCAGCTGCCGCGCGGTCGCGAGCCCATCGAGCTTCGGCATCTGCACATCGAGCAGGATCAGATCGAACCCATCGTGCCGGGCGAGCTCGAGGGCGGCCTCGCCGTCCTCGGCCGTGATGACCTGATAGCCGTCACCGCTGAGGACGGTGTCGAGCACCTGCAAAACGGCCCGGTCGTCGTCCGCCACGAGGATCCGGGCGCGCGTCTGGATCTTCGGCGCGTGCGGGCCGTCGGCGTCCGCGTGACCGCCGTCGGCCGTCTCGCGGAGCACGAGCTCGTCGCCCTCGGCCGCGGCCACGACCTCGAGCGGACCGGCTCGCTCACGCGCCGCGCGGGTCAGGGCGTCGACGCCGGCATCCTCGCGGTTCGGATCGTGGTGATACAGGACGAGCCGCTTCACGTTGGCGACGCGCGCCATGTCGACGGCGTACTCGATCGTGCTGTGTCCCCAGCCGGCCTTGGCCGGATAGTCGGCGGCGTGGTACTGCGCGTCGTGGATGACGAGATCCGCGTCGCGGAGGAAGGCGGCGTGGCGCTGGTCGCCCGTGTGGAGGAGGTCGGCTTCGTCGAACGACCGGCCGTCGTGATCGGGGCGCCAGGTCGCGCCCTCGTGGGCCTCGTGGTCGGTCGCATAGACGAGCGTGCCCCCGGCGCCGGACACGCGGTAGCCCAGGGTCGGTGCGGTGTGGTTCATGAACTGCGTCCGGATGCGGAGTGCGCCGATCCCGAATTCGCCCTCGCCGAGCTCCACGATCTCGACCTTCGCCGGCAGCTGGTCCATCGGGACCGGGAAGTACGCGTAGTCCATCTGCCCGCCGAGCGCGGCCGGGAACGAGCGGTCGATGCCCGCCGGACCGTAGACCGTGAGGTGCGAGCCGGGCACGAAGGCCGGCAGGAAGAACGGCAGTCCCTGGATGTGATCGGCGTGGGTATGGCTGATGAACAGGTGCGCCCGGGTCGGGCCTCCGCGCGCCAGCGCGATGCCGAGCTTTCGCGCGCCGGTGCCGCAATCGAAGATGAGGAGCGTGCCGTCGTCGGCGCGTGCCTCGACGCACGGCGTGTTCCCGCCGTAGCGAGCGGTCTCCGGACCGGCTGCCGCGATCGATCCCCGGACCCCCCAGAAGCGGATGCGGATTAGTGCTTCACCGGCGCCCGCACCGTGATCTGGGCGGCGAGGTCGCGGACCGAGACCGATCCGGCGTTTCCCGGCGCGCTTGCCACGAGCGGTTTCCCTTCGTCGGCCGCCTCGTCGAACGACGGCGTGAACGGGATGATGACGTCGGGCTTCCGGCCGAAGAATCGCGTCGCCTGGTCGGGATGAAGGCCCGCCGCGGTCGTCTGGTTCAGAACCAGGAGCGTGTTCTCCTTCGGGATCGACAGCTTGTCGATGACGCTGAGGAGGTCGTTCGTCGCCTTCAAGGAGGCGAGATGCGCCGAGGTGACGACCGTCAGCACGTCCGAGCCATCGATGGCGGCCAGGGTGTGTTGGGTGAACGTCGCTGCCGTATCGACGATGACGTAGTCCGAGCTCGCCCGGAGCCGGTCGATCGCATGGTGGACGGCCGGCACGGTCACGAGCTCCGCGAGCTCGGGGCGGTCTGCTCCGGTCACGAGCCGCACGCCGCTCGAATGGCTCGCGATGAACAGATCGAAGAGGTCATCGCTCATGTCCTCGATCCGCACGTCCGACAGATCCGCGAGCGTCCGGTTCGGCTTCTGGTCCATGAGCATGCCGGCGTTCGCGAACTCGAGCGAGAGATCGAGCACCGAGACGCGATAGATCATCGTGCTGGCGAGAGCCAGGGCGGTATTCACCGCCAGCGTCGTCGCCCCGACGCCGCCCTTCCCGTGAAGGAGGACGCAGACGCGCCCCTTCGGCAGCGGCACCGATGGTGTCCCGGCCGCCTCGCGGCCGCGCCGCAGGAGCAGATCGACCTTCGCGGCGAGCACCGCGAGCTCGACGGGTTTCGCGACGTATTCGTCGGCGCCCTGGGCATACCCGGCGAGGATGTCGTCGGCCTGCTTCTTCGCGGACAGCATGATGATCGGAAGCCGAGCCGTCGCGGCCTCCGACCGCAGCCGGCGGGTGAGCTCGAGCCCGTTCATGTTCGGCATCTGCACATCCGTGATCACGATGTGCGGGCGCTGCTTCTTGATCTCCTTCACGGCCTCGTAGCCGTCGGTGGCCGTGGTCACGACGTAGCCGTGCCGCGTCAGGAACGTTTCGACGAGCTTGCGGATCTGGCCCTCGTCGTCGACGAAGAGCACCCGTTCACCGGCCATGACTCAGCGCCCCACCGGAAGCAGGTCGGCGACCCGCTTGCGCAGCTCGGCCATCGTGAACGGCTTCGGCAGCACGCCCGTGCCGCCGTGCTGCTCGGCCTCGATGATCTGCGCCCGCTGGACCGATGCCGTCACGAACACGAGCGGGATGTGGGCGGTGTCGGGCGATGCGCGCAGGGCGTCGCCGAGCTGGTACCCGTCGAGCTTGGGCATCGACACATCGCTGAAGACGAGGTCGGGCCGCGTGTCGCGGATGAGCGCTAGGCCCTCTTCGCCGTCGACCGCGAGGCGCACGTCGTGACCGCTGTCGCGCATCGCGGCGGTGATGAGCTTTCGGATCATCGGATCGTCCTCGCAGAACACGATCTTCGCCATCTTTGGACTCCTTATACGCTCGCGACGGCCACGAGGGGCAGGGTGAACTGGAAGACCGATCCCTCGCCGAGCGTGCTCTCGACCCACGCGCGCCCGCCGTGCATCTCGACGATCTGCCGCGAGATCGGCAGTCCGAGCCCGGTGCCCTGGATGTAGCGGGTCGCGCCCGACTCGAGCCTCGAGTAGCGCTCGAACACCTTCTCGAGGGAGTCGGGCGGGATGCCCATCCCAAGGTCGCGCACGAGCACGTGGACCATCCCGCCCTCGACCCGCGTCGTGATCGTGATCGCTCCCCCGTCGGGCGAGTACTTGATGGCGTTGCTGAGCAGATTCAGGAGTACCTGCTTGATCTTGTCGGTGTCCATCTCGATGAGCGGGAGCGCCGGATCGCAGTTGACGTGGATGGGGTGCTGACCGGCGTTCGCGCTGAGCCGCTCGGCCGCCTCGGCGATGACCGCGTTGATGTCGCTCCGTTCGCGGTTCAACGTCATCTGGCCGGACTCCATCCGGTCGAGGTCGAGCATCTCGGTGATCATCCGGTTGAGCCGCTGGGCGTCCTTGTTGATGTCCCCGGCGTACTCCTTCATCTCCACCACGCTGAGGTCCTCGTCACGCATGAGCTCGCTGAAGCCCTGGATGCCCGTCAGTGGCGTGCGGAACTCGTGGCTCACGATGGACACGAAGTTGCTCTTGGCGCTGTTCAGCTTCTCGAGCTGCTCGACCGCCCGGCGCTGCTGCTCGACGAGCTCGGCGGTCGTGAGCGTCGCGACCGCCTGATCGCCAAAGAGGCTCAACAGGCGCGCGTCCTCGTCATCGAACCGAGCCAGGGCATTCGTCGCGCGGACCGTGAGCACGCCGAGCGGCTGACCCGCGCGGATCAGCGGAACGGCGAGGGCGGCCTGCCACCCGGCGTCCCGGTTCGAGGGCAACGCGTGCTCCCAGGTGGCGTAGTCGTTCACGATGACGGGCTTCTGCGTGAGGAAGGCCTGGCCGGTGACGCCCTCGCCGCTCCGCAGCACGGGCGGCGCGTTGCGTTCTGCGCCGATGCTCTCCGCGTGCCGCAGGAGCGCGGCGTGGTCGTCCCATCGGTACAGGAGCGCGCTGCCGCGCCCGAGCAGCGTGCCGGCTGCCTCGAGGATCTCCCGGAGGACCTCGGTCGGGTCGGTCTCCGCGGCGATCAAGGTCGACGCCCGATGGAGCGCGAGCATTCGCTGGTTCTCACGCTGGCGCGCGAGGAGGAGCTGCGCGGCCTCGAGCGCGGTCCGCAGCTCCCGCGCGACGCCCTCGAGCAGCCTGATCTCCTGGGACGTCCACGCGCGCGTCTCGCCGACCTGATCGAGCACCAGGACGCCCGCGACCTGGCCACCGAGACCGATCGGCGTCGCGACGGCCGCGAGCGTCCCGCGATCGATGAGCGTGCGATCGCCGAGCGTCGGATCCGCGAGCCGGGCATCCGTGCGGGCGTCTCGGACCGCGATCGTGCGCCCCTCGCGCACGGCGAGCGCGCTGAGCGGCAGCGAGCCCTGCGTGCCGAGGCCGATGGGTTCGACCCCGGGCGCAGCCCATTCGTGGAGCACTGTCAGGCCGGTTTCGCCGGCGCCGCTGAGGACGACTCGCGAGACCCCGAGCTCGGCGCCGAGCTCCTCGAGGGCGGACGCGACGACCGCATCGGGATCGAGGTTCGAGTAGATGCGCTGCGAGATCCGGTTGACCACGGCCTCGCGGTCGGCCCGCGAGTCCGCCTCGGCGATCGAGAGCGCGTTATGCAGCGCGCCGGCGACGTACTGCCCGAGCAGGGCCACCAGCTGCAGCTGGTCCCGGGTGATGGCCTTCGGCCGCGCGTCGGAGAGGGCCAGGGCTCCGATGAGCCGCGAGCGGGATACGAGGGGGAGCATCGCGAAGGATCGAGCGGTCGCGACCACGGGGAAGTCGGCCGCTCGGGTCGACCAATCGGGCATCGCCTCCGCGTCGTCGACGACGTAGCTCCTGCGCTCGCCGATGAGGCGCGTGCGTAGGACCGGCGGGAAGGCCCCCACCGGGTAGACGGCCCCCGCGCTCGACGCGTCGGGCCCGCCGAGCTGGGCCAGCACCCGGACGGACTCGGCCGTCTCTTCGTACTGGAGCAGCGACGCGACCACCGATGCCGGCAGCAGTCCCTTGATCGCGGTGAGGAACTGCGTCGCCACCTCGGTGGGGCTGAGCGGCCCGGACAGCCCGGCCGAGAGGCGGCCGACGAGGGCCAGTTCCTCGCGGCTGCGTTCCGTATCGCGGAGGGCGACGTCCATGTTCGTCGCGAACCGCCAGGCGACGATGCCGGCCGCGACGCTGCACGCGACGACGAGGGCGAGGATCTCGATGCTCTCGGCCCGCGTGCCGCTGAGCGCCAGGGCGACGTACACGGCGACCGCGTAGATGACCGCCACCGCCACGTACCGAGAGCGTCTCCGCATCGAAGGAATGCTAGACGGCTACCGTCTCGCCACCCGTTCGGGCGAACGTCGGTTGGTACACTCGGGAGGAGCCATGTCGAGGAGGGCCACAGCGTTGCAGAACAATCTCGTGCCCATGGTGGTCGAGCAGTCCGGCCGTGGAGAGCGCGCCTACGACATCTTCTCCCGCCTGCTCAAGGACCGGATCATCTTCATCACCGACATGATCGAAGACAACATGGCGAACCTGATCATCGCCCAGCTGCTCTTCCTCGACTCCGAGGACCCCGAGAAGGACATCCACATGTACATCAACTCGGGCGGCGGCGTGGTCACCGCGGGCCTCGCGATCTACGACACCATGCAGTACCTGCGCTCGCCGATCAACACGGTCTGCATCGGTCAGGCCGCGTCGATGGCGGCGGTGCTCCTGTCGGCCGGGGCGCCCGGAAAGCGCTTCGCGCTGCCGAACGCGCGGATCATGATCCACCAGGGCTCCGGCGGATTCCGCGGCAACACCCCCGACGTGATGATCCAGGTGAA
>CAZMLV010000098.1:0-6850 GCA_964567235.1 uncultured Chloroflexota bacterium | reverse complement strand
GTCGCGATCGCGGTGTGCGTCACGCGGTCCTTCCCGAAGAAGAAGAGGTCACCTGGACGTGCGACATCCACTGGCCTGCCTCCCAGCGCCTGCTGGTCCGCGTCGCGGTCCAGCCCCACACCATTCAGACGATAGACCCGCTGCGTGAGCCCGGAGCAGTCGATCCCGTGCGCGCTCGTGCCGCCCCAGAGGTAGGGGACGTCGAGGAACGACTCGGCCGTCGCGATCAGATCCGCGGGCGTCGGATAACGCTGCGGAAGTGTTGCGACCTGCACCGTGTCGCGCTCATGGACGTAACGATCGTGACCGATGCGCCACCACTCGCCCTCGCGCTCGCGCCTCGCGAGTGGGGCGCCGGCAGGCAATTCGTCGACGACCTCCGCGTCGGAGGATGGCGCGGCGTGCACACGGGCCAATGACACGCCGATCAGAACGAGCTCCGGCATGCGGTACTCGCTGAGATGCGCTTGCCTGATCCATCCGAAATAGAGGTCTGGCCCCTGCACGTACGTCCAGTCCCCGCGGTCGGCGAGTCGGGTCATCTGCTCAAAGTGCTGAGCTTCGTCGACCAGCTCCGCGGCATCGTCGGGCTCGGCCCGAAGCGGCGCGACCCCGCGATTCACGACGCCGTGAGGCGGCCAGACCATCGAGACGCGGGTCGCCGGAGCGACGGTCACGACGGTGTGTACCGGAGGACGGGCTTGCGCGCGGCGGCCACCTCGTCGAGCCGGCGGAGCGGAGCTTTCACCGGCGCTTCGTGCACGCTCTTCGGGTCGGTCTCGATGCGCTTCGCGATCCGGAGCAGCGCGTCGGCGAACGCGTCGAGCGTTTCCTTCGGCTCGGTCTCCGTCGGCTCGATCATGAGCGCCTCAGGGACGATGAGCGGGAAGTACACCGTGGGCGGATGGAAACCCTCGTCGATGAGGGCCTTCGCGATGTCGAGGCCGTTCGCACCCTGGCGCTTCTGCTTCGCCGCGGTGAGCACGAACTCGTGCATCGGCGATCGCTCGTACGCGACGTCGTAGCCGCCGCGGACGAGCGCGAGCAGGTAGTTGGCGGCGAGGATCGCGTCCCGGCCGGTTTCGACGAGGCCCTCCTCGCCGAGCGTGCGGATGTATGTGTACGCGCGCACGAGCACGCCGAAGTTCCCGACGAACGACCGGACCCGGCCGATGCTCTTCGGGTGCTCGGTCGCGGTCTCGCGGCGGTACATGCCACCGCCGTCCCGGATGACCCGCGGAACCGGCAGGAACGGCTCGAGGTGCTGCTTCACGCACAGCGGGCCGGCGCCGGGGCCGCCGGCGCCGTGCGGCGTCGAGAACGTCTTGTGCACGTTGATGTGCACGCAGTCGAAGCCGAGGTCACCGGGCCGGGCGACGCCAAGGAGCGCGTTCAGGTTCGCGCCGTCGCCGTAGACCAGGCCGCCGGCCGCGTGGACCGCGGCACAGACCTCACGCACGCGCTCCTCGAACAGCCCGAGGGTGTTGGGGTTCGTGAGCATGAAGCCGACGACGTCGTCACCGAGCGCGGCCTTCAGCGCGTCGAGATCGACGTTGCCGCGCGCATCGCTCTTCACCGTCGTGACGTCGAACCCGCACATCGCCGCGGACGCGGGGTTCGTGCCGTGCGCCGAGTCCGGGACGATCACGCGCCGGCGCTTCGTGTCGCCACGGGCCTCGTGGTACGCCTTGAACATGAGGATCGCGGTGAACTCGGCGTGCGCGCCGGCAGCGGGCTGGAGCGTGACGACATCCATCCCGCTGATCCCCGCGAGGAGCTCCTGCAGCTCGTACAGGAGTCGCAGCGCGCCCTGGACGGTCTCGTCGGGCTGGTGCGGATGGATGTCCGCGAAGCCCGGCAGCGAGGCCGCCCGGTCGTTGATCTTCGGGTTGTACTTCATCGTGCAGGAGCCGAGCGGGTACATCCCCGCGTCCACGGAGTAGTTCAGCTGCGCAAGGTGCGTGTAGTGGCGCACCACCTGCGGCTCGGTGAGCTCCGGCAGCGGCAGCGGCACGGTCCGCTTGAACGCAGCCGGGATCAGCGCATCGGCCTCGTCGCCGCCCCGCACGTGGCGGCCGGAGCGTCCGGGCTGCTGCAGCTCGAACAGGAGCGGCTCGAGCGCGGGCATCTCGGTCAGGGCACCGGTCTCGAACCGGACGCGGCCGCTCATCGCGCGGCCATCTTGGGCTGCGGCTCACGCGGCGCGGGTGCAGCCCCAGCCGCGCGCACGACGTGGCCAACCGCGGTCACCAGTGAGTCGATGTCCGCTTCGGTCGTGAGCTCGGTGCACTGGATGGTCACGCCGTCGCCGCAGCCCGTGTAATGGCGGCCGATGCCCTCCCCCACGAGGATCCCGTCGGCGAGGAGCGCGGTCCGCAGCTCGCCGCCGAGCGTGGTCCGCAGCGCGAAGCGGTCGAAGAACGGTGCGCCGGTACCGATCTGCACGCCCGGCAGCGTCGCCAGGCGGCCGGCCAGCGCATGCGCGCGCGCGACGCCGATCCGAGCCGCAGCACGCAGCGAGCCGGGTCCCATGAGCGAGAGGTACACGGATGCAGTGATCGCGGCGATCGCCTCGTTCGTGCAGATATTGGACGTGGCCTTCTCCCGGCGAATGTGCTGCTCGCGGGTCTGCAGCGTGTTCACGAAGCCGCGCGTGCCGTTCACGTCGACCGTCTGGCCGACGATGCGACCCGGCATCTGGCGCACGAGCGCGTCGCGGCAGGCGATGATCCCAAGATGCGGCCCGCCGAATGACAGCGGGATGCCGAGCGGCTGGCCCTCGCCGACGGCGATGTCGACGCCGAGCGCGCCCGGCGGATCAAGGAGCGCGTTCGCGAACGGCTCGGTCACCTGGATGCACAGACCACCGGCCGCGTGGGCCGCATCGGCGATCGCGCGCACGTCCACGAGGGTGCCGAACGCGTCCGGGTGCTGGACGATGAGGCACGCGGCTCCGGCGGCGTTCGCCGCGAGGTCCGCGGCCGGCACCTCGACGATCTCGAGCTCCGGCCCCTTCGCGTACGTCGCGAGCGTCTGCCGGAACTGCGAGAACACCTCATTCGCCACGACGACGCGCTTGCGGCCCGTGAGCCGGACCGCCATGAGCGCGGCCTCGGCGACCGCGGTCGACCCGTCGTACATCGAGGAGTTGACCACGTCCATCGCGAGGAGCTCGGACATGAGCGACTGGTATTCCCAGATCGCCTGCAGGGTGCCCTGGCTCACCTCGGGCTGATACGGCGTGTACGCGGTGAGGAACTCGCCGCGCAGGGCGAGCACGGGGACCGCGGCCGGGATGTAGCGGCGCTGCACCGGGCCGCCGATGAAGAACGGACCTGCGCCGGCGGTGCGGTCGAGCGCCGCGATGCGCTCCATGTGCACCTGGATCTCCGCCTCGGAGAGGCCGGGCGGCACGCCCATGGCCGGGCCGCGCGCATCCGCCGGGACCGCTGCGAGGAGCTCGTCGACGCTCGTGACGCCGATCCGCGCGAGCATCGCGGTCCGGTCCGCGTCGGTGTGCGGCGAGTAGGGGTTCTGCCCCATGCCCTGCCCTATCTCGCGGCTGCGCCGCGAGACACGCTCACGGCGGGTGGAATTCGCTCCTCGCGGCAAAGCCGCTCGTCGCTCATGCCCAGTCCTCGCTAGTCCCCTGCTGCGGCGGCGCTCTCGCCGATGTGGGAGCGGTAGTCGGCCGGTGAGAGGAGCGCTCCGAGCTCACCCTTGTCGGCGAGGCGCACCTTGATCATCCAGCCGTCGCCGTAGGGCTGCTGGTTGACGAGCTCGGGGCTCTCGATGACCTTCACGTTCCGCTCGAGGACGTCGCCGGAGATCGGGGCGTACACGTCGCTCGCGGCCTTCACTGACTCGACCACGCCCAGCGACGAGTGCTGCTTGACGCGGGCGCCCTTCTCGGGCAGCTCGACGAACACGACGTCGCCGAGCTGCTCCTGTGCGAATGCGGTGATCCCGACGGTGGCCGTCTCACCGTCCACCCGGACCCACTCGTGCTCCTTCGAGTACTTCAGATCGTCGGGAACACTGCTCACGGCGCACTCCTCTTGAACGGGGCTCGCTTCGCAACGCCCCATACGTCAAGGGCCACTACGTGGCCCTCCGGTAGAACGGCGTCTTCACGACTTTAGCGGGGATGTCCCGGTCGCGGATGCGGACCGCGAGCGCGGTCCCGACCTTCGCGAGCTCGGCCGGCACGTAGGCCAGCGCGATGTTCTTCTGCACCGTGGGGCCGAACGTGCCGCTCGTGACCTCGCCGACCACCGTCCCGTCCTTGGTGACCGCGTGGCCGTGGCGCGCGACGCCGCCGGTCACCTCGAGACCGACGATCCGGCGCTTCGGGCCGCGCTCCTTCGCCGACAGGATCGCGTCGCGACCGAGGAACTGCTTGTCGAGCTTGGTCGTCCAGCCGAGCCCGGCTTCGATCGGGTCGGTCGACTCGTCGATGTCGTTCCCGTAGAGCGAGAATCGCGCCTCGAGCCGCAGGGTGTCCCGCGCCCCGAGACCGATCGGGATCAGGTCCGTCGACTCCCCGGCGGCGAGCAGCCGGGACCAGACCTGGGGCGCGCGGTCGTTGTCGACGAAGACCTCGAAGCCGTCCTCGCCGGTGTAGCCGGTGCGAGCGACGATCGCGCGCGAGTTCGCCACGCGTGCCCGGACGACCCCGAATGGCGGCAGCCCTTCGATCGACCGCTCCCGCTCCTCGAGGTCGGTGACCGACGAGAGGATGGTCGCCGCCCGTGGTCCCTGGATCGCGATGAGCGCCATCTCGGCGGACCGGTCGTCGAGGCCGACGCCCTTCGGCAGGTGCTGCTGGATGTGGTCACGGTCCTTGGCGATGTTCGCGGCATTCACGACCATGAGGTACTCGTCGTCCGCGAGCCGATACACGATCACGTCGTCGACGATGGTGCCGCGCTCATTGGTGAGGAGCCCGTAGCGCGCCTGGCCGACCGCGAGTCCGGCGATGTCGCTCGAGACGAGGCCGTCGATCGCCGCGCCCGCCCCATCGCCGACGAAGAAGAATTCGCCCATGTGCGACAGATCGAACAGCCCGGCGTTCGTGCGCACCGCGCGGTGCTCCGCCACGATGCCGGTCGGGTATTGGATCGGCATCTCGTAACCGGCGAACTCGACCATCTTGCCGCCGCTCCGCACGTGCTCCGCGTGAAGCGGCGTGCGCTTCAGCTCGCTCACGCCTGCTCCGCGAGGGCGCGGTCGAGCACGTCGCGGTACGTGTCGAAGGTCAGCATCCGGCGCGCGTCCGGCACCGTGACCCACCGGACCTCGTCGTACTCCGCATCGTGCAGCGAGGGATGGCCTCCGACGGCCTCCATGAGGAAGAAGTGGACGACCTTGTGGATGCGCTCGCCGCCGGCGACGAAGCTGTAGGTCATCTCACCCAGCGGACGCACGATGCGCACGTCGAGGCCGGTCTCTTCGCGCACTTCGCGGAGCGCCGTCGCCTCGAGCGACTCACCGGGCGTCGGCGTGCCCTTCGGGAACACCCACGAGCCGTCGTTCACGCGCCCGAGGAGCGCGACCTCCGGGCCGTGCTCGCCCTCGCGCTGGACCACGCCGCCGGCCGCGATCGCCGTCCGCTGCCGCAGCGGCGGGCGCGCGCGATCACGCATGGTCGACATGATCGCCCTCCAAGCCGCCGGATGAGGAAGACCGTCATTCTGTCACGCTCGCCGCGGCTGCGTACGCGTCGCGCAACGAGGCCGCGACCGTCGGCGCGGACCAGGCAGCGTCCGCGCGACGTGCCGCTTCCGGCTGCATCCGCCGCCGCCGATCCGCGTCGCCGAGCAGCACGTCGACGCAACCGGCGAGCTCGTCAGCAGACGGCGCGCGCGACGGGAAGAGCCCGCCGGCTTCATGCCCCAGCACCTCGGCGTAGCCGCCGCGATCAGGCGCGACGACGACGCGGCCCGCGGCCGCAGCCTCGCAGAGCGCCAGGCCCTGGGTCTCGCTGCGCGACGCGCTCACCACGACGTCCGCCGCCGCGAATGCGTCCGCGAGCCCGTCGACCCCGAGCTGACCGGCGAAGACCACCCGGGCCTCGACGCCCGCATCGCGCGCTGCGGCCCGCAGGTCGGCTTCGAGCGGTCCGCTGCCGGCGAAGACGAGCACGCTGTCGCGGCGCGCCGATGCCCGGAGCAGCGCGATGAGATCCAGCACGCGCTTCTCGACCGCGAGACGCGAGGCAGAGAGCAGCAGCGGTACGTCCGGCGGCACCCCGAGCCGCGCGCGGCCGCGCGCCGCGTCGCCCCGCGTCAGCCGCAGCTCGATCGGCGCCGGCCCGACCCGCACCGCCTTCGCCTCGCCCGCGGCGCGCAGCTCGGCTGCGAGCTCCTCGTGCGGCGCGATCGCGAGGGCGGCTGCCGCCACGACCGCGCCGGTGTACGGACCGACGAGCGATCGCGCAAGGGGCGCCGCAAGCCCCGCGTAGTGCGCGTACTCGTCGAACCTCGTGTGCACGGTCACGATGAACGGGACGCGCAACCGTCGGGCCGCCGCGAGCGCCGCCCACGATGCCCCGAACACCGAATGCGCGTGCACCAGCTCGACATGCATCGAGCGCAGCTTGGCCGGAAGGCGAGGGCCGAAGAGGGCGAGCTTGTGTCCGGCCGGCGCGCCCGGCATGTGAACGTCAGGTTCGGCGATATCGACATCGCCATGCGGCCCCACAACGGTGACCGTGACACCCGCGTCGCGCAACGCGTCACGCTGCCGCCGAACCGCGACCGTGACTCCCGACACGTATGGGAGCGCGACATCGGTCAAGAACGCGACGTGCATCAGAGGGAGCCTAGGTGGAGGCGGGAAGGTCGGCGGC
>CAZMLV010000097.1:3941-6902 GCA_964567235.1 uncultured Chloroflexota bacterium | reverse complement strand
GAGCAGCGGTTTCGTAAACCGCCGGTCGGCAGTTCGAGTCTGCCCGTCGGCTCAGCGTCGAGTTCTGCGACTTCTGCGATTGCTGTGACATCGACACGTTGGGCGCCACTCGTGATTTCACGACATCCGCCTGGGACGCTGCAGCCCAATCATCTGGTTAGCTTCCTCCGGCGGCGCGATCGCGAACTTGCCGGAGCCGATCGACCGTCGGTTTTCGGTACGGGGAGGTTGAGACCGGGCTGTCATGGACGGCCACAGGCTCGTCGGTCGGGTAGAACAGCGCGGACAAGACCGACACGAGCGCGTCCATGCAGTCCGAGGAGCGATCGCGTACAGCCACGGAACGGAACGAGGGCGGGCGGTCACCCCGGCCGGCGGGCCTCTGCGACGAGCGCGTCGAACGCGAGCGCCGTCCCCTCGCGGTACGCGGCGTCGTACGCCTCCTGGCCGAGGAGGGCCTTCGCGCGCTCCCCCGGGTTCGGCACGCCGAGAATCTCGAGCGGCGCGGCCACGACCGAGAAGTCGGCGCGCATCTTGAGCGCCCCGCCATAGAGACGCGCGGCACGCCGGCCGTCGCCCTGCGCCGTGGCGAGCAGCGCCGCCATCACGAGCGCCCCCACGAGCCCGGACCGGTCGTCGAGCTCGGTCATGATCTCGATCGCCTGGTCCAGGCATCCCCGCGCCTTCGCGAGGTCGCCCGCGCCGATCGCGATGGCGGTCTCCAGGCCCAGCGCGTCGCCGACGTGATAGTGGCTGCCCAGCGCCCGGAACCGGCTGACGACCTCGTCCTGGAGTGGCAGCGCCGTCGCGTAATCCGCGAGCTTGTACAGGAGCGCGACCAGGCCCCCGCCCGTCTTCACGATGCCGGTAGCGTCGTCGAGCTTCCGGTACGTCGCGAGCGCGCGCTCGAGCTTCTCGCGGCTCGCCGGGATGCGGCCGGCGACGAGATCGATGGCTCCGAGGTTGTACAGGGCGTCGGCGATGTTGGACTGATCACCGATGGACTCGAAGACCCGGAGGCTCTCCTCATACGCCGCGCCCGCCGCGCCGAGGTCGGCCTGCCACCACGCGATGCCACCCAGCGCGGTCAGAGCACGCCCGCGTGCGAGCGCCGAGCCAGGCTCAGCCGCGAGCAGCCGGTCCAGCCAGTCCCGGCCCTCGCGCAGGTGGGCGCGTTGCTGCCAGAACCGCCAGACGGCCGCAGCCAGGCGCAGCCCGCTGTCCAGGTCGTGCGCGAGCGCATACCCGAGCGCCGCACGGACGTTGTCGTGCGCCACCTCTAGCTCGTCGAGCGTCGCCGCAGCGCGGTCGCCGAGCAGATCGGGCTCGAGCCGCTCCGCGTAGTGCACGACGCACGAGGCGTGGCGCGCACGGATCGCCTCGGCCTCACCGGATCGTTCGAGCGCCTCGAGTCCGAACGCCCGGATCGTTTCGAGCATCGCGACTCGGAGCTCCCCCAGGACTTCGAGGCGCGTGAGCAGACTCTTGTCGACGAGGTTCGCGACGCCCTCGATCGGGTCGAGGCCGAGATCACCGTGCTCGTCCGCGACCAGCGGGACGATCTTGAGGGGGATCGGGCCGACGAAGACCGCGAGCCTGCGGAAGAGGCGCTGCTCCGGCTCGGTGAGGAGGTCGTGGCTCCAGGCGATCGCGCCGCGGAGCGTTCGCTGCCGCTCGGGGCGATCGCGTGCGCCGGTCGTGAGCAGCTCGAGGCTCTTGTCCAGCCGGGCGAGGATCGTCGGTGGATCGAAGAGCTTCATCCGCGCGGCCGCGAGCTCGATCGCGAGCGGCAAGCGGTCCACCCGTTCGCAGATCGCCCGGACCGCGGCCTCGTTCGCCGGTGTGATGGTGAAGCCGGGGCGTGCCGCACGGGCCCGCTGGGCGAAGAGCGCGATGGCGTCGTCGCTCGAGAGCACCGGGACGGGATACTCCTGCTCCCCGTACAGGTGGAGCGTCTCGCGCGAACTCACCAGACAGCGGAGCTTCGGCGCCGCGGCCTGCAGCGTGCTCACGACCGCCGCGCCGGGGACGAGCTGCTCGAAGTTGTCGAGCACGAGCAGCGCGGACCGCTCGCGGAGGTGGGCGGTCACCGCGTCGAGCGCAGACCGTGCGGGGTCCTCAGGCAGCGCGATCGCCGTGGCGATCGCGGCCGGGATGAGCGCCGGATCGGTGACGGTCGCAAGCGGGACAAAGAACACGCCGTCGCGCGCGTCGACGTCGAGGCCCGCAGCGGCCTCAACACTGAGGCGCGTCTTCCCGGTGCCGGCCGGGCCGGTGAGCGTCACGAGGCGGTGCTCGCGCACCAGGGCGCGGACCTCGCTGACCTCGCGCTCGCGGCCAACGAACGCGGTCACCGCGGCGGGCAGGCTCACGACCGGATCCAGCGACGCCAGCGGCGGGAACTCGCTCGCCAGCCCCTCGGCCGAAACTTGCCAGAGCCGGACGCTGCCGACGTCCTTCAAGCGATGTTCGCCGAGGTCGCGAAGCGCAAGGCCGCTGCCATCTGGGAGGAGGGACCGGGTCGCGTTGGAGACGACGATTTGCCCGCCGTGCGCGGCCGCCGTGATGCGCGCGGCAATGTGGACGTCAAGGCCGACGTAGTCACCGCCGCCGAGCTCGCCCACGCCGGTGTGCAGGCCGACCCGGACGCGCACGGTGACCCCGTCCGGCCAGGTCGCGGCCCCGAGCGCGCGCTGCGCCGCGACGGCTCCGCGGACAGCGCCCGCAGCCGTCGGGAAGACGACGAAGAACGCGTCGCCGACGGTGCGGACCTCGACCCCACCGCCGGCCTGGATCGCGGTCCGCATGAGCCGGTCGTGCTCCTCGAGGACCGGCCGGAAGCCCGCGCTGAGCTGCTGGACGAGGCGCGTCGAGCCCTCGATGTCGCTGAAGAAGAATGTCAGCGTGCCGGTGGGTAGCGCGCGGTCCGTCATGCTCTCGAAAGACTACGTTCGAGACAGC
>CAZMLV010000097.1:0-3841 GCA_964567235.1 uncultured Chloroflexota bacterium | reverse complement strand
TTCAGCTCCGCCGGTCTGGCTTCTACTGGCGCAGCGTGTGGGGCTACCGCGGGAGCTACCCCCACCGCGTACAACAACGGCGACTACGGGATCTACGCGTTGGACTCGGGGGTCGGGCAATTCGACCACTCGTACGCGAGCGGTCAGCCCGACTCCGGCTCTACATCGGTCAGTGCGACCGAACTCGCCCCACGATCGTATGGCTTGGTAGACGCCAAACGCGCCGAACTTCTCGAGCCGCTACACACGCTCGACGATCGTGAGCCCGCGCAGACGGTCGATTAGATAGATCAACCCGCGGTCGTCCGCCGCCAGGTCGTTGCTCGAAACGCTGTCGCTGCCCGGCGGCACGTCCGGCATGAAATGCGCGACCTCGCGCGGGCTGTACGGATCCTTCACGTCAACGATGCGGAGGCCCTGCGCGAACCAGGCGAACGGGATCTCCGTCCCGGTGATCCTCTCGCACGGTTGGTGGCACCCGGTCATGATCTTCTGCTTCCCTTTGCCCTCGATCCCCTCCACCTGGAAGCTGCCGACCCGGACCAGCCGCGCCTCGTCAGTGATGTCGACCATCGACATGAAGGCCGCGGGCGCATCCTCGGCCCGCTCCACGTCCTCGTCGGCGACCACGAGGTAGCGACGGCCGTTGATCTCGAAAGGCAGCGGCAGTGCGGTGTGCGTCGGACACGTGGAGGGCGATGTCCTGTTGGGGCTCCCGACCAGCTTCGGCTTGGTGAGGTCGGCGATATCAAGGATCACGAATCCGGCCTGCCAGTAGCTCGTGTAGAGCCGGTCCCCGAGGCGGAGCGGATGATGGCAGCGGTGCGCGGTGTTGGGCCAGGTCGCGGTCTCGCCGCCCGCGGAATGCTGCCCGGGCAGCCACCAGCGGCCGACCTCGGTCGGTCGGGTGGCCTCCTTGAGATCCATGATCATCACGATGTTGCCGACATAGCCCGCGAGCGTCGCCGACAGGTAGGCGTAACGGCCGTCAAAGTCGAATCGGTGCACTCCCGTCCCCACCGTCTCCCAGCGCGCTAGCTCGCGCGGCCGTGCCGGATCGGTCACGTCGTAGACGCCGAGGCCTGGGGCGAAATCCGCCAGGATCGGACTGTCGTCGGCGCGATTGAGCTCGTGGTTGACGAGCATCACGCCGTCATGCACGCGCACCTTGTGCGAATGCGTGCCCGGCGGCATGTCGAGCTTGGCAAGCTGTCGTGGGTTCTTGGGATCGCGCACGTCGACGATCGAGGTGCCGTCCGGACTGCGCATGTGCCCGATGTAGGCGATGCCGTCCTCGACCACGACCTGGCCGCCGCCGGCACAGTCGAAAAATCCGACCTGCCGAAGCCCGACCCCTGCAACCACTAAGGCTGTTCGGGCAGCGTCTTGTCGAGCCACGCGGAAACGACGCCGCACACGTCATCCTCGATGCCGTTGTAGAAATGGTCGCCCGCGACGATCGCGACTTCGCACCGGCCGCCCGCGCGCTCCGCAAAGCGTTCGGCCGGATAAATCTCCGCCGGCTCTAGGTGGCCACGCACATAGAGCACCGGACACATGATCCCCGGAGCGAGCGCGAGTATGTCGGGCATGGTGGTGAACCGGTCGACGTAGCTCTCCGCCGAGATGACGTACCACCAGTTCGGCACGACCATGAGCGCCCTGCCCTGCCCGGCGGCGACGAGCGCCCGCGCTCGTGCCATAGTCGCCTCGTAGCCATCACCCGCCAGCGCGATCTGCGCGGGAATGTTCTGACCACCGTCGCTGCCGCGAAAGGCGGAGAGCAGCACGAGGGCGGGGGTCTCGGGATGTCGTGCTGCGTGCGCAACGCCGAGCATTCCGCCGCCTGAGTGGGCGATCACGATCGGCGCGGCGAATCCGCGGTCGGCCATCCAACGCGCCGCGTGGTCATTGTCGGCAATGCCTTCGCGCGTGAGCTGCAGGGCACCGCCTTCGGGAGCGCGGGAATCCCGGATGCTCAGGATGTCGTGACCGCGCCGGTTGAACGCGAGACACGCGAAGCCCAGCGTCGTCAGCGCGGGCGGCAGCCAGCGCGGGGCCCCCGTGTAGAAATTCATCGTGTTGCCGTGGAACAGCAGAACGCCGCCACGGGCGGGTCGGTCCTCCGGCCGATGGAAGGCGCCGTCCAGCGGCACGCTGTCGGTCGCGATCGAAACGAGTTCCGTCAGCACGTGGGAAGCCTACCGGGGACACAGCAGTTCAAGATGGCGACCTCTGCTGGATTGCCGTCGAGTAAGCCAGCCGAAATCACGATCCTTCAACTGCATGCGATCGAGCCAACGCTCCGAGCACGGCAGTGAACGGACCGGCTCCGACCGCCTCGCGACTGCCCTGCTCGTAGAAACGGCGCGTCCGGCGAAGGCTGAGTGCTGCCTGCGCCGCTGAGGTCGACCGCTCTCAGTCCTTGCTTGGGGCGGCGATTTCACGCTGGAATCGGGCCTGGCCGCAAGGCGCTCCCGCGAGTGGCGGGCAACTGCAGCCAACGGTGCAGCCGAGACGCCGTACGTCGCCGGCTTCGGGCGGATGACTGCATATCCCACCTGTCCGGTTTCGCGAAGAATCAGCGCATGCTGGATGTTGCGGACGGATCTGACCGAGTTCGTAAACCTCCGGTCGGCAGTTCGAGTCTGCCCGTCGGCTCAGCGAAGACGTCGAGCGTCCACACGTCGCGGAAGGAGTCCCAGTGACACGCGCGGTCAAGTGGGGAATCCTGTCCACAGCCAACATCAATCGGAAAGTGATCCCCGGCGCGCGCGCGTCGCCGAAGGTCGAGCTCATCGCCGTCGCAAGCCGAGACCAGGCGCACGCAGACGAGTACGCGAAGACGTGGGACATCGCGCGCTCATACGGCTCGTATGACGCCCTCCTCGCGGATCCGGAGATCGAGGCGGTCTACATCTCGCTTCCGAACTCGATGCACTGCGAGTGGTCGATCAGAGCGCTCGAGGCCGGCAAGCATGTGCTCTGCGAGAAGCCGCTCTCGCGCCGGACGAGCGAGGTCCAAGCAGCATTCGACGCGGCCGATCGGGCCGGCCGGATGTTCAACGAGGCGTTCATGTATCGGCACAACCCGCAGACCAGTCGCGCGAAGCAGCTCGTGGACGAAGGGGCGATCGGTGACCTGCGGCTGATCCGCTCCGCGTTCAGCTACCCGCTCTACGACCAGGCCAACATCCGGTTGAGCACGGCGCTCGAGGGTGGCGCCCTGATGGACATCGGTTGCTACTGCGTGAGCGGGTCGCGCCTCTTCGCGGGCGAGCCAGAGAAGGTCTTCGGCGAGGCCTGGTTCGGATCATCCGGTACCGACTGGGCCCTCACCGGCGTGCTCCGCTTCCCGGGCAACGTGCTCGGGCTCTTCGACTGCGGGACCGCGATGCCGGACCGCGACGAGCTGGAGGTGATCGGCAGCGAGGGCTCGCTCTTCCTTGACGACCCGTGGCACTGCCTTGCGCCGGGCGTCAAGCTCCGCCGCGATGGCCGGGTCGAGCGTATCGAGGTCGCCCGGGTCGACTCGTACCGGCTCGAGCTCGAGAACCTCAGCGACGCGATCCGCGGCGAGGGCGAGCCCCTCCTCGGTCGCGACGACGCCATCGGACAGGCCCGGGTCCTTGAAGCGCTGCATGCCTCCGCGTCGATCGGCAAGTCGGTCGCGCTCTGACCGACGTCGGCCGCACGCCTCGGCGCCCGATCGTTCAGCGCCTCGAGAAGAAGCTGAGCGGGTCGAGGTCGCGGCCGCTCGGAACGGCTTGGACCGAGACCACCACCTGGAACGGGATGCCCGGGTCGTAGAACGTGGCCCAGGAGGAGCGTCCCGCGCCGA
>CAZMLV010000096.1:0-6980 GCA_964567235.1 uncultured Chloroflexota bacterium | reverse complement strand
CTCTACGCGACGTACACGGAGTGGTGGGGCGGGCGCGTGTTCGGCGCGCGGTTCCTCGACGATCTCGCGCCCGTCCTGTTCGCCGCGCTCGCGTGGGGCATCGGCCACGGGCTGCTCGACCGCGCGCTGTGGCGCCGGTTCTTCTGGGTCGGCGCGGGATGGTCCCTCGTGCTGTTCAATGCCGCGGCGCTGGTCTACGACCAGAAGTGGGACACCGATCCGGTCAACGTGAACTTCCACCCCGAGAAGCTGCTCGATTGGAGCGATCCGCAGTGGCTCGCGGTGCTGCGTGCCCTGCCGAGCGGCGGCCCGCGGGCCGCGATCGGGCTGGGGCTCTCGCTGCTCGTGATCGCGCTGCTCCTCCGACTCGAGGGGCTTTGGCCACGGCGCCTATCGTCGGCGAGGTGACCGCCACCGCGTTCCTGCTGTTCTTCGGTCCGGGCGGCGAAAGCGCCGTCGAAGCGCAGCTCGACCGCATCCGGATCGCGATCGGCAGCGGCACGCTGCGCCGCGCCGCGGCGGCCGGGTTCGCGCCGCTCATCGCCGTCACCGCGGATCCATCCGGAGCGCACGCGTTCGGCGACGCGGGTGCCGAGACCATCGCTCCGCGCACCGAGCCGTTCCACTTCGGCGCGGAGCTCAAGCGCGTCGTGAACGAGCGGCGGATCGATCGGGTGTGCGCGATCGGGGCGGGCGCCGGCGCGTTGCTCACCGCGGGGGATCTACGATCCCTCCGCGACGAGCTCGAGCGCGCTCCCGCGCTGGTGCTGTCGAACAACTACTACTCCGCGGATCTCGTCGCGCTCACGCCGACCAGCGCGCTCGATGCCATTGCCCTGCCTGCGACGGACAACCCGCTGCCGCGGCTCCTTCACCTCCAGGCCGGGCTCCCATCGCGGCAGCTGCCGCGCTCCGCGGCCACGCTGCTGGACGTCGACACGCCACCTGACGCGACGGTCCTTCTGCGTCATCCGCACTGCCCGCCTGAGCTTCTCTCGGTGGGCGCGTTCGAGCCGGAGCTCGGGCCGCGGGTCGATGCCCTCATGACCCTGGTCACGACCCCGGAGCGCGAGCTGCTCGTCGCGGGCCGGGTCGGTGCGCCGGTGTGGTCGTACCTCGAATCGCAGACAGCATCGCGCGTCCGGATGCTCGCAGAGGAGCGCGGGATGCAGGCCGCGGGCCGCGACAGCGCGGGGACCGCGCGGACCGCCCTCGGGTTCCTCTACGAGCTGCTCGGACCACGCGACTTCTTCGCGCGGATGCACGAGCTCGGCGACGGGATGCTCTTCGACTCGCGCGTGCTGTTCGCGCATCTCGGTTGGCGACCGAGCGCGCCGGAGCGCTTCTCATCGGACCTCTTCGAACCGGACGCGATCGAGCACGCGGGGGTGCGCGAGTTCACGATCGCCGCGCGCGACGCGGGCTTCCCGCTGCTGCTCGGCGGGCAGACGCTCGTCTCGGGGGTGCTCTGGACGATGGTCGATGCCGCTTGGTCCGGCCACCCCGAGCAGTAGGTGCGGCTCTTCGATCACCACATCCATTCGAGGCGGTCGGACGGGACGGTATCGCTGGAGGACCGCGCGAAGAGCGCGCTGTCCATCCGGCCGCATGGGATCTCGGATCACTATCCGTGGCCGACCGGGATGCAGAACGACGACGACGTGCTGCGGTACGTCGACGACGCCACGCAGCTCGGGCTGCGCGTCGGCATCGAGTACGACCTTGGCGTGGCGCCGCCGCTCACGCGGTCCACGCACGACGCGCTCGATTACGTCATCGGCTCGGTCCACGGGCTCGCGTTCGACGGCACGCGGATCGGCTATGACCTTGCCGGCGCGCTCCTCAAGGGCCGGACCGCGCCGCCGTACGTCGAGGCGCCGCGATTCGCCGATCCGGCGCTGCAACGGCGGGTGCTCGAGACGCATCTCGCCCTCGTGCGCGAAGGCATCCTCGAGACCGGCATCGACATCGTCGGTCACCCCACGATGTCACCGCTCGCGGCGCTCGGCGATCCCGAGTCCGCGTACCCGATCGACTGGCAGGAGCGGTTCATCGAGCTCTGCGTCGTGCATGGCGTCGCGATCGAGATCAACGAGGCCTATCGGGTCCCGCACCCCGCGTTCCTCGAGCGGGCGCACGCCCGCGGCGCGCGCTTCGCGGTCGGGTCAGACAGCCACTTCGCGCTCGTCCCGCTGGACCGTACCGAGGCGATGATCCGCGCGTCCGGCCTGGCAGATGGGCCGTTCCTGGACGGGCGCCGAGTTCAGGACGGCGTGTCGAGCGCCACCAGCTCGTAGAGGAGCACCGCCACTGCTGCGGCGAGGAGCAGGTGCACGCCGTTCCCACCGACGTCCAGGGCAAGGGCCACGAACCACGCGGCGACCAAGACAACGACGAGGATCCAGCGCAGCCGGCGGCCAAGCGCGTTGCCCATCGACGTGAAACGGTAGCGGGTACACTTGAGTCTCCTCGAGACTCGCCAGGAGGGGGAGCCGTGTTCCGGGGTCTTTCCGTCTACACGGGCAACGCTCATCCCGCCTTCGCGCGTGACATCTGCCGCCACCTCGAGATCCCGCTCGGGCAGGCCGAGGTGTTCAAGTTCGCGAACGACGAGATCTTCGTGAAGATCAACGAGAACGCCCGCGAGCACGACGTGTTCATCGTCCAATCGCTCGTCGGCCCGTCGGTGAGCGACGCCATCATGGAGCTTCTGATCATGATCGACGCGTTCAAGCGCGCCTCAGCCGGCCGCATCACCGCGGTCATGCCCCAGTTCGCCTACGGGCGGAGCGATAAGAAGGACCAGCCGCGCGTGCCGATCACCGCGCGGCTCCTCGCCGACCTCATCAGCGTCGCCGGGGCCGACCGGTTCCTCACCATGGACATGCACCAGATGCAGATCCAGGGGTTCTTCAGCATCCCGGGCGACGAGCTCTCCGCTCGCGGCCAGATCATCGAGTACCTCCGCCCGATCGTCGCGGAGAAGCCCGACGACACCGCCATGGTCGTGCCCGACCTCGGCTACGCGAACGCCGCCCGGCGGATCGCCGAGGTACTCGGCATCCCGCTCGTCTTCATGCAGAAGACCCACCGGGACAACAGCGGGAAGAGCGAGATCGTCGGCGTCATCGGCGACATCGATCGCAAGCGCGCGATCGTCATCGACGACGAGATCGATCGCGGCACGACCGTCGACAACACCGTCAAGATCCTTCAGCAGCACGGCGTGAACGAGATCTACGTCGCCTGCACCCACCCCACGTTCTCCGACGATGCCGCCGTGAAGCTGTGCAAGACCGGCATCAAGGAGCTCATCGTCACCGACACCGTCCCCCTGAAGCCGTCAGCGCGCAATCTCCCGCAGCTCCGCGTGCTCACCGTCGCGCCCCTGTTCGCGGAGGCGATCCGTCGCATCCACGAGGGCGAGTCGGTCGGCGCGCTGTTCAACCCGCCGGGGATGCAGCTGCCGCTGCAGGTCACCTAGCGGCCGGGAGTTGAGCGCCCTCACCAAGCTGTTCAGCCTCGTCGACAGCAACGAGGCGGAGGTCCGGCGGCTCCGCAAGGTCGTCGATCAGGTGAATGCCCTGAAGGCGGAGACGGCCGCGCTCTCCGACGACGAGCTGCGGGGCCGCACCGCGTCATTCCGCGAGCAGCTCGCCGCGGGGAAGACGCTCGACGACATCCTGCCCCAGGCCTTCGCCGCGGTCCGCGAGGCCGGCACGCGGACCCTGAAGCAGACCCACTTCGACGTCCAGCTGCTCGGTGGTATCGCGCTCCATCGCGGGCACATCGCCGAGATGAAGACCGGTGAGGGCAAAACGCTGGTTGCATCGCTCGCGCTCTACCTGAATGCCCTCGAAGGCAAGGGTGCGCATCTGGTCACGACGAACGACTACCTGGCCAAGACCGGTGCCGGCTGGATGGCGCCGATCTACCACGCGCTCGGCATGACCGTGAGCTACATCGCCCACGACAAGAGCGCGCTGTACGACCCGAGCATCACCCTCGACGAGCTCGATCCCCGCCATCAGCACTGGCGCGACGTCTCGCGCCGGGACGCGTACTTCGCCGACATCACGTACGGCCAGAACAGCGAGTTCGGGTTCGACTACCTGCGCGACAACATGGTCATGGACCTCGACCAGACCGTGCAGCGCGAGCTGCATTACGGCATCGTGGACGAGGCCGACTCGATCCTCATCGACGAAGCGCGCACTCCGCTCATCATCAGCTCGCAGGCCGAGGACGCGTCGCAGCTCTACTACTCGTTCGCGCGCGTCGCCGCGCGGCTCGTCGAGAGCGAGGACTACATCCTCGAGGAGAAGCACCACGCGGTCACACTCACCGAGGCCGGGATCGAGAAGGCGGAGAAGCTCCTGAACCGCCCGAATCTCTACGAGGGCGACGTCTCCGCCGTCCATTACCTCGACAACGCGCTCAAGGCGAGGGCGCTGTACCACAAGGACAAGGAGTACATCGTCACGCCGGCCAACGAGATCGTGATCATCGACGAGTTCACCGGCCGGCAGATGCCTGGTCGCCGGTGGAGCGATGGGCTGCACCAGGCCGTCGAGGCGAAGGAAGGCGTGAAGATCCAGCAGGAGACCCGCACCCACGCGACGATCACGATCCAGAACTACTTCCGGATGTACAAGAAGCTCGCCGGCATGACCGGCACCGCGGCCACCGAGGCCGAGGAGCTGTTCAAGGTCTATAAGCTCGAGGTGACCCAGATCCCGACGAACCGGCCGATGATCCGGCAGGATCTCAAGGACCTCGTCTACCGCACCGAGCAGGGCAAGTGGGACGCGGTCGTGGCCGAGGTGACCGAGCGGAACACGAAGGGCCAACCGGTCCTCATCGGCACCACGTCGGTCGAGAAGTCGCAGGCCCTCTCCGACGAGCTCGCGCGCCACGGGATCAAGCACGACGTCCTCAACGCGAAGAACCACGAGCGCGAGGCGCTCATCATCGCCGGCGCCGGACAGCGCGGCGCGGTGACGCTCTCCACGAACATGGCCGGCCGCGGCGTCGACATCCTGCTCGGTGATGGCGTGCGCGAGCTCGGCGGACTCCACGTCATCGGCACCGAGCGGCACGAGGCCCGGCGCATCGACAACCAGCTCCGCGGCCGCGCCGGCCGCCAGGGCGACCAGGGCTCGTCGCGCTTCTACGCCTCGCTCGAGGACGAGCTGATCCGGATCTTCGCCTCGGACCGCATCGCCGGTCTCATGACCCGGCTCGGATTCGACGACGCCGCGCCGATCGAGTCGGGCATGGTGACGGGCGCGATCACGCAGGCCCAGGTGAAGGTCGAGGGCCGCAACTTCGACATGCGCAAGCGCGCCCTCGAGTTCGACGATGTCCTGAACAACCAGCGCAACGTGATCTACGGCGAGCGCCACAAGATCCTCGCGAAGGGGGATGTCCGGGAGACGGTCCTCGACTACCTGCACGACGCGGCCGCGGATCTGCTCGACGCGAGCGTCTCGTCATCTGACCCCGAGGATTGGGACCTCACCACCCTGGCCGCCGCGCTCGATCCGCTGCTCGGCCGCGGCGGCGAGATCACCGCCGCGACGTTCAGCGGCATCGACTCGCGCGAGGACCTCATGACGAAGGTCGGCGATCTCGTCGACGAGACGTACGAGGCGCGCGAGGCCACCCTCGGCGAGGAGACCTCGCGCGCGATCGAGCGCTGGCTGCTCCTCCGCACGATCGACACGCACTGGGTCGAGCACCTCACCGCGATGGAGGAGCTCCGCGAGGGGATCTACCTCCGCGGCTACGGCCAGCAGGACCCGCTCGTCGCGTACAAGAACGAAGCCCGTACGTTCTTCGATGAGATGACCACGAAGATCGCGAGCGACGTCGCGCAGACGATCCTCCGGATCTCCGTTCGCACGGCGGAGCAGGCCGAGCAGGATGAGAAGGACAAGGCCGCCGCCGAGGCGACCCATCAGCACAACCGCACGACGACCACCGCGACCGCCTCGCCGACCGCGCGTTTGCAGACCAACACCGCCAGCGGCGCGGCCACCGCGACCGCGCCGGCCAACAAGCTTGGCCGCAACGATCCATGTTGGTGCGGGTCGGGCAAGAAGTACAAGAAATGCCATGGGCGTTAGCTAGCTGAACCTGCCCTTCGATCCGAACGTCCACCTCGGGCCGATCCAGCTCGCATGGCACGGCATCTTCACCGCGGTCGGCATCTTCTTCGGCGTGTGGCTCCCGGTGCGGCTGCTGCGCGGCCGCGTCGCCGAGGACGCGCTCTACGCGGTCGCCACGCCGGCGGTCATCGGCGGCATCGTCGGCGCACGGGCGTTCCACGTCGTCGACTGCTGGTCGCTGTGCGGCTACGACACGAATCCCTGGCTGATCCCGCAGATCTGGACCGGCGGGATCGCGATCATGGGCGCGGTCGTGGTCGGCGCGGTCACCGGGTACGCGGTGGCCCTTCGCCGCGGCGACATCCCGATCGGCGCGGGCGCGGACGCGGCGGCGCCGGGCATCGGGCTCGGGATGGCCATCGGCCGGATCGGCGACATCATCAACGGCGAGCACCACGCGGTCCCGTGCGGGCCGCCCGGCCTCTGCGTCACGTACGACCACCCGGACTCGCTCGGCCAGGGTCCCGCGTTCGGCGTGGGGGATCCGCGGTACTCCGCGGGTCCGGTCCACCTTGCGGTGGGGTACGAGATGCTCTGGGATCTCGCCGGCGTGGCGCTGGCGCTCGTGCTGCGCCGCCGGTTCGCGGGGCAGCCTCCCGAGGGACGGATCTTCTGGATCTGGCTCGCGTTCCAGTCGATCGGGCGGTTCGGGATCTCGTTCCTCCGGATCGACAAGCCCGATCTGTTCGGGCTGTACCAGGCGCAGCTCGTCGCGCTCGTGCTCGTCGCGCTCTCGATCCCGATGCTGATCGCGTTGTTCCGCATGGCCCGCCCGGCGCGCACCATGGCGGCGTAGTGGACCTCCCGTTC
>CAZMLV010000095.1:0-7013 GCA_964567235.1 uncultured Chloroflexota bacterium | reverse complement strand
GAGACCGTCCTGCCATCGAGGACCGTGTTCTGCGTGATCACGGTCGTCGAGCTCCACCACACCCAGCCCGCCGACGCGGTCGGGACGAGCCGCCCAGCCGAGACGAGATACGGTCCGTCGATCTGGGTCGCGTAGGGCGTGACCTGGGGTGGCGCCCACACCTCGGCGGTGAGTGTCCAGTTGGCCAGGTCGGCCCACATGAACAGGCGCACCGGATAGTCGTACAGGTTCCGCCACACGAAGTCGGTCCAGGGCGGCTGGATCGTCGCGTCCCATCCGAATCCCTCGGGGTAGCCCCACCAGAAGTATGGGTAGTAGGAGTGGTTGTAGCGCGTCGTCACGTCGAGACCCGCCTTCATGACCGCGGGGAAGATGGTCGACGGCAGTTGGCAGATGCCTCCGCCGATCGCGGGAATGTCGACGAGAACCCCGTCCTCGGTGCCGATCGCGTGGCCCCAGACGTACCCGTTCGCGATGCTGATGTCCCCAAGCAGCCAATTGAGGCTGACGCTGTCGCGCGGCAGGACGTACGGGTGATGGAAGTCATTGAAGAAGTTGTTGATCGAGTTCGCCCCGTTGATGATGTTCGCGACCCGCTCGGGCGGCGAGTTGACGAAGCGCGTCGTGTGCGACGCGATCGCACGCCACTGTGAGAAGTCGGTGGAGAACGCCGGGAAGGCCGGCCGCGCACCCGTGCCGGGGATCCGCAGGCGCATGCCGGCCACGAGGCCGTAGACGTCGTGGACCTGTGGATTCCAGAAGAGGATCTCGCGGAACGGGTCGCCGGCAGTGACGCCCATGTGCGCCACCAGCGTGGCTGGGTCCTCGTCACCGGCAACGAGCGTGTAGAAGCTCTGGGCATCGACGGGGTCCTCGGTCCTGGCGGCGATCGACATCGTGAGCGCCAGCAGAGCGATGCAGATCAGCGCGATGACGCGCGGCATGATGCTCATGCTCGCGTTTCGCCCGCCTTCACCCTAGGGCCGAACGGCACGTCCACCATCGCCGTGCGTCGCAATGAAGACATGTACACGCATGGGCCCCTCGACGCAGCGCTCCGCACCGCATCTCGACCCTGACCGTGAGGCTATTTGGCTCCGCGTCTTGGGCCGTTCTTCTCTTTCGACCGCGAGATCTTCGGCGCACCGTGACATCCGAGCTACACAGGGAGGTCAGTGATGGTCGAGCCAAGCGTCGTCGACATCAAGGAGGCCGCGAAGACGAACACGTTCTTCCGCAAGGTGCTCTTCACCGCGACGAAGAGCCAGGTCGTCGTCATGTCCCTTCGTCCAGGGGAGGACATCGGCACCGAGGTCCACCAGGTGGACCAGCTCCTGTACGTGGTGAAGGGAGAGGGCGTCGCCGCTACCGGCGCCACCAAGACACCGTTCAAGAAGGGCGCGATCTTTTGCGTCCCTGCGGGTGCTTCGCACAACGTGATCAACACTGGTGACGAACCGCTGAAGCTGTTCACCGTCTACGCGCCGGCACAGCATGCGCCCGGCACCGTTCACGCCACGAAGGCGGATGCCGAAGCAGCGGAGGAGCGGGTCGAAACGCCGGCCTGACCTAACGCGCCTTCTTCTGTGCGTGGTGTCGATCCCGGCGGCATGCACGCGGGGCCACGGTGTGGTCACCCGCATCGCCCCCTTCTGCGACGCGAGACGCGGTGGTCCGAGGTCGCGTCGTCGTGAGCACGACGTCACAGGTCCGGCCGCGCCACCCGGCGGCGGCGCGGGTCAGGGACCCGGGTGCGCTGGGCTCGTTGTCGCGAGCGGAAGCTCGAGCGTGAAGGTGCTGCCGGCCGGGGAGCTCGCGCTCAACCAGAGCCGTCCGCCCTGCCGCTCCGCGAACCGCTTGCTGAGGTGGAGGCCAAGACCGGTCCCCGGGATGTGACGGGTGGTCGACGCGCGGTAGAACGGCGTGAACAGGCGCGCCCGCTCGGCCACGGGTACGCCCACGCCGTGGTCGGAGACGGAGATCTGAGCCATCGTGCCGAACACCGCCACTGACACATCGAGCGGCGCGTTCGCCGGGCTGTACTTGCGGGCGTTGCCGAGCAGGTTGTCCAGGATCTCCGCCGTCCGCTCGGGATCTCCGCCGACCCGCACGGTCTGCGGCGATCTGAGGTTGATCGACCGCGCGGAGCCTTCCTCGTGCCGGGCGATCGCTCTCGTCACGACGGGCAGGACATCGAACGTCGTGATCCGGACATCGAGACCGTTCTCCACGAAGGTCCCGGCGTCCAGGAGCGCAGTGAGGAGCTTGTCCATGCGATCGACCTGCGCGATCGCAAGTGCCATGGCCTCGCGCTCGCGCGTCTGATCCTTGCCGATCTGGCGCTGTCCGAGCTGAAGCTGCCCGCGCATCACCGTCAAGGGCTGGCGGAGCTCGTGGACCACGATGGCGAAGAGGTCTGACTGCTGGGCTGGGGCGGGCCGCGAGGCCGGAGCCGCGACCGGTCGATCGACCTCGGCGACCGGCGCGTGGGCTGGGCCGGCGATCGCAATGGTGGGGAGCACTCCGAGGCTCCGCGCGGTCATCCTTCCTCCGGTGTGGCCACTCCGAGCATCATCGCCATGGGAACCCCTTGCGGCGAGGGCCGGAAGTCCCGTTCTCCCGCGACGAACGTGACGTCGCGAGAATGAGAAAACACCCGAGCGACCTGCCGGCCTTCGATGAGGTGTTCATGACACACCTCCTTCGCGGCGGAGCCGGTCGTTGATGCCATCGCCGACCGTCTTTGATGCCGCTCCCGTTACCGCTTCCGTTGATCGGATCTCTGGAACCGGTCCCTCTGGCAGATCCCTCGGGCTGGAGCATCATCGCGCGGCCCACCCGAACCTGCGAGTGCCGATGGTCCCCTTCCAGTGGGTCGAACGTCGGCTGTCAGATCCGGGCGGCCGGCGCATCATCGTCGTTCGTGACGAGCGATGTGGTCCGGTGGCGGGCCAACCTCCAAGGCGAGGTTGACGGGGCCACCGCGTACCGCGCCATGGCCGAGGCGGAGCACGATGGCCCGCTCGCGACCGTCTACCAGCATCTCGCGCAGACGGAGGAACGCCACGCCTCGCTGTGGGAGACCAAGCTGCGCGCTGCGGGCGCCTGGACCGGAATGCCTCACCCGTCGTGGCGCGCGCGGGTCCTCGCCGCCGTCGCGCGACGATTCGGGGCAGGCGCGATCGCGTCGACCATGGGCGGACAGGAAGCCCGCGACCAGGGCGCTTACGACGACCAGCCCGAGGCGAGCGGAACATCGTTGCCGCGCGACGAACGATCGCATGCGCGGCTCCTCCGCGAGATCGCGGGGAGCGGGATCACCGGGCCGGGCATCGCGAGCCTCGAGGGGCGGCATCGGACGGGCGGCAACGCCCTCCGCGCGGCGGTGCTCGGGATCGACGACGGCCTCGTCTCGAACTTCTGTCTGGTGATGGGCATCGCCGGCGCGACCTCGGACAGCCGCACGATCGCGCTCGCCGGGGTCGCCGGGATCCTCGCCGGGTCCATCTCGATGGCGCTCGGCGAGTGGCTCTCGGTCCAAAGTACGCGCGAGCTCTTCGCGCGTCAGATCGGGATCGAGACGGAGGAGCTGGCCGCCGCGCCGCAGGAGGAAGAGGAAGAGCTCACGCTGATCTACCGGTCGAAGGGCGTCGCCGCGGACCAGGCCCGCGCGATCGCCGGCCAGCTGGTGCACGGGGACGCCAAAGCAGCCGTCGACGCGCTCGCGCGCGAGGAGCTCGGCATCGACCCACACGACCTCGGCGGGTCGGCGTGGGTCGCGGCGGGCACGTCCTTCGCGATGTTCGCGACCGGAGCGTTGGTCCCACTCATTCCGTTCGCGTTCACGACCGGGACGCCGGCCATCGTCGCCGCGGCAGCCCTCAGCGCCCTCGCGCTCTTCGGCGTCGGCGCGCTCATCACCGTGATCACCGGGCAGTCCGCCCTTCGCGCTGGCCTCCGCCAGCTCGCCATCGGGATCGTCGCCGCCGCGGTCACCTACGGCATCGGCAAGGCACTCGGGACCGCGATCACATGACCTTCACCGTCGTGCTCGCCTCCGACGGCTCGGCCCAGGCGAACGTCGCTCGCGACCTCGTCGCCGCGCTCGCGCTTCCGCAAGACGCGACGGTGCGGATCGTCTCGGCCCTGGGCACCGCGCCGTCGCTCGCTGGGCTGTCCGGATCCATGCGCGACGAGCTCATCGCCGGCGCGATCGCCGCGATCGAGCGCGAGCTCGCCGAGTACGCGGCGCCGCTGCAGCGGCACGGTCTCCGCGTCGAGTGTGCGGCCCTCGAGGGGCGCGCCGCGACGGCGATCGTCGACGACGCCGTTTCGGCGCGCGCGGATCTCGTGGTCGTCGGGAGTCACGGCCGCGGCGAGCTCGGATCGCTCCTCCTCGGCTCGGTCAGCGCGGAGGTCGTGGATCGCGCGCCGTGCCCGGTACTCGTCGCCCGCGGGCGCGCGCTCGAACGCGTCATCCTCGCCGAGGATGGCTCGACCAACGCCCGCCTCGCACGCGACGTCGTCACAGGCTGGGAGATCTTCCGGAAGGCCACGGTCCGTGTCGTCAGCGTCGCCCACGTCGCTCCGTACTTCCACTCCGGCATCGCGCCGTCCCAGCAGGCCCTCGTGCACCGAGCACTCGTGGCCTCTTTGGCGGCGACGCGCCACGAGCACGAGCATCTGGCGACGCGATCGGAGCACCGGCTGGCGCAGGCTGGTCTCCGCAGCGGGGCTGAGGTGCGCCTGGGCGTTCCTGCCGCAGAGATCGTCTCCGCTGCACGTGCCTGGCCCGCAGACGTCGTCGTCCTGGGCAGCCGCGGGCGGACGCGGGTCGCCCGCCTGCTCCTGGGGAGCGTCGCGCGCGGCGTGTTGCTCGGGGCACCGTGCTCCGTGCTTGTCGTGCCACGCAAAGCGGTCCGGGGCACGCGGTCGCGGATCCCCGCACCGTTCGTCAGCGCTGGCTCGATCCGAAGCAGAACGCCGCGGGAATCCGTGCAGCGGATGGGAGTCAGATCGGCGGAGCGCGCAGTCGCGACAGCCGGGTAGCACCACGATCCGGTCGAGGATCGATCGCCGGGGCGCCAGGGTTCATTGCTTCTCGAACCGACCCGTGCGTTCGCTCAGTCGGATGCGGAACGCGATGCCCGCCAGGTCGACCTCACCCACCGGGTGGCCGGCCGGGCCGGTCGTCTCGCTCGATGTGAGCGGAGAGAGCCGTGAGCGAAGCAGGTTCATCGCCCCGGTCGCGAGGTCGCCGGGCAGCTCCTCGTAGCGGCCCCACGCGATGACGGTGCGCCAGTTCGCGAGGTCGTCGATCTGTTCGACCTCGAAGCAGATATCCGGCGCGGCACGCATCATCCTGATCTTCAGCCCGAGCGCCGAATGCCCATAGATGTTGTTCCCGTCGTAGACGTACGTGATCGGTACCACGTACGTACGCCCGTCGGCGCAGACACCGATCCGCCCGACGGTCTCCGAGTGAAGGATTCGCTCGATGTGCCGGGCATCGAGGATGCCAAGCATCAGTGCGCCCGTTCGCTGTCAGAGTCGAACAGATCGCTTGCGATCCAGCCGAGGCCGGCAAGGACGTCGAGGGAGAGCTCCGGGACCTTCATCCATTCGTGGCCGTCGATCGCAGCCGAGGGACAGATGGCGGGCCGATGGCGATAGATCGAGAACCGGAGCTCGGCAGTCCGGTGCCGGTGATGTTCAGGGCGCGTGCAGACGTAAGAGACGCGGGTGGCCGACGTGATCGTCCCATCGATCGCGTCGTGAGGGATCGCGGTCATGGCAACCTCCGCAGCGAGCCTGGGTAACGAGTGCCGCGCTGGACGTAGGCGAGGATCGCGCCCGCCGCGCCGATGGCGACGCCAGTCGCGACGCCGAGCTCGACGATCAGCTCGACCGCCGACTGGTACGGGGCATCGCCGCTCTCGAGCAAGGTCACGACGATCGCGAAGCCGGCGTAGATCGCGAGCAGCGCGACGCTCGCGCCCGCGATGAGGAGCGCGATCCCGAGATCGCGATGCCCGCCGCCTCGGACCATGACGATGCCGGCACCCAGCGCGCCGGCGGTGAAGCCGACCGGCGTGACGACCAGCGCCACGAACATGTCGATGCCGTCCGGGATGCCAAGGGCGCCGGCGATCAAGGTCGCAAGCGGACCGAGGATGACCGATCCGATGAGCACGAGCGTCCACCGCCGGGCGTCGGGCACGTCATCGCGGAGGAGGCCGACGACGAGCGCGATGACCAGTGCCGAGCCCAACACGAACAGATAGAACATCGCCTACCTCCAGCCCGCTCGACCGGCGATCAGCGCGCGCCGCCCGGGCGTGCGGGGCCGACGGTGCATCGGTCTCTTCGCGGCTGGGCCGAATTCGTGAGCGGTGGCCAGGAGCGCATTCTCGATCAGCGCGTAATCGCTTTCGCTGATCAGTCGCGGCGCGCCGAGCAGGTCCTCCCGCTGTACGGCCCACCAGCCGCGCGCAGCGGCGAGCCGCGTGCCGAACGAGGTCAGGGGGATCTCGTGCCCCGGGACCGACGAAACGCGATGCCGGAGCCGCAACACGCGCGCCTCGCGCGAGAGCTTCACGACGGTGGCCGTCCCGGCAAGCACCGGCCGTTGGTCGACGCCCCGATCCGGCCAGCTGACCACCGCGACCCGATCGCGCAGTGCCAGCTCGTCCGGCACCGGCTGCAGCTCGGCGAACCAATCGTGCTCCTTGAGCGGCGCACCGGTCGCGGGCGTGACGACGAGCCAAGTACGCCCGGTCATCCCACCGGCTCGGCGGCGGCCTGCTGCTCTCGCCAGCTCGGGACCGAGCCGAATTCGAGCAGGAGCCGACCGCGGCAGCGCGGACAGTGCGGAATGAGGGAGTCGTCCCAGATCGGCTGGAAATCCGAGACCGCCCCGGCGAGCGCGCGGCGCACGGCAGCGCGGCTCAGGTCCTCGATCCGGACCTCGATGTTCGGTGTATCGAGGCCGCACATCAGGCAGCTGAAGGAGA
>CAZMLV010000094.1:1858-7037 GCA_964567235.1 uncultured Chloroflexota bacterium | reverse complement strand
GCTTCGCGAAGCGCGCGTTCACGACGGTCGCCTCGATGCCCACGGCCGCGAGCGCCTCCGCCGCGACCAGCGCGTCGTTCGCGGCCGGCCCGTAGCAGATGATCGCGACGTCGGCGCCCTCTCGGAGGGTCTCGGAGATGCCGATCGGGAGATCCGTGAGCGGCGCGTCGAGCGCCGCGCCCGTCCCGGTGCCGCGCGGAAAGCGGAACGCGATCGGCCCGCCGCCGGTCGAGGCGTAGCGGGTCGCGGTCCAGACCATCTGCCGCAGCTCGGCCTCGTCCTTCGGGGCCATCAGCACGATCCCAGGCAATGGACGGAGATACGCGATGTCGAACAGGCCCTGGTGCGTGCGGCCGTCGTCGCCGACGATCCCCCCGCGATCCATCGCGAACACGACCGGCAGCTCCTGGATCGCGACGTCGTGGACGACCTGATCGAAGCCGCGCTGCAGGAACGTCGAGTAGATCGCGACGATCGGGATGATCCCCTGCGTCGCGAGGCCCGCGGCGAACGTGACCGCGTGCTGCTCGCAGATGCCGACGTCGAAGAGGCGGGTCGGGAACTCCTTGAACAGCGGCGCGAGGCCGGTGCCGGCGGGCATCGCGGCGGTGATCGCGACGGCGGCCGGCTCGCGACGCATCGTCTCGGCGACAGCGTCGGCGAAGACCTTCGTGTACTGCGGGGCCTGCGCGGGCGCCGTCCCGGTCGCCGACACGCCGTGCCACTTCTGGTTGTCCTCCTCGGCAGGTCCGTATCCGTGGCCCTTCTGGGTGTGGACGTGCACGAACACCGGGCCGTCGCGGAAGTCGCGCGCCTTGCGCAGGACGCCCTCCACGGCATCGAGGTCGTGACCATTGACCGGGCCGAAGTACGTGAACCCGAACTGCTCGAAGAGGATGTTCGGGATGAAGATCGCCTTCAGCGAATTGAACAGCCGGCGGCGCGCCTCTTCGGCCAGATCGCCGGCGGGCATGTGCTCGAGGACGGTGCGGGCGACGTGCTTGAGCTCTCGGTACGGCGCCGCGGTGCGGACCGTCTCGAGCATCCGGGAGACCGCGCCGACGTTCGGCGCGATGCTCATGCCGTTGTCGTTGAGGACGACGATCATGCGGGTTCGGCGGGCGCCGATGTCGTTCAGCGCCTCCCAGGCCATCCCAGCGGTGAGGGCGCCATCGCCGATGATCGCGACCACGTGCTCGTCGCCGCCCTTGAGATCACGGGCCACGGCCATGCCCTGCGCGGCGGAGATCGAGGTCCCGGCGTGTCCCGCGCCGAACTGGTCGTGCTCCGATTCCGTGCGGACGAGGAAGCCAGAGATGCCGCCGAACTGACGCAGCGTGCCGAACCGCTCGCGGCGTCCGGTCAGCAGCTTGTGCACGTAGCCCTGATGCCCGGTGTCCCAGACCAGCTTGTCGCGCGGCGAATCGAAGATCCGATGCAGGGCGATCGTGAGCTCGGTCGCGCCGAGGCTCGAGCTGATATGGCCGCCGGTCTGCTGGACCGCGTCGACCGTGTACTCGCGGATCTCGCGGCACAGCTGTCCGAGCTCTTCGCGGTCGAGCGACCGTAGATCGGCGGGGCTCTGGATCCGCTCGAGAAGGGTCATCCGTGCGTAGTCTAGGTGGCGATGTCCGATTTCGATCGCCGCAGCGTCGTCGTCACGGGCGCGACCGGGAACCTCGGCCATGCGGTGGTCCGTGCGTATCTCGAGTCTGGCGCGCACGTGGCGATACCCGTCCGCGACATCGCGAAGGCGAACGCCCTGCGAGCAGAGCTCGGCGTGCTCGCCGGCGCCGATGGCGACCCGAAGCTGCTCATCGCCGACGGGGACGTCGCTGACCGCGCGTCGATGGACGCGTTCGTCGAGCGCGTGCTGCGCGCGTGGGGCCGGCTCGACGTGCTCGCGAGCCTTGCCGGCGGGTTCGGGACCGGACCCGCGGACGACATCGCGAAGATCGATGCGCTCTGGCAGCAGAACGTCGCGACCGTGGTCGTGCCGGCGGCAGCGTGCCTCGTGCCGATGCGCGCTCGCGGGTACGGACGCATCGTGTCGGTCGCGGCGGGGTCGGCGCTGAAGGCGGGCCGCAACACCGCCGGCTACGCGATGGCGAAGGGCGCGGTCGTTCGATGGACCGAGGCGCTCGCGGCCGAGACGAAGGACCAGGGCATCACCGCGAACGCGATCCTGCCCGCCACGATCGACCATCCGGTCAATCGGGCGAACCAGCCGAAGGCCGATCCGAAGAGGTGGGTCCAGCCGGCGGAGGCAGCGGCGCTGATCCTGTTCCTCACGAGCACCGAGGCGTCCGGCATCACGGGCGCCGCGATCCCGATCACGGGACGGATATGACGGGCATGGCGGGCATGGGGGGAACGAGGATCAGCTTCTCCGCGAGCGTCCGAGCCCATTCCTCGTGCGCCTCGGCGTTCGGGTGCAGCCCGTCCGTCGCGAGCATTTCCGCGGCGGCCTGGCGGTGCATCAACGGGTAGAGGTCGATGAACCGCGCGCCGGCGGTCTCGGCCTCGTCCATCGCGATCGCGTTGAAGTGCGCGATGCGGGTCAGCAGCGCCTCCGTGGTCCCGTACGGCGAAGCGGCGGGGGAGCGCGACCACTCCGGCTGCGGCAATCCGACGACCGCCGATCCGGGGACGCCGTCGTCGCGGAGCTGGGTGTAGATCCGGCGAAGCTGGCCGCGATACCGCTTGTCGTCGCTTCCGCCACGCACGATGTCGTTCGCGCCGATGAGCAGCGTGACGAGCGTCGGCTTGAACACCGGAACGTGCGGGAGCTCGCGGGTTATGAGGTCGTCGGTCGTGTAGCCGTTGACCGCCGGGTTCAGCAGCTCGACCGTGCGACCGGCCGTGCGCCACCGGGCGGCGAGGAGCGCGGGGAAGGCCTTGTCGGGCGTGGTGCCCGTGCCGATGGTGAACGAGTCGCCGAGGGCGAGGTAACGAATAGAAGTGGGGTCCATACCTGTTCTAGTGTCGTCTACCCATGTCTGATTTCGATCTGATCATCATCGGCGGCGGTCCGGCGGGCCTGACGGCGGGCCTTTATGCCGCCCGGGCCAATATGTCGACGATCCTCTTCGAGGCCAAGGACATCGGCGGAGAGCTCCTGAATACGGACCTCATCGAGGACTGGCCGGGTGAGGAATCGATCACCGGACGCGCCCTCGCCGAGAAGATGGCCGCCCATGCGACCAAGTTCGGTCTCAAGATCCAGCCGTACTCACCGGTGAAGAAGATCCGGAGCGACGGCGACTGGAAGGTCGTCGAGATGGAGGACGGCACCACGCATCGGGCGTACGCCGTGATCGTCACGGTCGGTGGCGAGCCGACGAAGCTCGAGGTCCCCGGTGAAACGGAGTTCCACGGCCGCGGGGTCTCGTACTGCGCGGTCTGCGATGGGGCATTTTTCAAGGGCGAGGATCTCGCGGTCGTCGGTGGGGGCGACTCCGCCTTCCAGGAGGGGCTCTTCCTCACACGTTTCGCGAAGAACCTGAGCCTCGTCCACCGGCGCAACGAGTTCCGCGCGCAATCGATCCTGCAGGATCGGCTGCTCGGCATGGACAACGTGAAGGCGATCACGCCGGCGACGGTGAAGGAGATCGGTGGCGACACGCAGGTCCGCTGGATGGACGTCGAGCGCGACGGCGCGGTCGAGCGGATCCCCGTCGGCGGCGTGTTCGTGTTCATCGGCTTCAAGCCCGTCGGGCGGCACCTCTTCGACGAGCACGTCGATCACGACGAGAACGGCTACCTGCTGACCGACCAGTACATGCGCACGAACATCCCCGGCGTGTACGCCTGCGGCGACACGCGAGCGCAGCTCGCGAAGCAGGTGACCACGGCCGTCGGCGACGCCACGACCGCGGTCCTCCACGCGGAGCGGTACATCGAGGAGCTCAAGCACATGCGGCGCAGCTTCCCGGATGTGCCGAGCGCGACGTTGGAACGCGAGGTCGAGCGGACCAAGATCCGGCGGTTCCTGTCCGGTCAGACGATCATCCGCCAGGGCGAGCCGGCGGAATCCTTCTTCATCCTGACCCGCGGCGCGGCAAGCGTGCGCCAGAGCGGACCGCAGGGCGAGAAGGAGATCTCGACGCTGAAGCCGGGCGACTTCTTCGGCGAGATCGGCCTGCTCAGCGGGACTGTGCGCAACGCGACGGTCCGCGCGACGGCACCCAGCGAGGTGTTGGAGCTCGATGCCGAAGGGTTCCGCGACCTCGTCGAGAGCTCGCAGCTCACGAAGGATCGCGTCGAGTCGAAGATGGAGCAGCGTTTGGCGAGCGCCGGCCCGAAGACCTAGCAGCTACCCCGGGTGCTTCGCGCCGTTCCGCGGCGGGACCAGCCGCCTGACGAATCGCACGAGCTCGTCGAGGTCGAACGGTTTCTTGATGTACGTCGCGACGCCGCGCGCGCGGAGCTCGGCCGCATGCTCGCGACCGGTCCCCGTCTCGAACACGATCGGCAGCGACCGGAATCGCGGGTCGGCGCGGATCCGGTCATACAGGTCGAGCCCCGACATCCCGGGCAGCCGGATGTCGAGCAGCAGCAGGTCCGGATCGATCCGGCCGAGCGCGTCGAGCGCGTCGTCGCCGGTCGCGACGGTCAGGGCCCGGTAGCCACGCTGCTCGTTGATCGCGCTGGCGAGCACGTCCCCGGTCGTCCTGTCGTCTTCGACGATGAGTACGAGGCGCGCGCGGGCCCCCGCCATCGTCTCGAGTCGGGCACCGGCGATGCCACGCGAACATCTGTCACGAAACCGTTACCTGAACGCCGTGCAATCATCGCGACCGTGATCCGCCACGTCGTCCTGTGGGCGTTCAAGGACAGCGTTCCCCAGGCCGAACGTGACGCGATCCTCGCGGCGGTGCGGGCGCTCGCGACCACGGTCCCCTCGCTGCGGTCGCTCGACGTGGGGGAGAACGTCAGCCCGGCGCGCGCGCAGGGCTACACGCACGTCCTGCTCGAGACGTTCGACGATCGCGCTGGGCTCGCCGCGTACGCGAGCCACCCGGATCATCTCCCGGTGCTCGCCCGGCTACGCGACGCGGTCGCGGAGCTGCTCGCGATGGACCTGGAGATCTAGGAGGCGGCCGCCGCCGGCGGCTTGTGTCTCCCGCGTCCCCCTCGCCTGCCTCTCCGTCGACGGCGGCGGGGGGGGGGGGGGGGG
>CAZMLV010000094.1:0-1848 GCA_964567235.1 uncultured Chloroflexota bacterium | reverse complement strand
GGCGGGTTGTGTCGCCGGCGCCCCCCGCGCCTGCCTCGCGTGCGACGCGCCTTGGGCGCGTCTCCGGGGGCAGTCTCGTCCCTGGACGGTTCGGACACGCCGGCGTCACCGTGCGTCACGGGCAGGCTTTCTCCCGCCAATTCATCACGGCCTTCTTCATCCTGGTCGTCCTCGGCCGTCACCGCGGCGCGAGGCTCATCCTCGTGGCCCTCGCCGTTGAGGCGCGAGAAGTCGCCGAGCATCACGCGGGCGTCGGCGTGCGCGCGATCCATGATGTAGCCGGCCTTCCGGCCGTGCTCCTCGGGCTTCATGAGCCCGCTCTCGACGGCGCGGCGGATGTTCGACTCGAGGGCGTCGCCCTCGACGCGCGACAGGAGCTCGCTGAACAGCGCGCTGTTCACCCAGTCGGCCTTGTCGTCCTTCGCCCGGGTGCTGCCGACGAAATTGAAGAGATGGACGATCGCGGCGCTCGGCTGGCGCGCGTACTTCACGAGAGGGTGTCCCTCGCTCAGCCAGCACATCGTCACGTTGCGGCCGTCACGCGATACCTGCTCGGTCGCGATGGCGCCGCGCTCCTCGGCGATGTTGAACAGCGTCTCGAGCAGCATGCGGCGCTGCGCTTTGCCCTTCGCGAGGCCGCCGGGCTGATCGGCACGGGAGAGCGGATCGAGGACCGCCTCGACCGCGGGGATGCGGCGGGTGTCCTTGCTCGTGACGGAGTCGATGCGCCGGAGCACCCGGACGAGATGGAACAGCGTCTCGGCCACGAGCGCGTCGCCGAACTCCAGCGAGAGCAGCTGCTTGTCCTTGAGCCGCGTACGGGCGGGCTGCTCGGCCCTGATGTGATGCTGCGCGACCCCGAAGTCGATCCGTTGGTCGAGCACGCTCGACGCTTCCTTGTGCGAGAGCGGCACGACGCTCCGCACGAAGTCGCCCCGCGGCATCTGATCGGCGCGGAGCGCGACGAGCTGGTCGAGGAGCAGGACCGCGAGCCGGCGCTGCTCCTTCTCCGATTCGGGCGAGCCGGTCGGCACGACCGCCGGGATGCTCGCGGGCGCGGCGACGCGCACCGGTGCGCCAGCCCGGCCGCGTCCGGCGCCCCCGCGGACCCCACGGGTCCGGCCACGTGGCGCTTCATCCTTGCCGGCCTGGGTGTCATCGGTGCGCAGGATCCCGGTGCGGGTCCACCGCGCTTCCGGGATGAGGTCCTCGAGGAGGAAGACGCCATCGCGCAGGTACGGGGAGTCGCGGAGCTCGTTGGCGAGGGCCTTGTCGCCGGCGATCAGATAGACCGCCTTGTCCTCGTCCTTCAGCGCCTTGCAGAGGGCGTTGAGGTCGCGGTCGCCGGACACGATGAACCACACGTCGATGTCCGGCCGGTCCTTGTAGAGGAGCTTCATCGTGCGGGTGATGAGGACCGCATCGGACCGCCCCTTGAGCAGACGGCCGCTCATGCGTTGCGCGACCGCGACCGGCTCCATGCCGGTGAACTCGAGCGCCATGAGCAGCGTCTCGTCTTGCGAAACGACCTCGGATCCGAAGATCGCCTGCTTCACGCGGACCGGACCGAACTCGGCCGCTTTCTGCAGGATGGCCTGGAGGATCGAAAGCGATGATGGCAGCGGGCCTTCGGTGTGCTGCCGCAAGGTGTAGTAGACGTTCTCCCAGTCGATTAGGAGGGCGACGTCGGGCAATGGGTTTCTCCGTTATGTAGGCGCTCCGCGTTCCACCCGACTCGTTCGAATGATCCGCTCGATCTTTCTCCCCGACCACCGGATCCCATGACAGGGACACGATGTCCGCGAGCAGCTCGACTCGGACGCTTCAGCCGGAACGCGCGCCGTTTCG
>CAZMLV010000093.1:0-7043 GCA_964567235.1 uncultured Chloroflexota bacterium | reverse complement strand
TCCGCTGGGCCGCGAGCTCGACGCCGTTCTTCTGGGTCGGTCCGTACACGTTGCCAACGCCGGTGAGCGAGATGACCACGCCGACTTTCACGTCGGGCTTTGCGGCAGACGCCGTCGGCGAGCCACTCGGTCCGCCGGTCGCCGTGGTGCCGGTGCACGCGGCCAAGGTGATCGCGAGCACCGCCAGTACGCCAACGATCCGCTTCTGCATGACACCCCCCACGCGCACGCGCTCCTTCACGCCCGGAAGGCGCCAGTCTAGGCGACGGTGGCGGCTCAGTGGAAGCGCGTGCGGCGCAGATCGAGCAGCAGGCTCGTGAACGCGAACAGCGCGCTCAGCACGATCGCGCAGGCCGTGAGGGCAGCGGGATCACGGAGCGCGATCGCCTGCAATGCGACGAACCCGATCCCGTTCCAGAGCAGGATGTACTCGACGATCGGCAGGCTGGCGACCGCGACGCGCAGGCCGCTCCCGACGGCCTCGAGCGACACCGGGAGCACGTGCGGCAGGACGTGCACCCTGATGATCCACGAGGGCAAGAGGCCCTTCGCGTTCGCCGTCGTGATGAAGTCGGCGTCGAAGACCTCACCCATCCGCACGGCCGTGAGCTGCGCGGTCGTCGCGACCGCCGGCGCCGACAGGGCGAGGAGCGGCAGCACGAGGTGGCCGTCGAGCCCGAATCCGAAGACGGGCAGGATCGTGTGGCCGGTCGCCCCGCCGATGAAGATGAACAGGATCTGCAGGAAGTACGCGAGGAAGAACGATGGCACCGCCGCGACGACGCTCGTCGCACCGAGCACGATGCCGCTCGACACGGCGCGCCGGCGCAGAAGCGCAGCGGTGATCCCGACGAGCACCCCGACGACCAGCGTGAACACCGCGACGCCGGCAAGGAGGGCGAAGCTGCGGACGGTCGCCTCCGCGATCACTGTGCCGAGCGGCGCCTGGTACTGCGTCTCGATCGTCGGCACGAATAGCTCGCCACTCCGGCGGATCGAAGGCCCGATCCCCGGCGCGAGGGTGAACGGCTGATAGCTCGCCATGGCCGCGGGCGCGACGGCGGCGAACAGCAGACCCAGGGCGATCACCGTCGCCGGGACGCGGGCAAGGCGGACGACGAAGGTCATCGGACGAGCTCCGCCGCGTGCTCGCCGTAGCGGGCGACGATGTACCCGACGACCGCCGCGGCGTCCTCACGAAGCCCGCCATCGTCGGTCACCGGTCCCTGCCCCGAGATGAGCAGCCAGTGATCGTCGGTGAACGGCGTCAGGCCGGCCGAGCGCATGAGATCGCCGGTCGCCGGAGCGGCCGGGTCCAGCACGCGTGCGGTCCGGGCAGCCCGCGCTCCGACGCGCTCGGCGTAGTCGTCGATCGCAGGGACGAGATCCGCGTACACGGTCGAGAACCGCAGGCTCGTGCCGCCAAGCGACTCAATGGCGACGACGTCGTCGATCGGCGTCGACCCGAGCACGGCACGGACGGCCTTCGCGTTCGCCGCAGGATCGCCGCGCGGGTCAAAGAGCACGAACGCGAGAGGCGGCGCGTCGCGCCCGGCGAGCGCGCGCACGAGCGCGCTCAGCACGTCCGCGGCGCTGCGGCTTCCGGTCGCCGCGGAGGGCGCCACCGCCCAGATGACCAGACGGTGCGTGCCGGCCGACGCGGGCGTCAGGGCGACGAGCGAATGCGACGCGGAACTGACCGCCGCGATGGGCAGCTCGACGTGCGCGCGCTCGGGCAGCTCCTGCGCGATCGATCGGCCGTCCGTCGCACTCACGTCGCCCTGGGCCTGGGCGCGCAGGATGTCGGTCGCGCGGATCGAGATCGGCGCAAGCAGCTGGTCGGCGACGGCCGGCGAGACGAGGAACACGGGCTGCCCAGCGATCTTGGTGATCGGATCGTCCGTCTCCAGGCGCCGGTACGGGTCGGGCTGGCCCCGCGCGATGATCTGGTCGCGGGTCGGATCGACCCACAGGACCGCGGCCGCGCCGCGCTTGAGCGCCGACGCGATCAGCGTGTCCGCCGTGGGGGCGGTGACCGCGTTCCGCCCGCTGCGGATGTTCGGCAGCCGAAGGACGAGCGCGACCTTGCCGCGCACGTCGACCCGCGCATAGTCGTCCTGCCAACCCGAGACCGCGGTCCCGAAGTCGCCCGACGAGAACACCGACACCTGCTGCCGCGGGAAATCGGCCGGCGAGACGCCCCAGCCCATGAACACGACCGCTGCGTCGACGGTGCCGCCGCCCGACGCACCGATGAGCAACGCCGTGAAGTCGGCACCCGTGCCCTCGGCGAACTGCGCGCGCCCGGCCGGTGTGTCGACCTGCAGGACCGCGGCTCCGATCTTCTGCACATGCGTGTTGGTGAGGTCGACCGGCGTGACCGCGAGGTGCGACTCGGCCAGCACACCTCCGGGGTCGGTGCCCACGACCGCGCGGCTGCGCGCGGTGTCCCCGAGCTCGACGGCCGCGGCGTGGGGCGACGGCAGGACGAACGCCGGCGCGACGATGGCCGCGACCAGGACCGCGACGAGCAGCGCCCGCCGCGTCGCGAGGTCGTGCAGCAGATTGCGACGGCGGTACTGCCGCGCGATCCCGACGCCGAGCAGGGTCACCGCGATCGCCGCGAACGCGATCGCGACGCCCGGGACGAGGAACGCCCAGCGGGTGACGTACAGGTTCTGCAGCCCGCGTCCGAGTGCCAGGAGGCCGCCCCACTCCGGCAGGTCGGGGACCGGGAAGGTGGTGCCGATGCCCGCGGGTACGACCCGCATGGCCTCGGCAAGATTCAGCGAACGCGTCGGCCCGACGAAGATCCCGATGACCCCGAGCTCCGCGAGCGCGATGAGCGCCGCGGCGATCTGCTGGCTCGCGGCCAGTGCGAGGACCGGCACGAGGTGCGGCAGGTGGTGCCGCGCGAACAGGCGCCTTCGCGAGACACCGAGCGCGACCGCTCCCTCCGTGTACGGCGCCGCGCGCAGGCGCGCGAGCTCGGCTCGCACGACGCGATACGGACCGGCCCAGCCGGTGACGAGCAGGGCGGAGACGAAGACGAACGCCGGCGCGCCCTGCCGCGCGAACACGAGGACGGCGAAGACGGCGACGATGGTCGAGGGCACCGACGATGCGATGTCGGCGGCCGCGTCGACCAGGAGGCGGATCGGGCGCAGCCAGCTCGCGACGATCGCGAATCCGAGGCCCGCGGCCAGGCGAGCCGCGCCGGCGAGCACCACGATCAGCAGGGTCGTGCGCGCCCCGACGAGCACGAGGCTGAAGAGGTCCCGGCCCACCGCGTCCGAGCCGAACACGAACGGCTCGCCGGGCGGCAGCGGGCGCTCGGTCCCGGCTGGGCCGTTGACCATCAGGAATACCGGCTCGTTCGGGGCGAGCCGGTCCCCGTAGGCGGCGACGAACAGAAGGAGCCCGCAGAGGACGGCGCCGGCGACGAGCCAGGGGTCCGCCCTCCTCATCGCCGGACGGTACCAGCGCTGCACGGCGGCAGGTTCATCGGTACAATTCGCCACCGGAGGGGAGTCCCATCCAACCGCATCCTCGGGAGGAATTGACCGTATGAAGTCCGGTGGTTTCCCGTGCCGCTTCGCCGGGTGCGATGTCCGATTCCAGGTGCTCGACCAGAGCTCGATGCAGTCGCTCCTCGCGGCGAGCGAGCAGCGCACGACGCATGAGGTCACCACACACAACTACAACCACGTGAAGATCGAAGACACCCCGCCGAACTACGCGAAGGGGCCGCTGAAGGTCCGCCGGGCCGACTACATCTAGCGTTACCGAACCGTCAGGTGGCGGCTCGCCTGCCTGGCACCGCGTGTGCCTCGCGGACGAGCATGGACACGATCAGCGGCGCGTGCAGCCGATGCGGCGCATCACTCGAGCGGGCCATCGTGCGTGAGGTCCGGCACTACGAGGACACGCGGCTCATGCAGGTCACCTGCGCCGGCTGCGAGCAGTCCTTCTTCGCGGTCGCGACCGAGACGCCGCGCGCCATACCGATCTCATTCGAGGAGGTCATCGTGGCCGCGCGCGCGCTCGATCAGGCCCGCTCGCTCGCGCAGCTGTTCGGGCCCCCCTTCGCAGCCTAGGGTCGGCCCTCGCGGATACCGTCCGGAAGCCGCGTCGCGAGCATCAGGGCGCCCGCGGTCAGCGTGGCCGCCGCGAGGAACGCGAGGTGATAGCCGTCGTTGAGCGCGGCCGAGTCGGCTGAAGCGCCGGCGGTCCGCGCCGCAGCAAGGCTGACGAGCACGGCCAGCCCGATCGCGCCGCCGACCATCTGCGACGTGCTCACGAGACCGGACACGAGCCCACTCTCCTGCGGCGTGGCCTCACCCGTCGCGATGAGGATCAGCGGCAGGAAGCCGAGCCCGCCGCCCACCGCGATGAGCAACATCGGCGGCAGGACGTCGACGGCGTAGACGCCTGCGACCGGTGCCCGCGCGAGCAGTGCCAGGCCGAGCACCGCGATCGACATCCCGGCGAGCAGCGCCCGCTTCGGCCCGACGCGGCCGACGATCCAGGCCGCGATGCCGAGCGACATCGCCGCGAAGACGAGCATCGCGGGCAGGAAGCCGAGACCGGTCCGGAGCGCGCCGAAGCCCAGGACCCGTTGCATGTACAGCGGCGAGAAGAAGAACCACCCGAAGAACGCGGCCATGAGCGCGACGATGACGACCTGGGACAGTGACACCGCCGGTGACCGGAAGATCCGCAGGGGGACGATCGGCGCGCTCGCTCGCTGCTCGACGACGACGAACGCCGCGAGGGCCACGAGCGCGAGGGCCACCGGCACGAGCACGGGCGGCGACGTCCATCCGGCATCCGGGGCCTGCAGGATCCCGTAGACCGCGAGGATCGGAGCCGCGGTGATCGCGAGGGCACCCCACACGTCGACCCCGGCACCGAGTCCCAGACCGCGGCCGGCCGGAAGGAGCGGGCCCGCGAGCGCGATGGCGATGATCCCGATGGGCACGTTCAGGAGGAAGATCAGGTGCCAGTCGCCGGTCTGCGTGAGCACGCCGCCGAGCACGACACCGACCGCGCCGCCGGCCGACGACACGAAGCCCCAGACGCTCATCGCCTTCGCGCGCGGCCCGGGCTCCCGGAACAGCTCGAGGATCAGCGAGAACGCGACCGCCTGGACGATCGCGCCGCCGATCCCCTGGACCGCGCGGGCAGCGACGAGCGCCCACTGCGCCGCGGCCAGGCCGCAGGCCAGTGACGCGGCGGTGAAGATCGCCAAGCCGGCGACGAACACCGCTCTCCGCCCGATGAGATCCGCGGCCCGGCCGCCGAGCAGGAGAAAGCCGCCGAACGTGAGCACGTAGGCGTTCACGACCCAGGCGAGGCCGGATTGCGAGAAGCCGAGATCCCGCTGGATCGACGGCAGGGCGATGTTCACGATCGTGCCGTCGAGCACGATCATCAGCGCCCCGAAGCACACGAGCGCGAGCGCGGCCCACGGCCTCGTGCGGGGCCGCAGGGATTCAGGCTCTTCGTGCTCGACGGCGCGTGATCCGAGCGCCGCGCTCACCCGGCGTGGGCCCGTTCGAGCTCCGCGACGTCGATCTTCTTCATCTTCAGCATCGCGTCGACGACGCGCTTCGCTTTGACCGGATCCTTGTCGCGCATCAACCTGGGCAGGGCCTCGGGGATGATCTGCCACCAGAGGCCGAAGCGGTCCTTCACCCACCCGCAGCTCGACTCCTCGCCCGCCCCGGCCGAGAGCTTCGCCCAGAGCTCGTCGACCTCCGCCTGGTCCCTGCAGTTCACATAGAAGGAGATGGCCTCGGTGAACTTGAACTCCGGACCGGCGTTCAGTCCGGTGAACTCCTGCCCCTCGAGCTCGAAGCGCACGCCCATCACCTTCCCATCCGGCCCGGGCGTGACCTCCAGCACCTTGGAGTTGTTGAAGATCGAGACGTAGAACCGCATCGCCTGCTCGGCCTGATCGTCGAACCAGAGGAACGGCGTGATCTTGTTCATTTCGTCATCCCCTACTTCGTTCCGGACAGCGTCGCGAGGTGAGTGGCGAAGTGGTCGAGGATCTGGGTGTAGCCGGCGCGCTCCTGGTCCTCGCCCATCGCCATCTCGACCGAGAACACCAGCTGCGTACCGCCGCCCAGCACCTCCGTGAATACGGCGGTCATCAGGCGGCCGTCTTCGAGGACCTGGACGACGCGCTCGGGCTTGACGACCTCGCGGTACGTCCCGGCGAGCTCGAAGCCCTCCTCGCTGTGGTCGGCCGGCCGCATGCGCATGCTGAACGCTCCGCCGGGACGCAGATCGGCCGTGGCCGTCGGCGTCTCCCAGTCGTTGGCGAACATCCACTTCACCTGGTGCTTCGGGTCGGTGAACGCGGTCCACACGAGCTCGCGCGGCGCGTCGAACACCCGGGTCAGCGTCAGGACGCGCCCGTCGACGCTGATGCCGCGGTCGGAGCGCTTGCCCGAGAGCACGCCGGCGAGCTTGCCGAGGCTCTGGGCGATGCCTTCGGCCATGCCCTGCTTGGCCATCCGCTGGAACTCCTCCACGGTCTCGAGGCTCTGCGCGACCGTGCACCGCGTCCGGTTGCCGGCCACGTCCTCGAACGTCACGGTCGTGGTGACCGTCGGGAGGGCCCGGCCGTCGAACTCCGGGGTCATCGTGAACACGAGCCGCTCGTTCGGCGTGACCTCGACGACCTGTCCCGGACCGGGGAACACCTTCCCATCGAAGGGCGGGCCGTCCGGTCCCTGCATGTCGACGCGGAACACGCCACCCGGCCGCGCATCGATCTCGCAGCGCGGCGCGGTCATGCCTTCCGGCGGGAACCACTTCGCCAGCTGCTTCGGGTCGGTCCAGGCCCGGTAGACGGCCTCTCGCGGAGCGTCGAACACGCGCGTCGTGATGAGGGTCCGCTCGGGTGCGACCACCTTATTTCCCGCGGCCATGCTTCTTTTCCTCCCGCTGCATCTCGCGAAGGTGCTGATCGAGCCGATCGAGGCTCTGCTCCCAGAAGATCCGGTAGCGCTCCATCCACTTGGCGGCCTCCT
>CAZMLV010000092.1:0-7050 GCA_964567235.1 uncultured Chloroflexota bacterium | reverse complement strand
TCGCGACGAGCTGCCACACCGTCAGGACGACGGCGACGGTGAGCAGGCCGATGATCAGCGGCTCCCACTCCTTCATCCGGCCGGGCTTGACGGCAGAGCGCCGCTCCCTCGCGGGCATCGCGTCGCCACTGCCTCGCGCCGCGATCGGCTCGGCCTCGATGGCCCGTCTCATGCCGCGGGTACTCCCGCGATGAGCCGCTCGGCCGGCACCGCAAGCTCCTCCTGGATCGATTCCCAGATCTGATCCTCGTAGGTGAGGAACTGCGGGTCACGCTTGATCCGCAGATCGCGCGGGCGCGACAGCGTGATGTCGACGACGGTCTTCACTCGGCCGGGTCGCCGGGTGAACACGATCACCCGGTCGGCGAGATAGATCGCCTCCTTGATGTCGTGGGTGATGAAGAGCGCGGTCTTCTTGGTCTTCGACCAGATCTTCAGCAGCTCGAGCTGCATCATCTCGCGGGTCTGCGCGTCCAGCGCCGCGAACGGCTCGTCGAGCAGAAGCATCTCCGGATCGGTGAGGAGCGCGCGCGCGAGGTTGACCCGCTGCTGCATGCCGCCGCTCAGCTCGAGCGGGTACGCGTCCTCGAACCCGGAGAGGCCAACGAGCTCGATCTGCTGCTTCGCGCGCTCGATCGACTCGGCCCTCCCCATCGTGCGCTGGGCCTCGACGCCGAAGATGACGTTGCCCAGCACCGTGCGCCACGGCAGGAGTCCGGGTTGCTGAAACACCATCGCGCGGTCCGCGCCTGGCTGGGTGATCGCGCGACCGTCGAGTGTGAGCGTGCCCGCCGCGATGGGCAGGAGCCCATCGACGGCGTTGAGGAAGGTCGTCTTGCCGCACCCCGACGGTCCGACGATCGCGACGAACTCGCCGGTGCGGACCTCGAGGTCGACGCCTTGGACCGCGGTGAACAGGGCGTGCGAGCGCTGCAGCCAGTATTCGATGACGACACCTTTGGCCGCGAGCTTTGCCGAGCGGTCGTACACCCGCTAGCTCAGCTTCCCGTCGCTCGGATGCGGCTCATTGCGCAGGAGGTAGCCGAACCGCTCCTTCGCCTTGCGCTTGACCTCCGGGCTCGGCGTGTTCACCGCCGGGAAGTCGGCCTTCCACTCCCACGGCCGGGTGGCGTCGATGATCGCGCGCGAGCTGTGGCCCTTGCGGTCCTTCGGGATCCGCGGGTCGAGCGGCCCGCTCCACGCGCGCTTGATGATGTCGATCGACTCGACCGGGTCCGACCGGGTGCTCATGGCCCACACGACGTCGTTCAGGTCCATCACGTCGATGTCGTCGTCCACCACGATCACGTAGCGGCCGAGGTACGCGCCCGCGTGCACCGTCGCGGCGAGGTGGCCGACCTGACGCGCATGTCCCGCGTAGCGCTGCTCGATGCTCACCGCGTTGAACAGCCGCGACCCGCCCACCTCGTGACACCAGACACCCTTGATCCCCGGCACGCCGACCGCCTCGAGCTCGGAGCGCAGCAGCGCGGAGCGCAGGAACGCCCGATAGAAGGACTGCTCGTCGGGCGGCTGGTTCGGCGGCGAGCCGAGGATGATCGGGTCGTTGCGGTAGTAGAGCGCCTCGACCTCCATGAACGGCTCGGGCCGCGCGTCACTGGCGTAGTAGCCGGTCCATTCGCCGAACGGGCCTTCGACGATCCGCTCCGTGGGGTCGACCCAACCTTCGATGACGATCTCCGCGTCGGCCGGCAGCGGCAGTCCGGTGACCGGACCCTTCACGACGCGATACGGCTCGCCGCGCACGCCGCCCGCCCAGTCGTACTCGGTGAGCCCGAACTGGACCTCGGTCGCGGCCGCGAGGAAGAGGAGCGGGTCACCGCCGGCGACGAACGCGATCGGCATCTTCTCGCCGCGCGCGAGCCACGCGTCGCGGTGCATCCGGCCATGCTTGCCCGGGGAGATGTAGAAGCCGAGCTTGTTGCGGTCATGGACCATCACCCGGTAGCAGCCCAGGTTCACCCAGCCGTTGTCGGGGTCGCGCGTGATGTCGAAGCTGCCGGTGCCGATGTAGCGCCCACCGTCATCCTCGTGCCACTTCGGCGCGGGGAAGATCGTCATGTCGACGTCGGCGCCGCGCTTGACGTTCTCGAAGATCGGGCCGTCCTTCACCTCGACCGACGGGATCGGGGTGATGCCCTCCGACACCCGCTTCTGCCATGCCCGCACGAGCTCCTCGGGCGAGAGCTTCGGATCGAGCCCGAGCGTCAGCGCGAGCCGCGGGAACCAACCGAGGCCGTTCGACAGCACCCGGAAGCCCTTCTGATAGCCGGGGATCTCGTCGAACAGGAGGGCCGGCGTGCCGTGGACGCGGCCGGCCAGCTCGGTGGCCATGCCGATCTCGTCCTCGGCGCGGGCGCCCCGGATGATCCGCAGCTCCCCCATGCCGTCGATGCGCGTGAGCCAGTCCCGCAGATCACGGAAGGTCCGGGTCGGCCGCTCGGCTATGGCCATGGTCGATCTCCCGCCCCCGCCCGTGATGGGCCGCAGGGGTGAATTGGCAAATGGTTATACCACTGGGACCGAGGCGAGGAAATTCGCGACCAGCGCGGTCGAGCGGGCGGCCGAGCCCCGTTCGCTGTGCGGGCTGTGGCCGGCGCCGGCGAGCAGCTCGATCCGCGCCGAGGGGATGTCGCGCTCGATGCGGTCGAGCTCACCCGGCTCGGTGCGCGGATCGTCGGCACCGTGCACGACGAGCAGCGGAACGCGCAGCTCCTGAAGCCGGCCTTCGTAGAAGTCGTCGTCGGGCGTCTTCGCGATGTCGAGCCACGCCTGCCCTCCTGCGTGGAGCACGGTGCGCCAGTAGTCCTCGCCGTGGTCCTCCGCCAGGCGGCGGGCAACGCGCTCGCCGAACGAGTCGGGGTCGTCGCGCATGCGAAGGAAGAAGTCGCGCGAGCGGGGCTTCGCCCGATCCAGGTGGATCGCCTCGACGACGAGGCCGCTGTAGCGCTCCGGTGACCGCAGCGCGAGCAGGGTGGCGATGATCGCGCCATCGCTGTGCCCCCAGAGCGCGCAGCGCTCGATCCCGAGCGCATCCAACAGCGTCTCGGTCTCGACCGCCGCGGCAACGTGGAACTCCGCCGGTAGCTCCGCGATGTGCGGCGAGCGCCCGTAGCCGGTGCGGTCGGGGATCACGAAGCGCCGGCCGAGCGTCGCGATCGCGTCGTCGTACGGGTAGAAGCCGTAGCCCCAGCCGCCGTGCAGGATGACGAGCGGCTCGCCGGCGCCACCGTCCCGGTAGTGCAGGGTGATCGGTCGCGTGCCGGGAAGGAGCGGCGAGCTCTCGATCGTCTCCATCTTGGAGACGAGGGTCGTCACTTTCCCTTGTAGTTCGGCTTGCGCTTCTCGGTGAACGCGGTCACCCCTTCGCGCGCGTCCTCCGAGGCGAAGAGGCGCCCGACCGCGGCGTGCTCGAAGAGCATCCCGTTCTCGAACGGCATCCCGCCGCCGAGCACGGTCGCGAGCTTGATCTGCCCGATCGCCAACGTCGGGCCGGTCGAGAAGAATGACGCCATCTCGTGCGCGCGCTCCTGAAGCTTGTCCGGGGCCACGACCTCGTCGACGATGCCGAGTGATCTCGCCTCGGCCGGCTGCACGGTGCTCCCGCGGATCATCAGCTCGAGCGCTTTCTGCCGGCCGATGAGCCGCGGGAGCCGTTGCGTCCCGCCGGTCCCGGGCAGCACCCCGAGCGTGACCTCGGGCAGGCCGATGTTGTAGCTGCCCTCGGCGGCGATGCGGATGTCGGCGCACATCGCGATCTCGAGCCCGCCGCCGAGGCAATGGCCGTTGATCGCGCAGACGACGATCTTCGGCGTCCGCTCGAACTTGCCCATGATCTCGTTCGCGTGGATGACGAACGCGAATTGGTACTCGCTGTCGGTCGACGCGAACATCTTCACGTCCGCGCCGGCGGAGAAGAACTTCTCCGACGCGCTGCGCACGACGATCGCCTTGACGGCGGGATCGAAGCGCGCCGCGTCGATGGCAAGCGAAAGATCGTCAAGAAAGGCCTTGTCGTACGAGTTGGCCGGCGGCCGGTCCAGCACGATGTGCCCGACGGCATCCCGTAGCTCCAGCCGAACGACCGACATGGCGACCTCCCGAACGCACGCGCGCGGATTTCCGGCACAATCTAAGCACCGAAGTCGCGCACGTGCGCGCCGGTAGCAGCAGGTTCGGAGAGGTATCACATGGCGAAGATGTTCATCAACGGCGAGCTCGTCGACTCGCAGGCGGGCAAGACGATGGAGGTCAAGAACCCTTCGAACGGCTCGGTCGTCGACTCGATCCCGCGCGGCAGCGCGGCTGACGTCGACGCCGCGGTCGAGGCCGCGGCGAAGGCGTTCCCGGCCTGGGCAAGCCTGCCGCCGACGAAGCGCGCGGCGATCTTGCACGCGGCCGCGGAGAAGATGAAGGCCGCGGTCCCGGAGATCGCGAAGCTCCTGTCGCAGGAGCAGGGCAAGCCGCTCGCGCACGCGATCCTCGAAGCGTCGCGGGTGCAGGAGAACCTCGAGTACTACGCCGGCCTGGCCGACAAGATCCGCGGCGACTACGTCCCGCTCGACGACCCCGGGAAGTTCGGTCTCACCATCCGCCGGCCGATCGGGGTCGTGGCCGCGATCACGCCGTGGAACTTCCCGCTCACGCTCATGGCCAACAAGATCTGCCCCGCGCTGGCGACCGGCTGCACGGTCGTGCTGAAGCCGGCATCCACCACCCCGCTCGCGACGCAGAAGGCGGTCGAGATCATCAACTCGGCCGGGCTGCCGCCGGGCGTGCTGAACATCGTGCACGGGAGCGGCGCCGAGATCGGCGACGCACTCGTTTCGCACCCCAAGGTGAACAAGATCGCGTTCACCGGCCAGACCGAGACCGGCAAGCGGATCATGAAGCTCGCCGCCGACAATGTGACCCGCATCACGCTCGAGCTCGGCGGGAGTGATCCGATGATCGTGTGCGACGACGCCGACATCCGGCGCGCGTCCGCGGCCACGGCCATCGGCCGGTTCTTCAACGCCGGCCAGGCCTGCCTCGCGGTGAAGCGGGTCTACGTGTTCGCGTCGGTGGCCGAGGAGTTCATGGCCAAGATCGCGGACCGGGCGAAGAAGGAGTGGAAGGTCGGCGACGGCCTGGCTGAGGGGACCAAGATGGGCCCGCTGCACACCGAGCAGCAGCGCGCCCTGGTCGAGGCCCAGGTCGCCGATGCCGTGAAGAAGGGGGCGACGGTCCTGGCCGGCGGCACGCGGCCGCAGGGCAAGGAGTTCGAGCGCGGCTGGTTCATGGATGCGACGGTCCTGACGGGCGTGAGCGAGGACTCGCGGATGCTCACGGAAGAGGTGTTCGGGCCGGCGCTGCCGATCGTCATCGTGAACGACCTCGACGAGGCGATCGCGAAGTCGAACGCGAGCGTGTACGGTCTCGGCTCTTCGATCTGGACGAAGGATCTCGCCAAGGCCCGCAAGGCCATCGAGCTGCTGCAGGCCGGCTACACGTGGGTCAATGACATCCAGGTCGCGTACGACCAGCTGCCGTTCGGCGGCTCGAAGCAATCCGGGTTCGGCAAGGAGCACGGCCTCGAGGCCCTCGATGGCTATCTCGAGAAGAAGTCCGTCGTGCTCTCGGCCGGATAGCCGTGGCCGAGCTCGCGGCGCTCCTCGCGGAGGCCAAAGGTCTCGAGCTGTTCCGGCCGCATGGCGCGTTCGAGGTCCACTGCGCGCATTGCCACGCCCGGCTCGATGGCAACGGTGACTGCGCGACCTGCGGGCTCATCGGCCGGCCGGCGGAGGAGCTCGAGCGGCGCGCGGTGACCGACCCGGAGCGCGTGACCAAGCTGCTCTCCGGCGCGATCTCGAAGCGGCGCGGCTACTCGCCCGCGGGCAAGGCCTGAGCCGAACCCCGTGCCGGCGGGCCTGCGACCCGTGCGACCGATCATCGTGGGGCCGCTCTTTCGAGAGGATCGGGCCGCCCTCGTGGATCTGCTCGGTGCCCTATCTCCCGGCGAGTGGACGTTCCCCACGGTCTGCGCCGGCTGGAACGTGCGTGATGTCGCGCTCCACATCCTCGGCGGCGACCTATCGAACATCTCACGACGCCGCGATGGTGTCCCCGCGCTGGCAGCGCGCTCCGGCGAGACACTCGGGGCGCTCCTCGAGCGCCTCAACCAGGAATCGGTGGACGCGGCGCGCCGGTTCAGTCCCCGCCTGACGGTCGACCTGCTGCGCGCCGCCGGACCGTTGCTGGCTGACCACTTCGACACGCTCGATCCGAACGCGATGGGCGGACCGGTCTCCTGGGCAGAGCCCGGGCCGGCACCGGTCTGGCTGGATCTGGCCCGCGAGTACATGGAACGCTGGATCCACCAGCAGCACATCCGCGACGCGGTGAAGCGTCCCGGACAGAGCGAAGCGCGCTTTTGCGGTCCGGTCATCGCTGCGTCGATGCACGCGCTCCCGAAGGCCCTCGGAACGCTGGACGTCCCATCGGGGACGACCGTCGTGGTGCACATTCGCGGGGACGCGGGCGGCGACTGGAGTGTTGTCCGGGGGCCGGATCAGTGGACCCTGTTCGAAGGAGCGGCGCCGGAGGCCCCGGCGACGGTCGCGCTGGCGGCGGATGACTGGTGGCGCGTCGTGACGCTCGGACTCAGGCCGGACGACGCGTTGAGGCGCGCGAACGTTCTGGGTGACGCGACTTTGACTCATGCCGCGCTCGGTGCGGTCGCGATCATCGCCTGACCGGGTAGCTAGCGGAGCGCGGCTTCCGCCGCGGCGACGATCTCGGTGTCCCCGATTTCGACGACCGAGCCGTTGCGCTGCGTCTCCGCGAGACAGAGATACGCGACCACGCGCGCCGGGCCGAGCGGCTGCGCAGTCGCCGGCCGGACCCGGCTCGGCTGCGTCGTGTCGACGAGGCCCGGATCGAACGCGCTCACCGAGATGCCGCTGCCGTCGAGCTCGAGCGCGAGCACCCGCGTCAGCTGGTCGACGGCGGCCTTCGCCGCGCAGTACGCGCTCCACCCGGCGCTCGCGC
>CAZMLV010000091.1:0-7135 GCA_964567235.1 uncultured Chloroflexota bacterium | reverse complement strand
CTTGACGGTCGGGACGTCCTTGCCGGTGACGGCGTTGGTCGCCTGGACCTGACCGGTACGGACGTTCGTGAGCCGGACGTCACCGTCGGTGATCGGCTTGATGATGACCTGGTCGAGGTACGGGAGCTTGTCGCCGTTCGCGGCGGTGCCCCACCAGTTCGGGTTCTTCTTGAACGTGTAGTGATCGTCCTTCACCGCCTCGGTGAGGATGAACGGGCCACTCCCCGCGTTGAAGGCCTTGCGGGTGAAGTCGGCACCCCCGGCCTCCACGGTCTTCTGCGACAGCATCATGCCGGAGCGGTCCACGAGCACCGACAGGAACGGTGCGGACGGGGTCTTGAGGACGACCTTCAGGGTCGCCGCGTCGACGGCAGTGACGGAGTCAACGGGTGCGAGCTCACCGAGCCGCAATGACTCCTTCGTCAGGCGATAGCGGTCGAGGTTCCATTTCGCCGACGCGGCATCGAACGGCGTGCCGTCGTGATACTTCACATCCGTCCGCAGATTGAACGTGTATGTCAGACCATCCGACGAGACCGTCCACTTCGTGGCGAGCCACGGGATGATCTCGCCCTTCGGCGTAACGCGGACCAGCGAGTCGTACATCGCGTACATGAGATGCCGGTCGACGAAGAGCCCGGACAGCATCGGATCCATGTTGCTGATGTCCGAGTTCATCGCGAACGTGACGCTGCCTCCGTAGACAGCCTTTGCGCCGCTGGCGGCGGAGCCGGACGGCCCGCCGGATGTCGTGCCGGTGCACGCCGCGAGAAGGATCGCCAGGGCCGCGAGGATCGCGATCATGCGTGAGAACGTGCGGGCCATGCGCTCACCCCCAGACCTTCCCTCGAGGTCTGCAGGAGGATACGTCCGGCCTGACCGCCCGGTTCAGGATTCCGCGAGCTGGAACCGCCTAGGCGTGCTCGACCTCATCGACCGGATCGACGGCCGGCTCGACCGGCTCCACCGGCTTGACGTCCTCGACCCGCTCGCCGCCCTTCCGGCCGGCGCTGGGCAGGAGCCGGAACCGCTCGCGCGGCCGCTGGAGCTCGGTCGTCGTGACGGTCCGCTCCTCGACCACAGCGGGCTCCGCCGCCGGGACCGCCGCGCTCGGCACGACGGCGCCGATACGCGTCGGAGCGAGCAGCCCACCGAGCCACCCGGCAAAGACGGCGATGAGGAGTGCGAGAGCACTGCCGAAAGCGAACGTCTCGGCCGACTCATAGAGCGTCACGCCGAGGACCTGCGGCATGACCTGGACGAGGCGCGCGGACGTCCCGAAGACGCCCGCCGCGAGCGCGATGTCGATGACCAGCAGCGCGAGGACGACGAAGAGTCCGAAGAACGCGACCATCATCCCGTGCCAGCTGGTGCGGTAGCCCGCCATCCGCCCGGCGACGTAGCCGCCGATGAGATACGCGAGCCCGACGGCGACGAGGATCGGCACCGTCGACGCGTACCCGCGCGTCGGGTACCAGTTCGCGAGCATGAGGCCGACGATCGGCGTCAGGATCGCTGCGACACCCACCGTCGCGAGCCATCCGTCGAGGATCGCGCCCCATGACGTTCCCGCCGGGCGCACGACAACTTCGCGAGTCATGGCAATGCCCTCCTGGTCGAGGTCTCACCGCCATCCATGCAAGCGAGGGGCCAACGGCCTAGACGGCCGCTTTGCGGCTCCCAGCGCTGCGGCTGAAGGTCTCGGCGAGGTCCGTCCGCTCCCACGGGAGGTCGAGGTCCGGCCGGCCGAAGTGTCCGTACGCGGCCGTCTGCCGGTAGATCGGGCGGCGCAGATCGAACCGATCGATGATCTGCTGGGGGCGGAAGTCGAAGTGCTCGTCGATGAGCCGGCGGATCACCTCGTCGTCGACCGTCCCGGTGCCGAACGTCTCGACGTTCAACGACACGGGCTTGGCGACGCCGATCACGTAGGCGATCTGGATCTGGCAGCGCCGGGCGAGCTTCGCGGCGACGATGTTCTTCGCGACGTAGCGCGCGGCGTACGCGCCCGAGCGGTCGACCTTGGTCGGATCCTTCCCACTGAACGCCCCACCGCCGTGCGGCGCGAAGCCGCCGTACGTGTCGACGATGATCTTGCGGCCGGTGAGTCCCGCGTCGCCCATCGGACCGCCAATGACGAACTTGCCGGTACCGTTGATCACGTACCGCGTCTCGCTATCCAGCAGGCGCGCCGGGATCGCGGCCCGCACGACCACATCCTTGACGTCGCGGCGGATGCGCTCGACGTCGACGTCATCGTCGTGCTGGGTCGCGACGACGACCGTGTGCACGCGCTTCGGCTGGCCCTTGTGGTACTCGACCGTGATCTGGCTCTTGCCGTCGGGCCGAAGGTACGGCAGCTCGCCGGACTTGCGGCTCTTCGCGAGCTGGTGCGCGACCGCGTGCGCGAGTGTGATCGGGAGCGGCATGAGCTCGGGCGTCTCGTCGATCGCGAAGCCGAACATCATCCCCTGGTCGCCCGCGCCGAGCTCGGCCCGATCGTCGCCGGCGTGGTCCACGCCCTGGGCGATGTCCGGTGACTGCGGTTTGATGGCGGTGAGGACGCCGCAGGTCTCCCAATCGAAGCCGTAGTGCGCGTTCGTGTAGCCGATGTCCCGCACGACCTCGCGAACGATGCCGATGACGTCGGCGTATGCCGTGGTCGTGATCTCGCCGGCGACGAGGACGGTGCCCGTCGTCGTGGCGGTCTCGCAGGCGACGCGGGCCATAGGGTCCTTCGCCAGGAGCGCGTCGAGCACCGCGTCGGACACCTGATCGCAGAGCTTGTCCGGATGGCCCTCGGTGACCGATTCGCTCGAGAACAGGACCTTGTCCGCGCGCATGAAGCTCAGGGTCATCTAGGTCCCCGCCTTCCAGGACTGCGAGTACGTCCGCTGCTCGTCGGTCATCGTGTCGATCTTCATCCCCATCGCCTCGAGCTTGAGCCGGGCGATGAGCGCGTCCTGGTCCGCGGGCACCGGGTACACGTCCGGCTTCAGGGCCGAGCCCTGCTTGAGGAGGTACTCGATGGCGAGGACCTGGTTCGCGAAGCTCATGTCCATGACCGCCGCGGGATTCGCTTCGGCCGCCGCGTGGTTGAGGAGGCGGCCCTCGGCGAGCAGGAAGATCTTCTTCCCGCTCTCGTGGCTGTACTCCTCGACGAACGGCCGGATGGTCCGCTTGCCCTTCGATTGCTTCTCGAGGGCCGGGATCTCGATCTCATCGTTGAAGTGGCCTGCGTTCGCGACGATCGCGCCGTCCTTCATGCAGGTGAAGTGCTGGCCGCCGATGACATTCAGGTTCCCCGTTGTCGTGAGGAAGATGTCGCCGCGGTTCGCCGCGTGGGCGATCGGCATGACCTGGTAGCCATCCATCGCGGCCTCGAGCCCGCGCAGCGGATCGACCTCGACGACGATCACGATCGCGCCCATCCCACGGAACCGCGACGCGACGCCGCGCCCGACCCAGCCGTAGCCGCACACGACGGCGGTCTTCCCGGCGATGAGGATGTTCGTCGCGCGCAGCAGGCCATCGATGGCCGACTGACCGGTGCCGTACTGGTTGTCGAACATGTGCTTCGTCCGGGCCTCGTTCACGGCGATGATCGGGTACGCGAGGACGCCCTCGGCCGCCATCGCGCGTAGGCGGATGACGCCGGTGGTCGTCTCCTCGGTGCCACCCTTCACGTTCGGCAGGAGCTCCTTGCGCGTCGTGTGGAGCAGCGTCACGACGTCCGCGCCGTCATCCATCGTGATCTCGGGCTTCGTGTCGAGGACCGCCTCGATGTGCCGGTAGTACGTGTCGCGATCCTCGCCCTTCCGCGCGAACGTCGCGATGCCTTCGTTCTGGACGAGCGCCGCGGCCGCGTCGTCCTGGGTCGACAGCGGATTCGACGCGCAGAGCGCGACCGACGCACCGGCATCGCGCAGCGTGATCGCGAGGTTCGCGGTCTCGGTGGTCACGTGGAGGCACGCCCCGATGCGCAGCCCCTTGAACGGCTGCTCTCTGGCGACGCGCTCGCGGATCGTGCGCAGCACGGGCATCTCGCGCCCGGCCCACTCGACGCGGCGCGAGCCCGCATCGGCGAGGGAGCGGTCGGCCACGTCGGACGGTGACTTGGTGGCGAGGGTCATGGCGTTCTCCCGAACAGATTCTTGGTGAGCCGGTCCCACACCGCGCGACGGACCGCGGGCCCTTCGATGAACGGTCCGTGGACGTCGTACCCGAGCCGGCGGTAGACGCTGATCGCGGGGAGGTTGTCCTGCCGCACGTTGAGAACGACGTCCCGGTGATCCTCGAGCGCGGCCTCGGTGACGGCCGAGGTGACGGCCGTCGCCATGCCGCGGTTGCGGTAGGCGAGCCGCGTCAGCACGTTCCCGACGGCCGCCATGCCGGCGCCGTGGGAGCGGACGTGGGTGCCCGCCGCGGCGACGAGCTGGCGCCCGGCGTAGACACCGAAGTAGAGCTCGCGCGCGAGCCGGGCCGGCGTGAAGTACGAACGTGAGGCATGCCCGTAGAGGTCGATCACGTCGTCGAGCTCCTCGACCGTGAGGCGCGTGACCGCGTGAGTGACCCGGGGCTGGAAGCGATCGGCATTCACCTTCATCCGGTTCATGACGTCGATCCGTTCGAAGCGATAGCTCGCTTCGATCGGCAGGCGGCCGTTCGGTGGCGTCGCGAGGATGAGCCGCGACTCGGTCATCCCGCTGCGGAACAGCTCCGCGAGGGCCTGCGACTCCCCCATCGCGAAGCACGGCCTGAACGGGAGCACCTCGACGAGGAGCGACGCTGCAACAATCTCGTCACCCCGGCGGGCGACCCACCAGCGCGACTGGTCGACGTTCTCCGGATCGAGGTCGGCGAGCGCGTACGCGGCCAGGAACCGATCGCGCTCGAAGAAGGCGCGCACGTCGTCGGCCGAAGCACGGGGGTCGAGCTCGATCTCTGGCGTGAGCGGGGCCGCGGTCATGGGCTCCTCCAGTTCTGAGGGCTACGACCTAGCGGGGCTCCGCCGGTTGTGCTGCGAGGTCAAGTCTACCGCGAGGGGCCATACGCGCGGCCAGCGCGGCGCAGCGCGCGGCCGTCACCGGCACGTACGCCCACCCGGCGGGAACCCGCGCGATGACCGCGCCGAGCAAGGCCATCTGCGCGACGCCGGTGACGCGGTCCCAGCGCGTTTCGTCGGCGGTGAGACCTGGGCGGAGGCGATGCACGCCGTATCGCGCGATCGGGGCAAGCAGAACGACGCGCGGCGCTCCGCAACGCACCGCAGCGACCGCTGCGCCAAGGGTCAGGAGCGAGTCGGCCTCGAGGTCGAACCGCGCGCCCGCCGCGGTCGCGCCGGCGCGACGAGCGAGAGGACCGTCCAGCCAGTCGCTGAGCACTCCAGCGGAGAAAGCGAGCCAGGTCGGCCGAAACAGCAGGAGCACGCCGCAGAACGCGCGGAACGCCGTCAATGCGTTGGCGGAACGGCGCACCCTAGTCCGGACCACCGAGCGAGCTCTGAACAGTTACCAACCCGTTGACTGGCGGGCTCGGTCACCACGTTCTTCTTCCATTACGCGGCCGGGGATCAGGGGCTCGTGGAGCACGAGTGGAAGAATGGCTCCCCGGAACCTGGCGGCAACAGGGGCGATATCTCGAGCACGGATCCCGAGTAGGTATACATCCGCTTCACGCGCACACTCGAAGGGCATCTGGAGACGGCCCTTTGCTCACTCTGACGTCGTGCCGGTGCGGGACCATTGCGCGGACGGCTAGTGTCCTCGGCCGACGGTTGCGCTCGCGGTCGCAGTGCCGCTCGACAGCGTGCTATCCGAAACGGTCAGCTCGACACTGACGACGTCACCCTTGTTCCCCGAGCCGGGCCGACCCAGATCGAATGTGTCGGTCGCCGAGCTCGTCGTGGTCGTCTGCTTGGTCACGCCATTCAGCTTCCACACGAACGTGAAGGTGAGAGCGTCGCCGTCGGCGTCGGACGCCGTTGCCGTTGCGGTGAGCACGCTCTTCGTGGTCGGTGACGTCGGGCTGAGGGCCACCGTGCCGACGGGGGCCGAATCTGCGATGACGACCGCGTTCGACGTCTGCGGCACGCTCGTGAGCGAGCCGTCGGAAGCGGTCACGCGTACCGCGATCGAGTCACCGCGGCTTCCGTTGCCCGCGACCGACAGATCGAGCGACGAACCGGTCGCGCCGACGATGTCCACGAGGTTCCGCGTCCACTGATACGCGTACGTCAGCGGGTCGCCGTCAGCGTCGTGTGCGCTGACCGTCGCGGTGAGCGTGTCGTTCGTCTTCGCGCTCGGCGGCGAAACGCTCACGCCATCGATGGCCGGCGCGCTGTTGCCAAGGGTCACGACCGAGTCAGCGCCGTTCAGCGCGACGTAGGTCGTCGATCCCACCGCCGCGAGTCCCGCCGGTTTGGACCCAAGGGGCGTTCGGGTGACCGCGCCGGTCCCTGGATCGACGACCGCGAGGTCGTTGCTTCCGAGATCGGTCACGTACACGGTGGACGCCGACACCGGCATGACGTGGCTGGGGAAGTCACCGACCACGATCGTGCGCGCGACGGTGTTCGTCGCGGCATTGACGACCGACAGCGTGCCGGGCTGGGTGTCGGTCGCGGCGTACACCAGCCCACGGTCCGGATCCACGGCCAGCGCGAATCGAATGGGACCCGGGACGGCAATGGTGGCGACGACCGAGTTGGTGGTGAGGTCGACGACCGTGATGCCCTGTCCACCAAGGCCGGCGAGGTATCCGACGTGCTTGAGCGGGTCAACAGCAACGTCCCACCAGTTGGCCCCTGACGCCGCCAGCGTGGACACCACTTGAAGCGTGGCCGTGTCGAAGACCGTGAGCTGCGACGGAGTCACGACGTAGAGCCGGCCAAGGCCCGGGTCCACGGCGACGCCGAGGCCGCCGGTCCCAAGGGTCGCAACGGTGGCCCGGCTGGCCAGGTCGACGACCGACACGGTGCCGGAGTTGAAGTTACCCACGTACGCGCGGCCCGCCGCTGGATCCGTCGCGATCTCGCCGGGTCCGCTGCCGACGGCGATCGAGCCGGTGACGGTGTTCGTCGCGGTGTCGATCACCGATACGGTCGATCCGCCGTTGTTGGCCACATAGAGGAGGG
>CAZMLV010000090.1:0-7156 GCA_964567235.1 uncultured Chloroflexota bacterium | reverse complement strand
CGCGGCGTCAACCTCACCGTGTCGTTCCTCGACAGCCCCGACGCCGCCACCCGCGCGAAGATACTCAGCCACGCCAACGCCTGGGGCCGGACCGGAAACGTCGTCTTCCGGGAGACGGCCTCGGGCGGGCAGGTCCGAATCACCCGGACCGCGGGGCAAGGCTATTACAGCTACCTGGGGACGGACGTCCTCGGCATCCCGCCCGACCAGCCGACCATGAATCTCGACAGCTTCACGGCCTCGGGGACGCCGGACAGCGAGTTCTACCGGGTGGTGCGGCACGAGTTCGGGCACACCCTGGGCTGGCCGCACGAGCACACGCGGAAGGAGATCGTCGGCCACATCGACCCGCAGAAGGCCATCGCCTACTTCGCCCGGCAGGACGTCTAGTACGAACAGACGGTGAGGGAGCAGGTGCTGACGGCGCTGTCCGACGCGCTCCGCGAGTCGCGGGGATGACCGCGCACGGTGGGCCACCCCCCGCCATCCCCTCCAGGGGCGCCGGGCGCCGCGCGCGCCGGCCGCGACCGAAGCGCTCGTGCGCACGCTGGTGCCGACCGGCGGCGTCGACCGCGAGATCGCCGAGCGCGCGGAGGGGAATCCGGCCTACGCCGAGGAGGCGGTCAGGCTGCTCACGAACACCGGGGTCATCGTCGCGCGCGACGGCATGCGGCCGCTGGTCGACGTCAGCGACCGCCCCGCCCTGCCGGACTCATTGCCCCAGCTCCTCCTGCGGCGGGTGGACGGCATCGCGGCTCCCGCTCGGCGCGTCCTTCATGCCGCGTCGGTCGCCGGCCGCACGTTCGACGCTGCGATCATCCGATCGATCTACGGCGCGGAGGTGGACGTCGACGGCGCGCTGGACGAGCTGATCGGCATGGCCATCGTCGAGCCTGAGGGCAGCCTGCACCGCTTCACCCAGACCGGCCTGCGTGAGGTCGTCTACGGCGCGATGCTCGCGCGGCACCGCGAGGAGCTGCACGGCCGCGTCGGCCTCGCGATCGAATCCGGCCGGCCCGAGGTCGCGGTGCAGCAGCCGGCGCTCCTTGCGATGCACTTCGCCGCGTCGACCCACACGATGCGCGCGATCGACTACGCGTTCCGCGCCGCCGAACGCGGTTCGGCCCTGCACGACCTCGACAGCGCGCTCCACCACTTCCGACTCGCGGCATCGCTCGCGCTCCGGCTCCCGGACGGGATGATGGAGCGAGCGCGCGCGCTGCTCGCCGCGTCGGATGCGGCCGCCGGGCTCGGTGCTCGCGAGGATGCGCTCCTCGCCGCCGAGGAAGCGCTCGCGACCGGCCTGCCGGAGAGCGATCTGCGGGCCGCGCTCCGCCGGCGCGCGGGCCGCATCGCAGCTCGCGCTGGGATGATTGAACGCGCGGCGGAGCACCTCGCCGACGCGGAGCGGCTCACGCCGTCGTTCGGCAGTGAGCGCGCGGAGCTGACGCTGGCCAAGGCCGCCCTGGCGCGCGCGGACGACCGTCCGTCCGAGGCCCTCACGATCGCGCGGATCGCCGTGCGCGAAGCGCAGGGCGCGGGCGATGGCGTACGCGAGCTCGAGGCCGAGGCCGCCGTCGTCGCGTGCGCGACCGATTGCGGCCTGCCCGAGGAGGCCCGGCGGTCGCTGGTGCGCTGTTCGGAGCTCGCGACCCGCCTCGGTGATCTCTCGGCGCTATCCCGCACCCTCGCAGCACAGGCCGTCGCCGCACTCGACCGGGGCGAGGCCAACGAGGCCGAGCCGCTCGCGCTCGAGCTGCTGGCGACGTCAGCGCGGGTCGGCGACATCGGCGGTCAGGCCCGCGCGCTTCGCGCGCTCGCGAAGGCTCAGGAGCTCATGGGCCGCGAGGACGAATCGCATCGCGCGCTGCAGCGAGCCCTCGCGCTCGCCGACCCGAACGTGCCCGACGCGCCGGCGGAGGCGGATGCAGCCCGGACGCTGCTCGCGCTCGGGCGGCTCGCCCTGCGTCAGCCGGACCTTTCGCTCGCCGCGACGACGCTCGAGGAGGCGCGCGCCGTCGCGCCGCGGTCGGGTGACGAGATCCACCTCGCGGCGCTCATCTCGGCCGAGCTCGCGCGCGTGGCGGTGGCCCGCGGCGCGATCGAGGAAGCGCGACTGCACGCGAGCGCCGCGACAGCTGCCCAGCGCGCCCACCGGTGCCGGCGGTGCTCGGCCGAGATCGGTCCGGCCGTGGTCGAGGCTGCGCTCGCGGCCGACGATCTGGTGGCCGCGGATGCGGCGCGCGCCGCATCGCTCGAGGCGGCGTATCGCCTGAACCTCCCGATCGCGATCGCGACCATGCGGCTCGCCGGCGGACGCCTGCTGCTCGCGCGCGCCGATCTGGCCGGTGCGGCGGTCGAGTTCGCCGCGGCGCTCGAGACATTCGAGCGGCTCGGGCCGCGGCACCTGGTCGCCGAGACGCGCGCCGCGATGATCGGCGCCGATCAGGCCCGTCCGGAGTCGGCCTAGCCGTTCGCTCCCGCGGCGCGGATCTGGGCGAGATGACCGAGCACGTGGGCGATGCCGATGCGGAGCTCGCCGCGCACGGTGAAGAGCGGCCCAAACGTGCCGACCGGGAGCACGCGGACGCGCGCGAGCTCGGTCTCGTCCAGCGAGCGCAGGAGATCGAGGAACGCGCGATGCATCGCCTGCCAGCGCTCGCGCTCGCCGTCAGGCCACCGGATCAGCCGGTCGCGGTAGTAGCGATACGAGTACGTCAACAGTCGCGCCCGGTCATCCGACCGGAGCGCGCGGTCCGCGGCGTCGAGCTCGTCGATGTCAGCCATGGTCAATGGCGTGTCGTCGCCGGCCGCATCGTCGTGCCCGCCGAAAGGCCCGGGGGTCGGGCCGCCCTCGGCGAGCTCCTTGGCCCATGCGGCTTGCAGCGCGCCGACCACCCGCGCGACCTTGCGCGGCGTCCAGCGGATCCTGCGCGATTCGTCGTTGGTGCCGAACTGCTCCACCGCAAGAGGCCGGCCGACGTGCTCGCGCAATCGCGTGCTCAAGCTGCCGAACGAGGCGGCCTGCGCGGCGGCCGGCTCGAGCGGGAGCGGCTCGAGGTTCTGGATCCCCACGCCCATGCCGCTCGCGAGATGATCCAATGCGATCCGGACGCTCCACTCGGAGCCGGCTCGGCGGTCCCAGCGCTCCGCCGGCAGCGCACCGAGCGCACGCTCGAGCTCGGCCGCGAGATCGTCCATCCGTGTCAGCGCGGCCCGCAGCTGCGTGGGCCGGAGCGGCACGAGCACTTCCGGGATCAGCCACCACTGGGCCGGCCAATCGATGACCTCGTCGCCCGCGGTGAGCTCGAGCGGCATGCCCAGCCGCTCGTACGCCGCGATCTCGTGCGCGACCATCGCGCGGCAGCGCTCGATGGACTCGTCGCGCGTCGCGCAGCTCTCGTGACCGGTGAGCCCGATCCCGGGGACCTCGGGCGCGACGGCCGACCAGGCACCGTTCCCCTCGCGCACGTAGATGCGCATCGCGCGGCGAGCCTACGCCTGGGGCGCGAACTCCCCGGGCGCGATGCGCTCGCGGCCGTGCAGATACGGACGGAGCACGGCCGGGATCGCGAGCGATCCGTCGGCCTGCTGGTAGTTCTCCATGATGGCGATCATCAGGCGCGGAAGCGCGACCCCGGAGGCGTTCAGGATGTGCGGCCGCTCGACGGCGCCTTTCGGGTCGCGCTTGAAGCGGATGTTCGCGCGCTCGGCCTGCAGCGAGCCCCCATCGCTGCACGACGACACCTCGAGCCACTCCCCCATCACCGGGCCCCAGGCCTGCACGTCGTAACCCTTCTTCGCCACGAAGCCGAGATCGCCGGTGCAGCGCTCGGTCACCTGGACCGGTAGCTCAAGCCGTTCGAGGATCATCGTGGCGCGCGCGGTGAGCTCGTCGAGCATCTGACGGGACGCCTCCGGAGCCGTGAACACGACCATCTCGACCTTGTCGAACCAGTGGACGCGCTTGATCCCGCGGACATCGCGCCCCGCGCTCATGTGCTCGCGGCGGAAGCACGGCGTGTACGCGACGTAGCGGAGCGGCAGCTTCTCGAACGGGATGGTTTCGTCGCGATGCAATGACACGAGCTGCGGCTCGGCGGTCGGGATCAGCCAGATGTCGTCGTCCTCGTCGCGGTAGAGGTTCTCGTCGAAGTGCGGCAGATGCGCGCTCGCGACGAGCGTCTCGCGCCGCGTGACCGACGGTGGGTAGATCTCGGTGAAGCCGTCCTTGGTGTGCACGTCGAGCATCCAGGTGATGAGCGCGCGCTGCAGCGCCGCGCCGGCGCCGCGGAGCAGATAGAAGCGCGACCCGGAGAGCTTCGTCCCGCGCGGAATGTCGAGGATGCCGAGACGCTCGCCGATCTCCCAGTGCGGGAGTCCCGGGAACGGAAGCGGTTTGGGCGCGTCCTCGCGGATCACCGGGTTGTCCGCCTCGCCCTTGCCGGTCGGCACATCCGGGTCGACGACATTGGGGATCCACAACAGGTCGGTGCCAAGCTGTGTCTCCGCGGCCACGAGGTCCTTCTCGATCGCGCCGATCCGCTCGCCGACCTCGCGCATCCGCGCCTTGATCTCGTCGGTCGGCGGGCCGCCCTTGCTCGCCCTGTTGCGCTCGGCCCGGAGCGCCTCCACCTCGGCTCGGAGCTTTCGGGCGGTCGCGTCCTGCTCGATGATCCGGTCGAGCGGCGCGTCGAAGCCGCGCGCGGTCAGGGTCGCGCGGACGCGCTCGGGATCGTCGCGGATGAGATCGAGTGGTCGCACGGCGACCAAGTATCGCGGCCTTCTACGATGCCCGCGTGGCAGGCCAGATCGTGCAGATCAGCGAGGTCGTGCTCGTCGCATTCGAGGGGCCGGACCGCTATTCCTTCGTCGGCGGCCTCGCGACCCGGATGAATGACCTCGCCGACGCGTTGATCGCGCGGGGCTACCGCGTCCGCCACCTCTTCGTCGGCGACCCGGCGCTCCCGGCGGTCGAGGAGCGTTCCGACGGGCGGCTCACCCTGGAGCGGTGGGGGCAATGGATCTCGCGGTACCACCCGAAGGACGTGTACGACGGCGAGGACGGCAAATGGCGCGACTTCGGGCGCACCGTCCCACCGCACCTGCTCGAGGAGGTCATCGTTCCCGCGGCGCGGCAGGGACAGCGGGCGGTGCTGCTGTTCGAGGACTGGCAGACCGCGAACGCGGCCATCAACACGTCGGTCCTGGCACAGCGTGCCGGCCTGCGGCGGGCGATGACGCCGTTCTGGAACGCGAACAACACCTACGGATTCGGGTCGATCACCTTCCCGCTCCTCGCGCGGGCTGCGACGATCACGACGATCTCACGGTTCATGCGAGCCGAGATGGTCAAGTCCGGCGTCGAGCCCGAGATCCTGCCGAACGGGATCGCGGAGCGGTTCGCGGAGCCGGTGCCGCCCGCGAGCGTCCGCGCGATGCGCGCGGGGCTGGCCGGGCGGCCGAGCCTGGTCAAGGTCGCGCGGTTCGACGCCGACAAGCGGTGGCTCTGGGCCATCGACGCGGTCGCGCACCTGCGCGACCTCGGCACGCGTCCGCGATTCATGATGCGGGGCAGCCGCAGCGACTACGCCGACGTCGTCGGAGCGCGCATCCGGGAGCGGGGCCTCACCGTGCAGCGCGTGGCCCTCGGTGCGAACGCGACGCCGAAGGAGCTTGCCGCGGCACTTCGCGACGTCGAGGCCGACATCGCGTTCCTCGACTTCTTCGTCAGTGAGCCTGCCCTCCGCGCGCTGTACGCCGGCGCCGACGGCGTGCTCGCGAATTCGGAGAAGGAGCCATTCGGCCTGGTCGGGCTCGAGGTGATGGGCGCGGGCGGCGTCGCCTTCGTCGGCCGGACCGGCGAGGACTACGCGATCCCGTACGGCAACTCGGTGGTCGTGCAGTCCGACGATCCGCGCGAGCTTATGACCCACCTCAGCGCGCTCGGCTCGCGGCCGGAGCTCGGGAAGCGCATCCGCGCGGAAGGTCGCGAGACCGCGAAGCGCTACGTCTGGCCGCGGATGCTCGATGCGATGGAGGCGTCGTGGGAGGCCGCGGCGACGTTGGCCTAGAGCCGCTCGTAGATCCCATACGCGAGCGCACGGCGGACGATGATCGGGCGCTCCGGATCGCGAGCGAGCAGCGCATGCGTGCCGCGCGTGTAGCCACCCAGGCGCTGGGACTCCGCCAGCCAGGCGTCGAGCGTGGGCAGGTCCATCGGCGGTAACGAATACCAGAAGTGACCCGACCGGATCTGCTTGAGCAGCCCCTCGCGGACCACACGGGCGACAGCGCGGTCGCTGAAGTGACTATCCGCCTCTGCCCTCGGCCGTTCGAAGAGTCCGCCGATCTCACGACGACCGCGAAGGATCCGCGGCTGGTGGTCGGAGTCAGGCCGGAGGTCGATGATCGTGCCGCCCGGCCGGACGGCCCGATGGGCTTCGTGGAGGGCATCGACCATGCCCTGTCGGCTGATACATCAGAGGGACCAGGAGAACACCGCGGTGTCAAACCGTTCGTTGCCCACACCGAGCTCCTGGGCGATCGACACCTTGAAGCGCACGTTGCGCACTCCGCGCCGCTTCGCCTCACGCGATGCCTCCCGGATCCCGTTCGGATCGGGATCGAGGCCGACCACCGATCGGGCCATCGGCGCGATGAGCCAGGCGAGCCGGCCGTTCCCGGTGCCGATGTCGAGCACCTCCTTGCCACGGAAGAAGCGCTCGGCCCGGAGGCCGCGCAGCTCGAGGTCGTCGGCCGGCCGCATGGCGCTCGGGCACCCGACGCGGCCGACGTCGCCGATCGGCTTACCCATATCCCTCGCGCTTTCCCGGCAGCATCGCGCCGCCCTCTCGGCCCGTGCCCTCGAGCCGCGATGGATCGAGCAGCGGCTGCTTCAGCTCGTCCGGCGGCTCGGCGCCGGCGTACCACCAGATCACCTCGCAGTTCGCGCGGAAGAGCTCGTCGAACACGCGATCCTCGGGACTGGAGTTGCGGCTCGAGTACCACCAGAACCAATCGCTGCCCTCGGCGACCATCAGCGGCTGACGCACGCTCGGGGGCATCTCACGCAGCGAGCCCCATTGCTCCTGCGCGAAACGGCGGGTGCGCTCGAGCATGTGCCACGCCCGCTGATGCGCCGGCTCGCCCGACC
>CAZMLV010000089.1:4868-7181 GCA_964567235.1 uncultured Chloroflexota bacterium | reverse complement strand
TCGCCCATGTTGTTGCCGCAGACGATCACGAGCTGGAGCCCGGCCTCCTCGGCCACGGCCTTGAGCCCGGCGGGGCTCATCTCGCGCGAGCTCCCGATGGCGAACCGGTCCCCGGCGATGACGAAGGTCTCGCCGGCATGCACGCGTTTGCGGAAATCGGGCATCAGGAACCGGAACGAGCCGGCCTTCCAGCGCTCGTCGAGTGTGTCCAGGCTCTCCGACACGCAGTCCTTCGCGGGCGTGATCTGGTCTGTATCGATCGCATCGAGCTTCTTGCCAGGGCGGCGCCCAGAGCGGTCCCAGAAGATGAGGGCCTTGCCGCGGATGGTGGTCTCCGCGTGCACCGCCTCCGGCGCGGAGACCCGGCGCTCGATGTCCGCAGCGTCGACGCCGGGAAGCAGCTTCGCTGGCAGGATGCGATGGCGCACGTCGGTCACTGCGTTCAGTCTAGGCGGGCGAGCGTGTCGAGCTCCTCCTCTGTGAGCAGCCGGTCGGACGCTTTCGCCGCAGCCATGATCCGGTCGATGCGTGCTCGGCTCGCTTCGATGTCGCGCTGCTCGAGCCAGAATACGACGTTGGATTCGCCGCTCATCGGGCCGACCTCGATGCGCTGCTCGCGTCCGACCACCGAGGCAGGGACGCCGCTGTACACGCGATCCGCGAGCGCGCGGTCACCCTTTCGCAGCGCCTTCACGACGGCGGCCGCGTGCACGCCGGTCCCGGTGCGGAACGCGTCCGCCCCGAGCGCCGGATAGTTCGGCGGCAGCGTCGCCCCGCAATGTTCTACGACGAGCGCCGTGTACTCCACGAGCGGCTCGAGGTCGGTCGTGATGAGGTCCCAGAGGCGGAGATTCACGAGCAGCTGGTCCATCGATGTGTTGCCGACGCGCTCGCCGATGCCGAGGGCCGTCGCGTGGACCCGGTCCGCGATCGCCGTCGCGGCGAGCGCGTTGATCGTGCCGAGCCCGCGGTCGTTGTGCCCGTGGTAGTCGAGCTTCACGGCGCGACCCCTGATGATGTCCGACCGGATGAACGCCAGCAGGTTGCGCACGCCTTCGGGCGTGGCGTGGCCGACGGTGTCCGAGGCGCAGATCCGCCCGGCCCCGGCCGCGATCGCCGTCTCGTAGAGCACAACGAGCGTCTCGGGATCCGCGCGCGTCGTGTCCTCGGTGACGAACATGACCGGCAGCCCGTTCTTCACCGCGAGGCTGACCGAATCCTCGACCTGCTTGCGCATCACATCGATCGACCAGCTCTCGGCGACGCGCCGGATGGGGCTCGAGCCGATGAACGCGCAGGTCTCGATCGCGACGCCCGATTCGACCGACGCCTCGATCGCGCCGGTGATGTCGGCTGGATGGGTGCGGCACGCGACATTCGGGGTGATCCGCAGCTTCGTGGTCTCCTTCGCCAGCGTGACGATCGTCGCGCGGGCTGCGCTCGACGCGCCCGGCAGCCCGATGTCCGCGCTCGAGATCCCGAGCTCGTCCATGAGGTGGAGTAGCCGGATCTTCACCTCGAGCGGTGGGTTCCGGACCGACGGGCCCTGCAGCCCATCGCGCAGGGTCTCGTCGTCGAGCTCGACCGCCCGGTAATCGGCGCGCGCCACGCGGCCGTCGCGGTTCCAGTCGTAGACGAGATCGTCGAGCTCGCTCATTTCGCGGGCACCGCGGACGCGCGTGCCGTGACGACGCGGCCGTTCTCATACGCCAGCAGCGCGATCTCGCGAGGGTCGACTCCGGTGTGGCGTGAGGGGCTGAAGGCGTACGTCGTGGCGATGCCCGCGAATGTACCGCTCTCGATGCGCGACCGCGACCGCTCGGCGTCTCCGGATGCATCAGCGTTCGCGGCGAGGAGCGCGACCGCGTCGCTCGCGGTCGCGGCCTGCGTGCCAAGGCCAGCGACGACCGGACGGCGCAGGCCGGGCCAGCGCACGCCGGGCGCGGACTCGCCCAGCCTGCCTGCGTCGTTCGCGTCGGTGAGGTAGGAGAGGAAGATCTGGACCGTGATCGCCGGGTCCGGTGCCGGAACGACGCGTACCGGATCGAGGTAGCCCAGCGCGGGTCCGGCGAAGTACACGCCGGAGCCGGTGGTCGCGAAGGGCTTGAAGCGCTGCGCGAAGGTATCGCGTTGATCGGATGCCGCGCTCATCACGAACGGCAGGGGCCGGCCGTCAGCGCGGAAGACCGCCTCGAGCGCCAGCTCCTCGCGACCCGCGGCCAGCGACCCGTTCGTGACGATGATCGACGGCGTGGCGCGCGTCGGCAGCGCGTCGACGAGGACCCGCGCGATCGCATCGGGTGTCGGCGCGAG
>CAZMLV010000089.1:3160-4768 GCA_964567235.1 uncultured Chloroflexota bacterium | reverse complement strand
GGTCGGCGGCCTCCTTCGTCTTCGCGTAGACGTCGAGGACGTCGGTGCCGTCCGCGATCAGGCCGGGGATGCCGTAGCCGGCGGCGCGATCGGCGACATTCGGCACGCTCATCTGCTTGGACGTCGGCGTGGAGATCGCGAACAGGTTGTTCTCGATCACGAACACGACCGGCAGCTTGTGGATCGCGGCGAAGTTGACGGCCTCGTGGAAGTCGCCGGGGCTCGTTGCGCCGTCGCCGCCGTACGTGAACACGACCCGGTCCTCCTTGCGGACCTTGATCGCGAGCGCGATCCCGGCCGCCTGCGGGAACTGCGTCGCGATGCAGACCGAACCCGTGACGATGTTCGCCTCGGGCGAGCTGAACTGGTTCACGACCTGCCGCCCGGCCGAGTTCGGATCGGTCGCCTTGGCGAACACGCCGAGGAACTGGTCCTTCGCCGTCTGGCCGAGGACGAGCGCGACGCCGACGTCACGGTAGTAGGGATGGACCCAGTCGTGGCCGCGCTTGATGACCCAGGCCGAGCCGACCTCGGCGGCCTCGTGGCCGTCGGCGACGCCGACGAACGCCGCGCGGCCCATCCGATTCATCTGCATCATCCGCTCGCCGAGCATCCGGGTGAGCAGCATCGCGCGGTACATGCCCGTCGCGTCGTCGAGCGTGAGCCCGAGCGTTTCGTGCCGGCTCAGCGGCTGCGCCTTGTGTTTATCGGTCTTGATCGCCATCAGCGTGATGCTACCGACCGGCGGGTCACGGTGGCGACGAGGAGCAACCCATCGCCGATCTCGACGCTGCCGCGCCGCTCGGTGAGCTCGTTGCTCACGCCGCGTGTGGATCCGCGGACGAGGTCCTCGTGACGAAGCGGGTACCGGAGCCCATCCGTGGCGACACCGCGCGCGACCTCCGACAGCGGCTCGAGCGTCACCCAGTCGCCCGGCGCGCCCTCGAGCTCGAGGATGCCCGGGCCGAGCAGTGATCGGAAGGTGGCGTGCTCGGTCACGAGGCTGACGTCGATGGCCGCGAAATCCTCGTGCGCCAGGAGCATGAGGTTGCCGAGCATGTGATCGAGCCGCATGCCGCCGAAGGCACCGACCACGACGATCTCGTCGGCGCCGCGCTTGACCGCGGCATCGAGCGCGAGCTCTCCGTCGGTCTCCGCTTTCTCGGTGGGGTGGCGCTCGAGCTCCGCACCGGCCCGCTCGAGCTCGCGCAGCCGGTCGTCCGCGAGCGCGTCCATGTCGCCGACGACGAGGTCCGGACGGCGGCCGGTCTTGGGCAACCGGTTCGCGCCGCCGTCGGCCGCGATGACCACATTGGCGCCCTTCGCGAGAGCCGCCAGCCAGGCGTCGCTGCCCAGCGGTTCGCCATCGAGCACCACGAGCGCGCGCACGGTCGCCAGCCTACGCGGACCGAGGCTCGAATTCCGCATCCTCGACGTCGGCGATCTCGGCCGCCGAGAGCACGTGCACCGGCGGCGAGAACCTCCGCTGCGCGATCGCCGTCGGCAGGATCGCGGAGAGGATGACCACCGTGACCAGGATCGAGAACTGCGTTCGATCGATGATGCCCGAGTTGAGGCCGTAGAACGACGTGATCGTCCCGAACGTCA
>CAZMLV010000089.1:0-3060 GCA_964567235.1 uncultured Chloroflexota bacterium | reverse complement strand
GGCAGCACCGCCTGGCTCTTCGCGAGATCCGCCGTCCACATGAGCAGGAACAGCACCGCGAACGCTCCCTTGATCTCCGGCTCGATGACGCGATCGCCGTAACGCGCGAAGAACGGCCGCTCCAGGAAGAGCATCGCGGCGATCGCCGCGACCGAGACGCCGACGAAGAGCGCGAGGTAGGGCGTCGGCGTGATGAACAGCAGGGAGAGCGCGAGCGCGGTGCCGAGGTCCGTGACGAATGTCGCGGCCATGATCGTCTTGCCGATCTCCGTGTTCGTGAGCCCGGTCTCGACGAGCACCGCGTACACGACCGCCAACGAAGTGGTGGACATCGCGATACCCGCGATCTCGGACTGCCGCATGTCCCAGCCGGCGACGAAGTACGCGAATAGACCGGCGCCGACGAACGGAAGCAGGAACGAAAGCCCGCCGATGAGGACGGATCCCTTGAGCTTCCGCCGCAACAGCGACGGATCGACTTCCGCGCCGGCCAGGAACGTGAGCACGATGCCGGCGAACGAGGCGAGGAAATCGATCCACGGCGTCGAGGTCACGCCGAAGGCGTTCCCGGTGACGACCCCGAAGGCGATCTCGATGATCGCGACCGAGAGCCCGATCTCGACGCTGACCATCGAGGCGATGAGGATCGAGAAGCCGACGATCGTCGCGATGAGCAGCTGATCCACGTCATCCTCCGCCAAAACGTCGTTTGGTAGAGGCCATCAGCCGCGCGATGCGCGGCGCTCAACGGCGGGACTCATCGCCGACGGTCCCTAGTGTCGCGGGTCGGAGCGCCGCGAGGCAAATACGGGGATCGCCGCGGCGAGCGCGAGCACCTGCGTGCCGACCGAGATCGCGATGACCGCCGGGATGCTGCGGTCGTAGGCGATACCGAGCGCGGCGCTGCCAATGAACCACGCGACCCCGTAGGCCGCGTTGAAGATGCCGTACGCGGTCGCGTGCGAGCCCGGCGCCACCAGATGCGCCACGGCGGCGCGGACGGTCGACTCCTGCGCGCCGAGCACGATGCCCCAGAGCACGAGGCCCGCGCCGAGCACGAACGGCGACGTGCCGAACACCAGGAACGGGGTGATCGCGGTGACCACGGGCACGAAGAGCACCGACGCGAGGCCAACTCGATCGAACGCGAGGCCCGCGAGGAGCGCCGCGACGGCACTGACCCCCGTGGCGATGGCGAAGAAGAGCGGGACGAGCGGCTCGGTGAGGAGGCGCTGGACCGTGATGTGGTACGAGATGAGCGAGAAGTGCGCGAACCCCGCGACCGTCAGCGACGCGAAGATCGTGTACAGGATGAAGCCGCGGCGGTCGGTGACCGCGCCGCGCTGCTGCTCGCCGGTCCTCTCCGGATGCGGGAATCGGCGGCGGGCGATGGACAGTACGGCGAGCGACGCGAGCGCAGGCACCGCGAGGACGGCGAAGGCGACTTGATACGTGCCCCCGATGAACAGGATGAGCGCGACGGCGAGCGGTCCGAGCAGCGCGCCGGTCTGGTCCATGGCCTCGTGCACGCCGAAGGCCCAGCCGGCGCCGAGCCGGGTGGCCGCGCTCGCGAGCATCGCGTCGCGCGGCGGCACACGGACGCCCTTACCGAACCGCTCCGCGACGACGAGCGCGGTCGCGACCGGCCAGCTGCCGGCGAGGGCGAGGGCCGGCACCGAGAGCATGTTCACGACGTAGCCGAAGATCGCGATCGGCCAGTACCCGCGGGTGCGGTCGACCGTGACGCCCGAGGCCAGGCGGACAACGTAGCCGACGAGCTCGCCGAAGCCGCTGGCGATCCCGACGACGGCGGCGCTTGCGCCGAGCGTCGCCATGTATGGACCGACGATGCTCCAGCCGCCTTCGTAGGTCATGTCGCCGAACAGCGACACGACCCCGAGGAGCAGCACGAACGAGCGGGCCGCTGCGCGCTCGGTCTTCAGCTGGCCGGCTCCGCGGCACCCCGTTCCCGCGCGAAGGTCGTCGCGAGGGCCATGAGCCACCCACCGATCGCCACGTGCGCGACGCTGAAGTACGGCTGCGCGAGCGCGTCGGCGAGCGACCGCGGCATGACCGAGAGCCACGCGGGGGAGAACGCCTCGAGCGGCACGAGCGCGAACGCGACCAGGCCCAGTGCCGCCGTCACGCGACCGAACGTCCGTGGCAACACGCCGGTCTGGACCCACATCTTCCCGATCGTCCACCACCACATGCCGAGCACGAACAGCGACGCCGGGCGTACGTCAACGTTCGCCGATCCGGCGAGCCCCACGGTGGCGACCGCGGCCCCGGCGATGGTCCCGAGGATCGCGCCGCTCTGCCGCACCGCCGCGTGCCGGACGTGGAGCACGGCGATGGCGGGGAGCAGGAAGCCATAGGCGACCGCCACGAGCGCGTCATACAGGTACGGATACGCGAGAGCGCCGAGCGCGACGATCGAAAGATGCGCGGCCGCGGCGATCGCGCTCCACAGCGCGGCCTTCTTGGTGGCCGCTATTTCGTCGGCGTTGATGGTGGCTTCTTTTGACCCTTCTCGTCGTACTCGTAGAAGCCGCGGCCGACCTTCGTGCCGAGCCGGCCGGCGAGGACCATGCGCTTCAGCAGCGCGGGCGGTGCGACGCTCGGGTCCTTGAACTCGTCGAAGAACACGTTCGCGACGTGCAGATTTATGTCGAGGCCGGTGTAGTCGATGAGCTCGAACGGCCCCATCGGGTGACGCAGACCCAGCTTCACCGCGGTGTCGATCTCCTCGACGGTCGCCACGCCCTGCTCGAGCGCGCGGATCGCGCCGAGGAGGTACGGCACCATCAGCCGATTCACGATGAAGCCGGGCGAGTCCTTGCACACCACACCCGTCTTGCCCAGTGACGTGACGAACTGCCGCAGCGTCGCGATCGTCTCCTCGCTCGTGGTGAGGGCCTGCACGATCTCGACGAGCGGCATGACCGGGGCGGGGTTGAAGAAGTGGAGGCCGGCGAACCGGTCGGGCCGCTTCGTGATCGCGGCCATCTCGACGATCGTCAGGCTCGACGTGTTCGAGGCGAAGATCGTGGTCTGCGG
>CAZMLV010000088.1:1329-7219 GCA_964567235.1 uncultured Chloroflexota bacterium | reverse complement strand
GGGCGAGCTTCCCGCTCTCTTCGATGTCCATGATCGTGCGCGCGATCGACGGGGTCACGAACCGGCCGAAGGTGGTCTGCGTGCGCGTCACCGCGCGCTGCTCCTCGACCAGCAGGTACCCGAGCGCGACGACCCACCAGAACGCCGTCGGGATCAGGTAGCCGAACGACGCGACCGCGATCGGCCCCTGGCCGACGGGGCCACTGGTCGCCGCGGAGAAGAACAGATATCGCGCGTAGCCGTAGAGGACGAGGGCGGCGAGCGCGGCGAGGAACCCGTAGAGCCTGAAGACGGCGACGAGCAGGATCCCGCCGAGCGTGGCGATGACGAGCTCCCCGAGCGTGACCGGGAAGCTCTCGCGGGTCTCCGGGTAGCGATCGGTGAAGATCGACGCCGCGGTATTCGCCCAGATCTCGACGCCCCACATCTTCTGCGCGCCGCTGTTGGGCACCGGATAGTTGTCGGGGACCGCGGAGAGCGTGTGCGCGCCGATGAGGATCGTGCGGTTCGCGATGAGGTCGCGCGACACCTTCCCCGCGACCACGTCGGATAACGAGATGACGCAGAACTCGCTCGGGTCGGCGCAGGGCGCACTTCCCTGGGACGCGGTGAGATCCTGCGCGGGCGGCGCGGCGTAATAGATGGGCATGTGACCGCTCCCGTCGATCGGCATCACCCGGTCCGCCGTACCCGCGCGTCCAGGGAGCACCAGGGTGTCGCCGCGCCGCACGAGCGTGGTCTCGTCGCCGGCGACCTGCTTCCCGGCGAACAGTGAACGGGCCGTCGCGACGAGGGCCAGCGAGTAATAGCGGCCGCTCGGCGCGTCGATGGCGAGCTCCGCCCTGCGGACGCGGCCATCTCCGTCTGGCAGCACGTTCACGGCGCCGACGCCGGCGGCCGCCTGGCGGAGGATCGGGATCGGGAGCTGTTCGGCGCCGTACCGCACGGCACCATCACCGTCGATGTGCGAGCCCGCGCCCTGCATCGCGAGGATGACGTTCCCCGAGTCCTTGATCGCGGCTGCGAGCGCCCGATCCTGGTCCGGATTCGGGGACGCGTCGAAGAACCCGATGTCGAACGCGACCAGCCTCGGGGCAAGCGGCTTCAACGCGGCCAGCAGATCGACCCAGGCCTGCCTCGGGAGCGGGTAGGTGCCGTAGCGGCTGACGGTCCGGTCGTCCAGCCCGATGACCGTGACCTGGTTCGACAGCTTGCCCGGTGCGTTCGTGATGAACGTGTCGTACGTGACCGCCTGCAGGGTCGAGTCGAGGAGATGCGCGTCGAACGCGAGCGCGCCGAGGAGGATGCCGAGGGCCGCGAGGGCGGCAAGGATGACCCGCTGGCGCTGCAGCCGCTTCGAGAGCACCCCTTCCCCCTTCGGCCCGAGCCTCGTCGGAGGCGCTCCGGCGCGGTCATGCTAGCGGCTGGCCGCCCTCCGGAGCACATTTTTCAGCACCGCGATCGAACGACCGTAATCGGCGAGCGCGAGCCGCTCGATCGGCGTGTGGTCGTAGCGCGCATCGCCGGGGCCGTACGCGACCATCGGGCACGCCCATACAGGGAGCAGCACGTTCATGTCGCTCGTGCCGGTCTTCTCCTTGAACGCGGCGTGGCCGCCGATGCCCGCGATCGCCCGCACGAAGGCGCTCGCGACCGGCGTCGTGCGCGCGACGCGCGCCGGCTCTTCCGACGCGATCCGCTCGATCGTCACCTCGGCATCGCCGTCATGCTGCTCCGCGATCTCGCGCGCCGCCGCCTCGAGCGCATCCGTCGAGGTCGCGGGCGGGACGCGGTAGCCGATCCGCAGGTCGGCGCGCTCGACAAGGCCATCGCCGGCCGCGGAGCGCATCCCCTCGAGCCGGCAATCGAGCCGCTGGGTCGTCATGGCGTTCTCGCGGATCCGCGCCCAGAGCGCAAGGGCCTCCTCGGCGATCGTCGGGCCCGGTGATGCGCCGTGCCGCGCATCGCGCGAGAGCGACACGCCGAGCACGAGCCGGCCCTTGTATGCCACGGTCACGCCGTCCCAGCCCGATGGCTCGCCGATCACGCACCAATCGGGAGCTCCCTGCGTCGCGCGGAAGCGCGCGCCCTTGCTCGTCGGCGATTCCTCCTCCACGGCGCCGACGACCGTGACCCGCACGCCCGCGACCGGCACGGTCGCCGCCGCGACGAACGCGGCGAGCGGGCCTTTCGCGTCGACGGCGCCGCGGCCGATGAGCTCGCCGTCCTCGACGCGCACCGGGATCTCGCCCGGCACCGTGTCGATGTGTCCGAGCAGGACGACGTGCATCGGACCGTCGCCGATCTCGCCCACCGCGTTGCCGGCGGCGTCGACCGACGCGCGGAATCCCCGTTCGGCCATCCGGGCGACCAGCCACTCGACGGCGTCACCTTCCTGCCGCGAGACCGACGGGATCGCGACGAGCCCGCCGACGAGCGCCACGTCGTCGGGTGCCAGCTCGACCTCGTTCACGCCGCGAGCGACGCTCGGGTCGCGTCGATCACGGCGTCGATCTGCGCGGCGGAGATCACGAGCGGCGGGAGGTACCGCACCACCGTCGGGCCTGCGCCGAGCGCCAGCACGCCGTTGTCTTGGAGCCTCTTGAGGGTCGGTCCGGCGTTCTCCTTGAGCTCGATGCCCTGGATCAGTCCGAGGCCGCGGACCTCCCGGATCTTCGGTGACTCGATCGAGGCGAGGCCCTCGTGCAGCTGCCGACCGCGCTCCGCCGCCGCGGCGGCGAGGCCCAGCCGCAGGTGCTCGTCGATCGTGGCGACGGCCGCCGCACAGGCGAGCGGATTGCCGCCGAAGGTCGTGGAGTGCGAGCGCTTCGGAAGCTCGCCGAGGACACGGGAGAACGCGATCGCGCCCATCGGGATGCCGCCGGCGATCGACTTCGCGAGACAGAGCACGTCCGGCACGATCCCGAACTGCTCGATCGCGAACATCGTCCCCGTGCGGCCGAAGCCCGTCTGCACCTCGTCGACGACGAGGAGCACGCCGCGATCGCGGCACAGGCGCGCGGCCTCGGCCACGAACTCGCGGGTCGCCGGGCGCACCCCGCCCTCGCCCTGCACGAGCTCGACGATGAATGCCGAGGTCTCGGTTGTGATCGCCGCGTCGAGGGCCTCGACCTTGTTGAACGGGATGTGGCTGAACCCCTCGAGCAACGGGCCGAAGAGCTCGCGGTACTCGGGGCCCCAGGTCGCGGAGAGCGCGCCCATGGTCTTGCCGTGGAAGCCGCGCATCGTCGCGACGACCTTCGTGCGCTTGGTCGCGAGGCGCGCGAACTTGAGGGCGCCCTCGACGGCCTCGGTGCCGCTGTTGCAGAGAAAGATGCGGTCGAGCGAACGAGGAAGGATCCGCGCGAGCCGGTCGTACAGCTCGGCGCGGCGGTCGTTGTAGAAGAGCTCGGTGCAGAACGACAGCGTGCGGGCCTGCGCCGCGAGCGCGTCCGCGACCGCCACGTTCGCGTGCCCAAGGTTGCCGGAGCCCTGGCCGCCGACGCAGTCGATGAACTCGTGGCCAGCCTCGTCCCACACGAGCGCGCCGTCACCTCGCACGAGCGCGAGGTCGCGCTTCTGATAGAGGCCCGAGGTGTGCGCGAGCTCGCGAGGGATCACCTCAGCCATGGATGACCGTGCGCACGCGCGGGTCGCCCGCGGCGCTTCGGATGATCACCTCGCCGACGCCACCCTCGATCGCCTCACGCGCGGCGAGGATCTTCTTCTTCATCCGGCCCTGGGCCAGGACCTCGGCCTCGGCCAGCGTCGTCTCGGGCACGAGCGAGTCGGGATCGGCGACGTTGCGCAGCAGGCCGGGCACATTCGTGAGGATGAGGAGCGCATCAGCCTCGACCGCGACCGCGATGCGGGCGGCGACCCGATCCCCGTCCACGTTCACGGCCTCGTTCTCGGTCGAGAGCGCGAGCGGCGCGACGACCGGGACCCGGCTCGGCCCCATCAGCTGCCGGAGCAGCGGCACGTTCACGGCCTTCACCGTGCCGGTGTAGTCGTCGCGGAGGATCACGGTCTTGCCGTCCTTCACCGACCGGACAGCTTTGCGCTCCGCGACGAGGAGCCGGCCCGAGAGGCCCGACAGGCCGACCGCGTCTACGCCGCGGGCCTGGAGCTTCTCGACGTAGAGGAAGTTCTCGATCCCGAGCGCGGCCATCGCGAACAGCTCGAGCGTGCGGCGGTCGGTGCGTCGGCTCTGATGGCCGGACGGCGAGGTGATCGTCTCGACGGGATGCCCGAACGCGGCCTGCAGCTTGTCGGTCTCGGCCGACGCGCCGTGCACGAGGACGATCTCGTCCGAGCGGGCGACGTCCGCGACGAGGTCGGCCACGCTGTCGCGGTCGACGCCCGCCGAGCCACCGGCTTTGATGACCGCCCGCAGGGTCACGGATGCAGTCCGGGGAACTCGAGGCCGGCCGTCTCGGGGAAGCCGCACGCCACGTTCATCGCCTGAACGCCATTGCCTGCGGCCCCCTTCATCAGGTTGTCGATGGCGCAGAGCGCGACGACGCGCTCGCCGCGTGGATCAGCGGCGAACCCGACATCCGCGAAGTTCGAGCCGGCCAGGAGCCTCGGCTCCGGGTAGCGGAAGATGCCGGTGCGCTCCTTCACGACCCGGACGAACGGCTCGTTGGCGTACGACTCGCGGTACGCGCGCCAGCAGGCCTTGTCGTCGACGCCGCCCTTCACCGGCACGTGCGCGGTGGCCAGTACCCCGCGAACGAGCTCGACCGCGGTGACGGACAGCTGAACGCGGACGCCGAGCTCCTGCTCGACCTCCGCGGTGTGCCGGTGGCCGACCGGCTTGAACGAGCGGACGACGCCGGCGCGCTCCGGATGGTGTGAGTCCTCGCCCGGCTCGCGGCCGCCCTCGCTCGAGCCGACCTTGCACTCGACGACGATCGGGCGCGATGGATCGATGAACCCGGCGCGCGCCAGCGGCAGGAGGGCGAGGAGCGTCGCCGTCGCGTTGCAGCCTGCGCCGGTCAGGAGCTTCGCGGTCCGGATCTCGTCGCGGTGCAGCTCCGGGATCCCGTAGACCGCCGTGCCGAGCAGCTCCGGGTGCGGATGGTCGGCCTCGTACCACGAGCGGTAGACCGACGCGTCGCGCAGCCGGTGATCGGACGACAGGTCGACGACGAGCGTGCCACGGGACCGGAACTCGGTCAGGCGGTGCGCGCCGTTCGGCAGCGAGAGGAACACGACGTCGCAGCCGGTGACGTCGTCGTAGCGCACGAAGTCGAGGGAGGTGCGCTTGCGGAGGTTCGGGTGCGCGGTCGTGACCGGCTTCCCCGCGAGCGACTCGCTGCCCGCGACGATCTCCCCCACCGCGGGGTGCCCGCTGAGCAGCCGCAACAGCTCGCCACCGGCGTACCCGCCGGCGCCGATGACGCCGACCTTCATCAGGCCTGCTTCGCGACGCCGAGCGCGTAGTCGACGACGCGGCCGGGGATGTTCACGCCGGTCGTGTCGATGGAGTTGCGGAACTCCATCGTGTAGTTCACCTCGTTCACCACGAGCCCTTCGGGCGCCTCGAGCACGTCGATGGCGACGACCCCGCCGCCCACGGCCCGCGCGGCGCGCACGCAGAGGTCGTTGAGCTCGGGCGTGACCTCGCACTTCGTCGCCTTGCCACCGCGCGCGGTGTTCGTGATCCAGTGCTCGGAATAGCGGTAGATCGCGCCGATCGTCTCGTCGCCGACGACGAACGCGCGGATGTCACGGCCCGGCTTCGGGACGTACTCCTGGATGTAATAGATGGAGTGGATGTAGGTGCCGAGGACATCCTTGTGTTCGAGGATCGACTCGGCGGCGTCGCGGTCGTTCACCCGCGAGATGAGCCGGCCCCAGGAGCCGACGAGCGGCTTCAGGACGG
>CAZMLV010000088.1:0-1229 GCA_964567235.1 uncultured Chloroflexota bacterium | reverse complement strand
TCGTTCACCCGCGAGATGAGCCGGCCCCAGGAGCCGACGAGCGGCTTCAGGACGGCGGGGTAGCCGAGCTCCTCGACCGCGGCCAGCGCCGACTCCGGCGTGAACGCGAGGCGAGTCCGCGGCGACGGTACGCCGTCGCGGATGAGCCGCATCGTCGTGAGCAGCTTGTTGCCACACACGTCGGCGACCTCGAACGTGTTCACCGTCGGGATACCCCACGTCTCCAGCACCGAGAGCGCGTACAGCGCGCGCGAATGCTGGATGCAGCGCTCGAGGACGACGTCGACCCCGAGCTCCGGCTTGCGCTCGAGCGCGAGGACGAGCTCGCGGTCATCGATGATCTTCGTCGCGACGCCGCGGCGCTCGAGCTCCTCCAGCAGGAGCTTCTCCTCGACGCGCACGCGCGAGAGGAGCACGCCGACGGTCGACTTACTCACCCCAGTCTTCTTCGGCCTCCGGCGCGAGCGCGAGCGCCACCGGTGCGGTCGCGGTCACTTCGAGCTCCGCGCCGCAGTCCGGGCACGAGACGATCTCGCCCTTTACGGCGTCGGCGCCCACGGCCACATCCGCGTCGCACTCGGGACACTTGGTCGTAGCGGGCATCGAACGCGATCCTCCCTCAGCTGGTGGGAAGACTTTAGCCGAGCCGACCCCGTGCGCGGGCCTTGTCCACATACATCCGCTCGTCCGCTTTCGCGATGAGCTGGTCGGTGAGCAGGCCGTCCTCGGGGAAGGCGGCGATCCCGAATGACACCCGTGGCAGCGAATGCGGCATGCCCGCCCACATGTAGGTCTGCTCCGGGAGCTCGTGGGTCAGCCGCATGACCAGCGAGCGGGCCTGATCGAGGGCGGTGCGCGGGAGGAGCAGCACGAACTCGTCCCCACCGAAGCGCGCGACGACATCCTCCGTGCGTGCGGTCGTACGCAGGGTCTTCGCGACGGAACGGAGCACCGAATCGCCAACGAGGTGGCCCGCGGTGTCGTTGACCGCCTTCAGGCCGTCGACGTCGCACAGGATCACGCAGAACGCGTCGCCGTGCCGGCGCGCCTCGGCCGTTTCGGCCTCGAGCCGCTCCACGAGGACGCGCCGGTTGGTCAGGCCGGTGAGCGGGTCGTCGCTCGCCAGGCGCCGGCTCTCGCCGAGCAGCCGCGCGTTCGAGGTCGCGATGGCCGCTTGCGCCGCGTACAGCCGGAACATCCGCTGGGTCTCGTTGCCCCAGTGCCGCGGC
>CAZMLV010000087.1:3838-7305 GCA_964567235.1 uncultured Chloroflexota bacterium | reverse complement strand
AGGTCCCGGTCCTGCATCTCCCACGCGTGGTCGAGCACGTGGTACGCGGTGTGGCGGAGCAGGTACGGGATGGTCCAGTTGCCGAGCGGCTTGCCCTCCGCGTACCACGCGCGCATCGCCTCGACGAAGCGATCACGGTGACGGGCGACTCGGCCCGGCGTCAGCAGGTCCTCGAACTTGGATTCGGCCTTGACGCGCCTCGAGAAGTCGCCACCCTCGGTCACCATGACGTGCCGAACGATCAGGTCGCGAGAGCGGCCGCCGCCACGGACACCAGGGCGGAGCTCCGCCGAGACGCGGGCGGCCGTCTCGTCGAACTCGGCCCACGCCGCGCGTAGCAGCCGCACCTTGCGCTCGAAGAGCGGCCCGTCGAACGGCTCGCGGTCGAGCGGCGAGGGCGCGAACGAGATGCCCCAGAAGTCGGTCGATCCGACACCCTTGTACCGGCCGATGATGACGGGGTCGGTCTGGGTCGCGAGCTCGGAGCCAAGCCGGACGCGCTTCGCGACCGGGAGGTATCGCGGGACGTAGCGCGCGAGCTTCTCGACTGCCTCAGCCTCCGTCTTGCCGCCTCGTTCGAGACCCGGCCAGTCCGCAGCGACGGCGACCCACCGCTTGCCCCTGGTGGGCTGTTCGACGAGCACCCGAAGACGCCCCGCCATGTGATCAGCCTCCGAGCGGTGTCAGATGGATCTGCTTGGACAGCGCATACGCGGCTGAAACGTCCGTGTCGCTCTCGACGAGGGTGCGGCCAAGGATCAGGACCGAATTGTTCGGCGACAAGATGCGTGTCATGCCCTGCGGTACGGATCCGGTCCAGCCCGGACCGCTGATGACGTAGTCGCCGGCCTCGGTCCCGGTGACGCGTTTGCCGACGTAGGCAAAGTTCGTGTTGGTCGACGGATCGGTGAGCTGGACGCTGTAGTAGCGACCACCCATGTCCGGTACGTGGAGGACCTGCGGCCCGGGTCTGAGATCCAGCCAGCCGACCATGAGGAGCGTGTCACGGTTCGTGCCGGTGGTGATCAAGTTCGAGCCCGACGTGGGCGCCGCACGGAGCGGATCTGCGAACACCGCTTGGGGCTCCGTATAGAGCGTATTGACCGGAACGGGACCCTCGCCGAACCCTTTCACGAGGATCGCCCGCTTGTACACGGACAGCATGACGCGCGGCCACGTGTAGATGGCGGCGAAGCATGCCGCGACCGCGACGGACCCGAACAGAAGCAGGTGCTGGAACCCCGTCATCGACTTGGCCTGGCTTCAACGACCGGCGGCACCGGGTACTCGCCACGGAGAATTGCCGCGCCGGGCATGTACACGCGCAGCCACAGCACGAATCTGCCCGTCGGCGCGGGCAGCCAGTTGGCCTCATGGCCTGCCGGAGCGGCGTTCTGCAGGTAGATGTCGACGGAGCCGTCGGGATCTGGCGCGAGGCCGGACCGGTCGCCGACGCTGTACCGATCGATGGGATTTGGCACGAAGCGTTGTTTCGGATCAGCCATGGTCAGCGACCAGAACGCGTCGTTGGGCGGAAGACCGCCTGGCGGAAAGTGCAGGATGTAGTCGTGCGCTCCGGAGAGCGTGCGACCGGCGCCGTCAACCTCCGTCTTCCAGTACATCGCCTCCTGCGGCACGTTCACCGGGCCGAAAAAGACGCGGGCGCACGCGGCCCGGGTGAAGATGCCATTGCCGGGTAGGCCGCATCCGAGGAGGGTGACCCAGCCGTTGATCCTCATGGCCTTGGTCCGCGCGAGGATCTCGACCGCGACGACCCCCAGCCCGGCGCCGACGAAGAACCCTTGCACAAGGTCGTTCCGCACGGTCAGTGCATCGGCGAAGAGGACCGAACGGATGATGACGTAGCCGCAGACCACGCCGATCAGTGCGATCAGGAACGTATACGTTCTGTTGGTCACATTCGCGCGGAGCCTAGCAAGGCCACGTGCATCGGGACCCGTCGGAGGTGCAGGCGTGCGGAAGATCGTCGTGTACGAGCTGTTGTCCCTCGACGGGGTGGCCGAGGACCCCGATCGCTTCTTCACCGACTGGGACGACGCGATGGAGGCGAACCTTGCGGCCGTGATCGCGACACAGGACGCGGTCATTCTCGGCCGCCGTAGCTACACCGAGTGGGCAGCGTTCTGGCCGAACAGCCAGATCCAGCCATTCGCGACATTCATCAATGGGGTCACGAAACATGTCGCGACATCGACGCCCCTTGACCGAGGTTGGGCCAATGCGAGCGCGATCGACGGCGGCCTGGTCGACTTCGTTCGGGATCTCAAGCAGCAGCGCGGAGGCGACGTCGGCGTCCACGCAAGCATCTCGGTCGCGCAGGCGCTGCTCGCCGCCGACATGGTCGACGAGCTCAAGCTGGTGATCGCGCCGACGATCGCCGGTCGCGGACGACGACTCTTCGACGGCGTGCCATCGCTCCGGCTCGGATCGATGCGAAGCGCGGTCTCGCCGACCGGCTCGCTGCTCGTCGACTATCGCCTGATCCGGTAACCCGGTGCTCAGCCCGTGGCGCTGACGCCATCAGAAGCGGAGCGTGGTGCCGACGCTGCTCTGGATGAATGCGCTCGGAAACCGGCGGGCCAGCTCGTGACTGGCTTTCCAGCCCGTGCAATGGCCGGGCGCGATGTAGTCGAAGCTCAACGCGCTCATCTCTTCCATCGTGCGAGCGATGACCGGCTCCATGATCGCTCCCGACAGATGGCAGCCGCCGATGAACGCATGCAGCTTGTCCACTCCGGTCAGGCGGCGGGCATTCCGAAGCACATTGATCACGCCGGAGTGGCTGCAGCTCGACATGACGACGAGTCCCTTACCGGCGACCTGGACGATCACGCCCTGATCGTCCCAGACCATGTAGTCGGGCTCCCAGTCGTGACCTCTCCGTCGGTACTGGATCGGGAACCCGGTTTCGAAGTCGGTCGTCCGGTCGACCTGGCCGGTGACGAGTACGCAGCCGTCGACCAGCAGAGTCGGGCCCCGCTCCTCGATGACCTCGACCCCCTCACGCGCGAGGTCCGTGTGGCTTGGCGGGGGCGCGGGGATCTCGTGTCCGTCCGGGAAGACGAGCTTTCGATCCAGCCAGGCGTCCGGATGCAACACCAATGGGAGCCCTCGCCGGCCGACCCTGTTCACCAACCCCGCAAGGCCGCCATGGTGGTCGGCGTGGCCGTGCGAGAGGGCGATGGCTCGCAGCTCGTTGACCCTGACCCCGAGCACGTCCAGGTTGTGCAGCGCGGTGCGGCGGGTGAAACCGGCGTCGTACAGGATCGAGTGGCGGCTCCCGCCGCGTTCGACGGTCAAGAGGAGCGAGTAGCCGTGCTCGGCCAGGAGCTGGTCGCTCTCTGGGTTGAGTGAGAACGGCGGCCGCCGGGCGACGTCGCCATTGGCAAGCAGCGCGTCACTGACGTTGTCGACCAGGACCAGAACCTCGAGCGCGTCGACGGGCT
>CAZMLV010000087.1:1292-3738 GCA_964567235.1 uncultured Chloroflexota bacterium | reverse complement strand
GGCTCTGTAGCCCGGATGGGATTCGAACCCATGACCTCTTCCTTGAAAGGGAAGCGCCCTAGACCGCTAGGCGACCGGGCCGCGAGTGACCTGATTATCCGCCCCGACGCTTCGGTGTATCGAGCAGTTCACGCTCGAGCGCGCGGCTCGTCCAGGCGCGCCATTCCGGCTCGCTCCAGCCAAGGAGCTGGGTGAGGGTCGCATAGCTCTCGGGCGTCGTGAGCGCGAAGAAGATGTCCGTCGCGCGCTCGGGATCCAGGTCCGCGCGAAGCTCACCGCGTCGCGCGGTCACGTCGATCACCCGGCGCAGGAAGCCGCGCCGCGACAGGAGCCGATCGCGGTACACCGCCGCTGCCACGGGATCGACCGCCATGGCGGCCCGCCACGCATCGATGATCGGCAGCATCCGAGGCGCGATCTGCGCGGTCGAATCGACCACGATCGCGATCCGGCGCGCCCGGTCGGGCTCAGAGAGCGCGGCCTGCGTCCACGCGAGCCGCTCCGGCTCGTCGGCCGCACCGCCGGTGATCGCGAGGTCGGCGACCGCGCTCAGCAGCTCGGTCTTCGAGTGGAATGTGAAGTACACGGTCTGCACGGCCACCGCGGCTTCCTGCGCGATGGCGGCCATCGTCGTCGCGGCATAGCCGCGTTTGGCGAACAGCTTGGCGGCGGCCTCGACCATCCGCCGCCGCGTGGCATCGGCGCGGGTGCGACGGGTCCCGGCGGACGCGGCGCGTCGCGTCCTGGGGGGCTTGACGGCGGCCATCGACCGTGTAGCCTACTGTATGTGGCACTAGAGTCTACTCTAGTGAATGAAAGCCGCGACGGCGGTCGCGAAGGAGAAGTGAGCCATGCCCCGTTACGTCAAAGTCCAGCGCATCCAGCGGCCGGTCGCGGCGGTCTTCGAGTTCATCGGGCCGAACGTGCCGGAGAACAATCCCCGCTACGAGCGGGAGGTCATCGATTGGGTGGAGGTAACGCCGCGTCCGATCCGGCTCGGCACGACCGCGACCATGCGCCGAGTCGACGACGGGAAGCGTCGCGACACGCATCTCCTGTGCATCGCTTACCAGACGGACCGGCGCATCGCCTGGAAGCACACGGATCCGGGCCCGTTCCAGTTCGCGATCGCGTTCGAGACGCGTCCGGCCGGAACGACGCAGACCGATCTTGCCGTGACCGTCGAGGTCGGGCTCTCGGGGTTCCTACGACTGCTCGGCCCGCTGTTCGCGCGGCGCATGGCGAGCAATGGTGGTCAGATGATCGGACGCATCAAGACGATCCTCGAGAACGGCACGGGCGCCCTCGACCCGCGACCGGAGTTCGCCGCCGGGACGTAAGACCCGCGCCCGTATGCTCCGACCGTGTCGCCAACCTTCAAGACGATCATCGAGCCGTTCCGGATCCACTCGGTCGAGCCGCTTCGGCTGACGACGGAGGCGGAACGCCGCGAGAAGATCCGCGAGGCCGGCTACAACCTGTTCAACCTGCGCGCCGAGGACGTCCTCATCGACTTCCTGACCGATTCGGGGACCGGCGCGATGTCGCGCGACCAGTGGGCCGCGATCCAGCACGGTGACGAGAGCTATGCCGGATCGCCATCGTGGTTCCGCTTCCTCGCGGCGGTCCAGGAGCTCTTCCCGTTCAAGCACGTGATCCCCACGCATCAGGGACGAGCGGCGGAGCGGATCCTGTTCTCGGCGATCGCTGGGCCCGGCAAGGTCGTCCCGAACAACACCCACTTCGACACGACGCGCGCGAACGTCGAGGCGACGGGCGCGGACGCAGTCGACTTCGTCATTCCGGAAGGCCGCCAGCCGGGCCTGGTGCACCCGTTCAAGGGGAACATGGACCTCGAGGCGCTCGACACGCTGCTCAAGGCGCGGACGAAGGACGTTCCGGTCGTGATGGTCACGATCACGAACAACTCGGGAGGCGGGCAGCCGGTGTCGCTCGAGAACCTGCGCGGCGTCCGGAAGATCTGCGACCGCCATCACGTGCCGCTGTTCCTCGACGCCTGCCGGTTCGCGGAGAACGCCTGGTTCATCAAGACCCGCGAGAAGGGCTACGCCGACAAGGACGTGCCCGACATCGTCCGCGAGATGGCCGCGCTCGCGGACGGCATGACCATGAGCGCGAAGAAGGATCCGATGGGCAACATCGGCGGCTGGCTCGCGATGAACGACGACGCGCTCGCCGAGCGCTGCCGGAATCTCCTCATCCTCACCGAGGGCTTCCCGACCTACGGCGGGCTCGCCGGACGAGACCTCGAGGCGATCGCGCAGGGATTGAAGGAGTGCGTCGAGCCGGACTACCTCCGCTACCGCATCCGCTCGACCGAGTACCTCGCCGACGCGATCGAGCGCGCCGGCGTGCCGATCGTGAAGCCGGCCGGCGGCCACGCCGTGTACATCGACGCGGGCTCGATGCTCGCGCACATCCCGCC
>CAZMLV010000087.1:0-1192 GCA_964567235.1 uncultured Chloroflexota bacterium | reverse complement strand
GCGGCGAGGGCCGCGCGGCTGTCGCGATCGCGGCCGATCGGGCCGACCCGCCCGCGGCCGAACGCCTCCGCCAGGGCCCTCTGACGCAGGCGCGCGCGATCGAGCAGCGCCTCATCGTGGTCGAAGGGCTTCCGGTAGTGACGATCGAGGAGATAGAGCCGGAGCGCGCGCGGATCGGTGGTCTTCAGGGCGTCGCGCACGAAGACCATGTTGCCGTCGGACTTCGACATCTTCTTGCCGCCGAGCTGCATCGGCGCGACATGCGCCCACGTCGTGGCGAACGGCCGCTTCCGCGTCGCGGTCTCGGATTGAGCGATCTCGTTCTCGTGATGCGGATAGATGAGGTCTGAGCCGCCGCCGTGCAGGTCGATCCGGTCACCGAGGTGATGCCGGATCATCGCCGAACATTCGAGGTGCCAGCCCGGGCGGCCGGGGCCCCACGGGCTCGGCCAGGTCGGTCCGTCGTCCACGAAGCGCCACAGGGCGAAGTCGCGCGGATCCCGGCGGCCGGGGTCCTCGAGCTTCGCGTCGTCCTGCCCGGCGAGGATGCGTTTCATCGACGCGGCGGAGAGCCGCGAGAGCTCGCCGTAGCGCGGGTCGGCGCTGACCGGGAAATACACGCCGCGTGGAAGCACGTACGCGGCCGCGCGGCGCTCGAGCGTCCCGATGAGCGCGAGCATCGCCAGCAGCTCCTGGGTGGCGTGGCAGAGCACGTCGGGCTTGCGCCACCGGAGCTGGCGCATGTCGGCAAGGTAGGCGCGCTCCTCACGCCTCCCGAGGTCACGCCAGCCGACGTCGTCCCGCGCCGCCCGCTGGAGGATCGATTCGTCGATGTCGGTGACGTTCTGGACGTAGCGGACCGGGTGCCCGGTGGCCTCGAGAAGCCGCGCGATCACGTCGAAGGTGAGGAAGGTCCGCGCGTGGCCGAGATGGGTGGTGTCGTAGGGCGTGACGCCGCACACGTACATCGTGATATCGCGACCGCGCGCGCGGACCGGAGCGATCGCGCGACGGCGAGTGTCGTAGAGACGGAGCACGCGCTCCGGACGATATCCTCGCGATCGGTGCTCCGTTCAGTGGACCCTCGCGAAGTCGTCGCGACGCTCCAGCGCGTCGCGTCGCCGCCGACCGCGCCGTATCACGAGTGGCGCGCGCTCGACGCCATCGCCGTCGAGCTGAAGCGGCTCGGCCT
>CAZMLV010000086.1:1400-7373 GCA_964567235.1 uncultured Chloroflexota bacterium | reverse complement strand
CTCGATCGTCGGGTACATCCCTCCGCGCTTCAGGAGCACCGGATGACCTGACCGGCCGACCTCACGGAGCAGTGCGTAGTTCTGCATGTTGCGCGCGCCGATCTGCAGGATGTCGACGTACGTCGCGCAGAGCGCGACGTCGTGCGGGTCGAGCACCTCGGACACGATGGGCATCCCGGTCTCGCGCTTCGCGCGAGCCAGGAGCTCGAGCCCCTCCTTCCCGAGGCCCTGGAAGTCGTACGGCGAGGTCCGCGGCTTGAACGCGCCGCCGCGGAGGATGTTCGCGCCCGCCGCTTTCACCGCGTGGGCCGTCGACAGGAGCTGTTCCTCGCTCTCGACGGAGCACGGCCCGGCCATGACGACCACGGTACCGGCGCCGATCGCGAGGTCATCGACCGTCACGACCGTCGGATCGGGATGGAATTCGCGCGACGCGAGCTTGAAGCGCTTGAGGACCGGGACGACCCGATCGACGGCCGGCAGGGATTGCAGCTGTTCGGCGAGCCGGGCCTTGTCATCGTCGAGCACGCCGATCGCGCCAATGACGCTGACCTCGCTGCCCGACAGGTTCGCTCCATATCCACGTTCGCGGAGCCGATCGACGATGTGGTCGTTCTGCTCTTTCGTCGCGCCCTTCCGCATGATGATGATCACGCGAATATCGTACGAGCCGTGCCGCTTTACGCATTCAAGGGACGGTCACCGCGCGTGCACCCGACGGCGTTCGTGGCACCGACGGCGGTCCTCATCGGCGATGTGACGCTGCACGAGCACGCGTCCGTGTGGTTCGGGACGGTGTTGCGGGCTGACATGGACCGCATCGAGATCGGGGCGCGCTCGAACGTGCAGGACAACTCGACCATCCACACCGACGAGCACGAGCCGACGCTCGTTGGCGAGGACGTGACGATCGGACACAACGCGCTCGTCCACTCGAGCGTGATCGAGAGCAACGTCCTCATCGGCCAGGCTTCGGTGCTCGTCGGCGGCTGCGTCATCGGGACCGGCTCGATCGTCGGGGCCGGGGCGGTCGTGACCGCCAAGATGACCGTACCGCCGCGCTCGCTCGTCGTCGGCGTGCCCGCGACCCTCGTCCGCGAGGCACGGCCCGAAGATGAGCGCTGGACGGTGAACGCCGCCGAGCACTACGTCGAGCTCGCGTCCTGGTACCGCGACAACATCGACGGGGAGCGCTGATGGCGACGCTCCGCATCGACGGCAACAGCCTCACCATCGCCGACGTCGTCAGCGTGTCCCGGCGCGGGACGCCCGTGGCGCTCGACCGCGCTTCCGAGCAGCTCGTGCGAGCGGCTGCGAAGCTCGTCGCCGATTCGGCCGACGGAGACACGGCCGTCTATGGCATCAACACCGGCTTCGGTGACCTCTCGCAGGTCCGGATCCCGCGCGCCGATCTCGCGAAGCTGCAGCTCAATCTCCTGCGCAGCCATGCCGCGGGCGTCGGCGATCCCCTGCCACAGGACGTGACCCGCGCGGTGCTGTTGCTGCGCGCGAACACGCTCGCCTGCGGACGCTCCGGTGTGCGCCCGGAGACGATCGACCTCCTCCTCGACCTGCTGAACCGCGGCGTGCACCCGGTGATCCCGATGCACGGGAGCGTCGGCGCGTCCGGTGACCTCGCACCGCTCGCGCATGCCGCGCTCGTGCTCGTCGGCGAGGGCCAGGCGACGTTCGAGGGAAAGGCGTTGAGCGGCGCCGAGGCGCTGAAGCGCGCGGACCTCCGCCCGCTCGAGCTCGCGCCGAAGGAGGCGCTCGCGCTCATCAACGGCACCCAGGTGATGACCGCGATCGGCTGCCTCGCGCTGCACGACGCCGAGGTGCTCTGCACCTCCGCCGACATCCTGGGCGCCCTGTCGGCCGAGGCGCTGCGTGCGACCGACGCCGCGTGGGACGCCTCGCTGAACGCCGAGCGGCCGCACCCGGGCCAGGAGATCGTCGCGGCCAACCTCCGCCGGCTGGTCCACGGCAGCCCGATCATCGCGTCGCACAAGGTCGGCGATCCGCGGGTGCAGGATCCCTATTCGATCCGATGCATGCCGCAGGTCCACGGCGCGTCGCGCGCCGCGCTCGCCTACACCCGCCGGGTCCTCGAGGTCGAGGTCAACAGCGTCACCGACAACCCGCTTGTCTTCGCCGAGGAGAAGCGGATCGTCAGCGGCGGGAACTTCCACGGGCAACCGGTCGCGATCGCGCTCGACCTCGCGACCATCGCGGTGGCCGAGCTCGCGGACATCAGCGAGAGCCGCATCGATCGCATGACCAATGGCCACACGAGCGGCCTGCCGGCGTTCCTCTCACCCGATGCCGGACGGCATTCAGGGTTCATGGTCGCGCAGTACACCGCCGCGGCCCTCGTCGCGGAGAACCGGCTGCGCGCGATGCCGGCCTCGGTCGAATCGATCCCCACGTCGGCCGACATGGAGGACCACGTCAGCATGGGCGTTCACGCCGCGCACAAGCTCTCGGCCGTCGTGGCGAACACCCGCAACGTGCTCGCGATCGAGGGACTCTGCGCGGCCCAGGGCCTCGACCTGCTCCGCATGACGAGCTCGGCCGCCCTGGAGGCCGCCCGGCGCGTCATCCGCGAGCACGTGCCGACCCTGACGGCCGACCGGCCGCTCGGCCCCGACATTTCCACGATGCGCGACGTCATCACCCGAGACCTGCTCGCGACGGCCGTTCGCCACACCTCCGGGGAGCTCGAGTAGGCGTTCTTAGTCCGAATTCATGCGCCTATCGCCGGCGGGTGGTGCACTGGTCGTCGTGAAGCAGCCCAAACGGTCCCCGCTCGTGAGCTCCGTGAACGCCATTCGGGCGCTCGCCGCCGGCGTCACGATGCTCAGCCTGGCCGGCATGACCATCTACGCCGGAGACCACCTGCACAACCAGAGCGCGCCACTCCAGCCCGCGGCTGCCGCGGCGACGGCCGCTCCGGCACGGACGACCACGACGTCCACCACCGGCCGGCTGCGGCTCACGACCGGCGTCTCGACCACGACCACCCGGGCCGTCACCACCACGCACCACAGCTAGGGACCCGTGACCACCGACCAGATCTGGATCATCGCTCGCTCCACGGGTACCGCCGCGCTCGTCGCGCTGGTCCTGTCGATCCTCTCGGGCATGGCCCTGCGGTCGGGTGCGCTGGCCTGGCTCTCGCACAACCGCGGCGTGCGGGCGGTGCACGACCTGACGAGCATCCTCTGGCTGCCGCTCGTTGCCGTCCACGTGATCACGCTCATGCTCGATCCGTACGCGAAGGTCGGGGTCATCGACCTGTTCATCCCGTTCCTCGTTTCATACGGCTCAGTCGCCATCGGCCTCGGCACGATCAGCCTGCAGCTCATCGCGGTCGTGCTCATCGCCACGTGGCTCCGCTCGAGGCTCACCCAGCAGGGCTGGCTCGCGATCCACCGGCTGTCCTACGTCGCGTTCGTCGGGGCGTTCGCGCACGGCCTGCTCGCGGGGACGGACTTCGCGCAGCCGCTGCTCGGCGCGCTCGCGTGGCTGACCGCCGCGGTGCTCGCGATCGTGGCGTTCCGCCGGCTGACCGCCTCGCGCGCCCGTCAGTCCCCGGCGCGCTCCAAGACCGTCGCGATCCCCTGACCCACGCCGATGCACATCGTCGCGAGCGCGTAGCGCGCGTTCGTCCGGCGTAGCTGCAGCGCGGCCGTACCCGCGAGGCGCGCGCCGCTCGCACCGAGCGGATGCCCGATCGCGATCGCGCCGCCGTTCGGGTTCAGCCGCTGCAGGTCGCGCCAATCGATGCCGAGCTCGACGCAGCACGCGATCACCTGGCTGGCGAACGCCTCGTTCAGCTCGACGATCGCCATGTCCTTCAGGTCGAGCCTCGCCCGCCAGAGCGCCTTGCGCGACGCCGGGATCGGCCCGAGGCCCATCTCGTCGGGCCGGACGCCCGCCGCGCCTGTGCTCACGATCCGCGCGATCGGCCGGAGGCCGAGGGTCCTGGCGCGCTCGCCCGAGGCGACGATGAGCGCCGACGCGCCGTCGTTGATCCCCGAGCTGTTCCCCGCGGTGACGCTCCCATGCTCGGCGAAGGCAGGCTTGAGCTTCGCGAGCGCCTCGAGCGTGCTACCCGCGCGCGGATGCTCGTCGCGGTCGACGAGGACGGTCGCGCCATGCGGCTGCGGCACCGGCGTCGCGACGATCTCTTCGGCCAGCACGCCGTTCTGCATCGCGCGCTCGGCCTTCTGCTGGCTGAGGAGCGCGAGGCAGTCCTGATCGGCGCGCGATACCTTCCGCCGCTCGGCGACGTTCTCCGCGGTCTGGCCCAGCGTGACGGTATGGCCGTCGGCCACGAGCTGCGGATGCGCGAACCGCCACCCGAGCGTGCTGTCGGCGGATTCGGGTGCTCCGCGCGGGTACGCGACATCGGGCTTCAGCGTGACGATCGGCGCGCGGGTCATGCTCTCGACGCCGCCGGCGATGAACAGGTCGCCCTGCCCGCTCCAGATCGCCTCGGCCGCGCTGTTGAGGGCCTGGAGGCTCGAGCCGCACAGGCGATTCACCGACTGCGCGGGGACCTCGACCGGGAAGCCCGCGAGCAGGGTGGCCATCCGCGCGACGTTGCGGTTGTCCTCGCCGGCGCCATTGGCGTTCCCAAGGATCACGTCGTCGATGCCGGCGGGGTCGATGCCGCTCCGGTCGACGATCGACCGCATGACGTGCGCGGCCATCGCATCGGGTCGCAGGCCCGCGAGCACGCCGCCGTAGCGGCCGAACGGGGTGCGCACATATGCGCAGATGAACGCGTCGGTCACGGGACTGAGTGTAGGGACGGCGGTAGCATCCGATCGATGCCGATCGAGCTCCGCATCAATGGAACGACGCACTCCGTCGAGGTGACGCCGACCGCGACGCTGCTCTCCGTGCTTCGCGACGATCTCGGCCTCACCGGCACGCGGTACGGCTGCGGCATCGGGCGGTGCGGCGCGTGTTTTGTCATCGGCGACGGGCGTGCTGTCGCGTCGTGCGTGCTCACCGCGGCGCAGGCGGCGCGCATGGAGATCACCACCGTCGAGGGGCTTGCCTCACCCGACGCACTGCGCCCGGTGCAGGACGCGTTCATCGCCGAGGACGCGATGCAGTGCGGCTACTGCACGAGCGGCATGGTCATCTCGGCGGCGGCCCTGCTCGAGCGCACGCCGCATCCGACCGAGGATCAGATCCGCGAGTCGCTTGCGACCAACCTGTGCCGGTGCGGCGTGTACGGCCGGGCGATCCGCGCGGTGCAGCGGGCGGCCGGCTGATGCCCGAGCGCCTCGAGCAGCGCGTCGCGATCGCGCCCGACGGCGCGGTCACCGCGTTCTCGGGCAAGGTCGAGTTCGGTCAGGGCATCCGCACGGGCTTCGCGCAGATCGTGGCCGACGAGCTCGACGTGCCGCTGGATCGCGTGACGGTCGTCATGGGCGACACCGACCAGGTGCCCCACGACTTCGGCACATTCGGCAGCCACTCCACGCAGCAGGAGGCGCCGGTCCTCCGACGCGCCGCGGCATTCGGACGGGCGCAGCTCCTCGCGCGCGCGGCGCGGCGCCTCGGGGTCGGCACCGATCGGCTCGACACGAGCGAGGGTCAGGTCGTCTCGGGTGAGACACGCATCTCGTATGGCGAGCTCGTGGCCGGTGAGCCGCTCGCCGGAGCGATCCCGGACGCAGTCACATTCCTCCCGGAGGCGCGGCGGCGGTACATCGGCCGGCCGCGCCCGCGGGTCGAAGCACGGGACATCGTGACCGGTCGCGCGACATATGCGGCCGACGTCCGCCTGCCCGGCATGCTCCACGGCGCGATCGTGCGGCCGCCGGTCCGGGGCGCGAAGGTCACGGGCGTCGATCCGAACGCCGCCCGCTCGATGCCGGGCGTCGTCGCGGTCGTGCACGATGGCGACATCGTCGGCGTCGTCGCCGAGCGCGCCGCGCAGGCGCGCGCCGCCGC
>CAZMLV010000086.1:0-1300 GCA_964567235.1 uncultured Chloroflexota bacterium | reverse complement strand
CGGCCGGTGCATCTGCAGTGGACGCGCGAAGAGGAGTTCTCGTACTCACCGAGCCGGCCGGAGGTCACGCTCATCGTCTCCGGGGGGCTCGACGCGGCGGGGACGATCGTGGCCTGGAAATACGACGAGCACACCGCCAACGTGCACACGGCCGGCTGGTTCGACCCCGATCCCGAGCGCGCGGGCGGCAGCCAGGGCCGCAACGCGATCCCGCCGTACCGCATCCCGCACCTGAACGTCGTCCTCCACATGGAGCCGACGCCGCTCCGGACGGCGAACTTCCGCTCGCTCGCGGCGGCGGAGAACGTGTTCGCGATCGAGTCGTTCATCGACGAGCTCGCCCACGCCGCGGGCCAGGATCCGGTCGCGTTCCGGCTGCGCCATCTCGACGACAAGCGGCTCAGATCGACGATCGAGGCGGTGGCCGCGCGGAGCGGCTGGGGCCGCGCGCCGATCCGCGGCCGAGGGCTCGGCCTCGCCTGCACCGTCTATCACGGGACGCCCTGCGCGCAGGTCGCCGACGTCGAGGTGAGCGACGACGGCCGCTTGCGGATCGTCGCGGTATGGGCGGTCATCGATCCGGGCTTCGTCATCAATCCCGAGGGCGTCCGCAATCAGGTCGAGGGCGGGATCCAGCAGTCGGCGAGCTGGACGATGTTCGAGGAGCTCCGGCACCGCGACGGCCGGATCGCGAAGACGAGCTGGGACACCTACCCGATCGCGACGTTCCGCGACGCGCCCGAGCGCATCGACGTCCTCGTTGCCGGCGACGCGTCGCAGCCGTCGACGGGCGTCGGAGAGCCCGGCGCGGTGCCGACCGCCGCGGCGATCGCGAACGCGGTGTTCGCGGCATGCGGAGCGCGAGTCCGCCAGCTGCCGATGCGGCCGGAACGGGTACAGGCGGCGATACGATCGCAGCCGTGAGCGCCGTCGCGAGCCGCATCGTCCGCGCACCGCGTGGCTCGGCGCTCTCGGCGCTCGCGTGGCCGCAGGAAGCGGCGTTCCGGATGATCCAGAACAACCTCGATCCCGACGTCGCCGAGCGGCCCGACGAGCTCATCGTCTACGGCGGCACCGGGCGCGCCGCGCGCTCGTGGCCGGCGTTCGACACCATCCTCGCGACGCTGAAGCGCCTGAAGGACGACGAGACCCTCCTCGTCCAATCCGGGAAGGCGGTCGGGGTGTTCCGCACGCACGAGTGGGCGCCGCGGGTGCTCATCTCGAACGCGATGCTCGTGCCGAAGTGGGCGACGTGGGACGAGTTCCGCGCGCTCGAGGCGATGGGCCTGACGATGTACGG
>CAZMLV010000085.1:6010-7534 GCA_964567235.1 uncultured Chloroflexota bacterium | reverse complement strand
AGATGCCGAAGGACAACCGCCCGATCATCACGCTCGCGTGCTCGACCTGCCGGTCGCGCACCTATGCGACCACGAAGAACCGGAAGAACGATCCGGACCGTATCGAGCTATCGAAGTTCTGCCCGCGGTGCCGCAAGCACACGGCCCACCGGGAGACGCGATAGGCATACGGCGGTAGCTCAATTGGCAGAGCAACGGTCTCCAAAACCGTAGGTTGAGAGTTCGAGTCTCTCCCGCCGTGCCAAGACACCGAATGAAAGGAAGCGAGTAGTGGCGACAGCGACACGTCCGGCCGGCGGGATCGTCCGCTTCGCGCAAGAGTCGTGGTCCGAGCTGCGGAAGGTCACCTGGCCGACCCGCGAGCAGGTCATCCGACTGACCCTGCTCGTCGTCGTGATCTCGGTCGTCATCTCCGCGTACATCTTCGCCTTCGACAACCTGTTCCACCTCATCATCGACAAGGGCGTGCTGAACATCCCCGACGCGACACCCGCGCCGCCGATCCAGTAAGGAGCAGCGATGACCGACGAGACGAACGAGCCCACCGACGCAGCCGAGCCCCAGACGGAGGCCGAGCCGCAGATCGAGCAGCAGCCCGACGCGGCGAAGCTCTCGGACGAGCCCGCGGCGGAGGCCGCGCGCGCGTTCCTCGGCACCGCCGAGCCGGAGCCCGAAGGCGTCTCGCCCGAGGAGGCGAAGGCCGCGTTCCGCCGGGCCGGCGCGGTCGCCGAGGCGGAGCCGCCGGTCGTCCAGGCCGAGCCCGAACCGGAGCCCGAGCCGGTCGCGGCGCCGCCCGCGGCGGGGAAGGCCGCCGACGAGAAGGACGACAACCGCCGTTGGTACGTCATCCACACGTACTCGGGTTACGAGAACAAGGTGAAGACGAACCTCGAGCACCGGATCCACTCGATGGACATGGGAGACAAGATCTTCCAGGTGCTGGTGCCGACCGAGGAAGAGATCGAGATCAAGAACGGCAAGCGCCACCCGGTCGAGCGGAAGGTCTACCCCGGGTACGTGCTCGTCGAGATGAACATGGGCGACGACTCCTGGTACGTCGTGCGCAACACGCCCGGCGTCACGAGCTTCGTCGGCATGGGCACCACGCCGACGCCGCTCTCAGACGGGGAAGTGAAGGCGATCCTGCGCCAGATCAAGCTCGACGCCCCGAAGTACAAGGTCGCGTTCACGAAGGGCGAGGCCGTTCGCGTCACCGACGGCCCGTTCACGGACCTCCATGGGGTGGTCGACGAGGTGAACCCCGAGCGGAACAAGGTAAAGGTCCTCGTGTCGATCTTCGGCCGTGAGACGCCGGTCGAGCTCGACTTCCTCCAGATCGAAAAGTTGGTGAAGTAGCCATGGCGAAGAAAGTCAAAGCGATCGTCAAAGTTCAGATCCAGGCCGGCAAGGCGACCGCGGCGCCGCCGGTCGGTACCGCGCTCGGCCCGCACGGCATCAACATGGGCCAGTTCATCAAGGAGTACAACGAGCGGACCGCGCCGCTCACCGGCACCGTCGTCCCGG
>CAZMLV010000085.1:3176-5910 GCA_964567235.1 uncultured Chloroflexota bacterium | reverse complement strand
TTCATCAAGGAGTACAACGAGCGGACCGCGCCGCTCACCGGCACCGTCGTCCCGGCCGTGGTGACGATCTTCGAAGACCGCTCGTACACGTTCGTGACGAAGAGCCCGCCGGCGGCCGACCTCATCCGCAAGGAGCTCGGCCTCGAGAAGGGCTCACCGACGCCGAACAAGAACAAGGTCGGCACGCTCTCCAAGGCGAAGGTCCGCTCGATCGCCGAGACGAAGATGGCCGATCTCAACGCGAACACCATCGAGTCGGCCATGCGCATGGTCGAGGGGACCGCCCGTAGCATGGGCGTCGAGATCTCGGGCTAGCGCGAACACCAGGCCGACCACGGCCGGACAACGTGGGAGACCCGTAGGGTCGAAAGGGGAACGGACATGGCACAGGAGACCGAGGAGCAACCGAAGGCCGCGGCACCGGCCAAGGCAAAGGCGCAGAAAGCCGGCAAGGGCAAGAAGCGCGGGAAGCGTTATCGCGGCCTTGCCACGAAGATCGACCGGACCAAGACCTACAGCCCGGCCGAGGCCGTGAAGCTCGTGAAGGAAACGTCGCAGGCGAAGTTCGACACGTCCGTCGACCTCCACCTGCGCATGGGCGTCGACCCGCGTCACGCCGAGCAGATGGTCCGGGGATCCGCGGTCCTGCCCAACGGCACCGGCAAGACGGTCCGCGTCGTCGTGTTCGCGCAGGGCGACAAGGCGCGCGAGGCGCAGGCCGCCGGCGCCGACGTCGTGGGCGCGGACGACCTCGCGAAGCGCATCGAGGGCGGCTGGCTCGACTTCGACGTCGCGGTCGCGACGCCCGACATGATGGGTACCGTCGGCAAGCTCGGAAAGGTCCTCGGCCCGCGCGGCCTGATGCCGAACCCGAAGTCCGGGACCGTCACGTTCGACCTCACGAAAGCCGTCCGCGATTCGAAGGGCGGCCGCATCGAGTTCCGCGTCGACAAGACCGGCGTCGTGCACACGGTCGTCGGGAAGTCGTCGTTCACCGAGCAGGCGCTGCTCCAGAACCTCGCGACGCTCATGGACGCGCTGAACCGGGCGCGGCCCGCGGGCCTCAAGGCCAACTACATCGAGAGCGTCTACCTCACCAGCACTCAGGGACCGAGCGTGAAGGTCGACCTAGGGGCGGCGACCGCGCTCGCCGGCCGAGCGACCGTCTAGCGGATACAATTCGGACAACAAGAGAGCCAAAGAAGCCGGTTCCCGAAAGGGCTTGAATCCGCCGCGAGGCGGGGCCAGCGGAGGCGAGGATCAGCGCGGGGCGTCGCCCTGTGTCGTGGCCTTCATCCGCTCGGGATGAAGGCTTCTTCTTTAAGGAAGGAGGACACATGGCGAAGGTCAAGACCGGACCGAAGACCAAGCGCAAGGGTGGCGGCGTGCCAGCGAAGGCGAAGGCCGTCGAGGGCCTGCAGCGCGACCTCGAGAGATCCACGGCGATCATCGTCACCGAGTACCGCGGCTTGAAGGTCGCGGAGCTCCAGGACCTGCGCCGCAAGCTGCGGCCGAAAGGCGTCGAGTACCACGTGGTGAAGAACAGCCTGTTCAGCCGCGCCGCCGAGGGCAGCGGCCGTGCGGCGCTCACGACCCTGCTCAGCGGACCGACCGCGGTCGCGCTCGGCACGAGCGACGAGGTCGATCTCGCTCGGGGCCTGATCGACGAGACCCGCACGTTCAAGACGCTCAAGATCGTCGGCGGATTCCTCGGCGGACGGCTCATGAGCGCAGACGACGTCCAGGCGCTCGCGAAGCTCCCATCGAAGCTCCAGCTCCAGGCGACCCTGGTGGGCAGCCTGACTGCGCCGCTGGCCCAGACCGTCGCGGTGCTGCATGCGCCCCTGGCCCAACTGATCCGAGTGCTGAACGCAAAAGCCGAAGCCGCGTAAACACGCAAGCCCACAATGAAGGAGTAACCAAATGGCAGTAGACACGGGTACCGACACCGCGAAGTTCGACAAGCTGGTCAAGGAGATCGAGGGTCTCTCGATCCTCGAGATCGCGCAGTTCGGCAAGTTCCTCCAGGAGCGCTGGGGCGTCTCCGCAGCGCCGGTCGCGGTCGCCGCGGCAGGCGCTGGCGCGGCGGGCGGTGCCGCAGCCGAGGCCGCCGAAGAGAAGACCGAGTTCAGCGTCATCCTCAAGGAGGCCGGCGCGTCGAAGATCAACGTCATCAAGACGGTCCGCGAGATCACCGGTCTTGGCCTCAAGGAGGCAAAGGATCTGGTCGACGGCGCCCCCAAGCCGGTGAAGGAGAACATCGGCAAGGACGAGGCTGCGGCGATCAAGAAGAAGCTCGAGGACGCCGGTGCGGTGACCGAGCTGAAATAGCGAAAAGGCCTGATTTCAGGCCTTTTCCTGCAGCGCCGCATCCAGGTTCGGTATCGGCGTCCGTCGCCTGCCTGCCTGCTGCCTGCAGGGCGCTAGAGTTTCCCCCGCGGGACCGCTTCGGCGGGATCGCGAAAGGTGCCGGACCGGGACCACGCTACGGGCGGGGTCCCGGTCTTGGTTTTCAAACGAGGTAGGACCCCAGCGAGCGCTCGTCGAGCAACCGCGCGCCGGCCTCCCGTCCGAGGAGCAGCGCGGTCTTCGCGAGCACCTCGGCGTCGGCTCCCGACGCCGCGAGGACCGACACCTCTGCCAGGTCTGAGTCCGCGGGCAGACCGGTACGCGGATCGATGAGGTGATGCGATCGCTCGCCCCAGCGCCGGCCGCGGGTGCCGCTCGTGGCGGC
>CAZMLV010000085.1:0-3076 GCA_964567235.1 uncultured Chloroflexota bacterium | reverse complement strand
CGAAACTTCACCGTTCCCAGTTGACCAGCCACGCACGTCGTCCTACGATGACGTCCTTGCCACCCGTCTATCCACTGCCTTTCCGCGCGCCCACGCGCCATTAGCTCTGAGGAGGGCCCCGAATGTCCTTGACCCTCGACCGCCCTGCCGCGTCCCCGATCGAGCGCGAGCGTCGCAACTACGCCTCGCTCCCCGAGGTCCTGCCGCTCCCCAACCTCATCCAGACGCAGATCGACTCGTTCAAGTGGTTCTGCGACGAGGGGCTCGGCGAGCTGTTCAAGGAGATCTCGCCGATCCAGGACTTCACCGGCAAGAACCTCGACCTGCGCTTCCTCGGCAGCGAGTTCCGCGAGCCGAAGTACTCCGAAGAGGAGTGCCGCACGCGCGACCTGACCTTCAGCAAGCCCCTGTGGGCGCGCGTCGAGCTCGTGAACAAGGAGACCGGCGAGGTCTCCGAGCAGGACGTCTTCCTGGGTGACTTCCCGTGGATGACCGACAAGGGCACCTTCGTGATCAACGGCGCGGAGCGCGTCGTCGTGTCGCAGCTCGTCCGCTCGCCGGGCGTGTACTTCACCGCGGTCGACGACCCCACGACCGGCCGCCAGCTCTTCTACGGCAAGCTCATCCCGAACCGCGGCGCGTGGCTCGAGTTCGAGACCTCCAACAAGGACGTCATCTCGGTGAAGGTCGACCGGAAGCGCAAGCTGCCGGTGACCACGCTGCTGCGCGCGATCGGGTACTCGACGAGCGAAGAGGTCAAGGCGCTCTTCTCGAGCGTCGACCTCGACCCCGAGCACCAGTACATCGCCTCGACGCTGGACAAGGACCCGACCCAGAACACCAACGAGGGCCTGGTCGAGGTCTACAAGCGCCTCCGGCCGGGCGACCCGCCCACGATCGACAACGCCCGCAACCTCGTGAACGCGCTGTTCTTCAACTTCCGGCGCTACGACCTCGCGAAGGTCGGCCGTTACAAGCTGAACCGCAAGCTCGGGCTCGACCTCCCGATGGAGACGCGCACGCTCACGAACGACGACCTCGTGAAGATCGTCGCCCGCATCATCGAGCTGAACCGCGGACTCGGGAAGGCCGACGACATCGACCACCTCGGCAACCGCCGGGTGCGCGCGGTCGGCGAGCTCATCCAGGGCCAGTTCCGCGTGGGCCTCCTGCGCATGGAGCGCGTGGTCCGCGAGCGCATGTCCATCGTCGAGCCGGAGAAGGCGACGCCGAAGGAGCTCATCAACATCCGGCCGGTCGTCGCCGCGATCAAGGAGTTCTTCGGCGGCTCGCAGCTGTCCCAGTTCATGCAGCAGACGAACCCGCTCGACGAGCTCACCCACAAGCGCCGGCTCTCGGCCCTCGGGCCGGGCGGCCTCTCGCGCGAGCGCGCCGGATTCGACGTCCGAGACGTGCACTTCAGCCACTACGGCCGGATCTGCCCGATCGAGACGCCCGAGGGCCCGAACATCGGCCTCATCGGCTCGCTGGCGACGTACGGTCGCGTCAACCCGTACGGCTTCATCGAGTCGCCCTACCGCCGGATCGTGAAGGACGCAAGCGGCAAGCCACGCGTCTCCGACGAGATCGTCTACCTCACCGCCGACGAGCAGGAGCTCGCGACGGTCGTGCAGGCGAACGCCCACCTTGACGACAAGGGCTTCTTCGTCGAGGAGCGCGTCCAGGTCCACCGCGGCGCCGAGTACCACGAGGCCGACCCCGCGCTCGCCGAGTTCATGGACGTGTCGCCGAAGCAGATCGTGTCGGTCTCCGCGGCGCTCATCCCGTTCCTCGAGCACGACGACGCGAACCGCGCGCTCATGGGCTCGAACATGCAGCGGCAGGCCGTCCCGGTCATTCGTCCCGAGTCCCCGATCATCGGCACCGGGATCGAGTACCGCGCCGCGAAGGACTCCGGCCAGGTCGTGGTCGCGCGGGCCGCCGGCACCGTCCGGTCGGTCTCCGCGACGGAGATCTGGGTCGAAGAGGACGAGGGCGACGCGTACCGCTACAAGCTCCAGAAGTTCGTCCGCACGAACCAGGGCACCTGCTACAACCAGCGGCCGATCGTCTCGGTCGGCGAGCGCGTGACCGCCGATTCGGTCATCGCGGACTCCTACTCGACTGACCGGGGCGAGCTCGCCCTCGGCCAGAACATCCTCGTGGCGTTCATGCCCTGGGAGGGCGGCAACTACGAGGACGCGATCATCCTCTCGGAGCGGATCGTCCAGGACGACAAGTTCACCTCGATCCACGTCGAGAAGTACGAGGCCGAGGCCCGCGACACCAAGCTCGGTCCGGAAGAGATCACCCGCGACATCCCGAACGTCGGCGAGGAGGCCCTCGCGGACCTCGACGAGAACGGGATCGTCTACATCGGCGCCGAGGTCGGCCCGCAGGACATCCTCGTGGGCAAGATCACGCCGAAGGGCGAGACCGAGCTCACGGCCGAGGAGCGACTGCTCCGCGCGATCTTCGGTGAGAAGGCCCGCGAGGTGAAAGACACCTCGCTCCGGCTGCCGTCCGGCGAGCACGGCAAGGTCGTCGACGTGGCGATCTTCTCGCGGGAGAACAACGACGAGCTCCTCCCGGGCGTGAACAAGCTCATCCGCATCGCCGTGGCCCAGAAGCGGAAGATCAGCGTCGGCGACAAGATGGCCGGCCGCCACGGCAACAAGGGCGTCATCGCGAAGATCCTCCCGGTCGAGGACATGCCGTTCCTTCCGGATGGCACGCCCGTCGACATCGTGCTCAACCCGCTCGGCGTTCCGAGCCGGATGAACATTGGGCAGATCCTCGAGACGCATCTCGGCTGGGCCGCGCAGGCGCTCGGGATCAAGGTCGCGACGCCGGTCTTCGACGGCGCGCAGGAAGCTGCGATCAAGCAGACCCTCCGCGACGCCGGCCTGCCGGAGAGCGGCAAGATCCAGCTCCGCGACGGCCGCGACGGGCGCGCGTTCCAGGAGGACGTGACCGTCGGCTACATCTACATGCTCAAGCTGCACCACCTCGTCGAGGACAAGATCCACGCACGCTCAACGGGCCCGTACAGCCTCATCACCCAGCAGCCGCTCGG
>CAZMLV010000084.1:0-7557 GCA_964567235.1 uncultured Chloroflexota bacterium | reverse complement strand
GCACCGAGCTCCTGCTCGGGCAGATCGTGGACACGAATTCGGCCTATTTGGCCGGCCGGCTGGCGGGCCTCGGGATCGACCTCCTGTACACCTCGACGGTCGGGGACAACCTCGGCCGGGCGACCGAGACCCTCAGGCGGGCCGTCGAGCGGAGCGATCTGGTCGTGTGCACCGGCGGCCTGGGGCCGACGGAGGACGACCTCACGCGCGAGGCGATCGCCGCCGCGCTCGGTGAAACGCCGGCGGTCGATCCGGTCCTCGCGGCCGACCTCGACGCCTGGTTCGCCGGCCGCGGCGCGCCGATGCCGGAACGAAATCGCAAGCAGGCGTGGCTCATCCCATCCGCGCGCGCGCTCGCGAATCCGCTCGGCACCGCACCCGGATGGGACGTCCGCCGCAATGGCACGCGGATCATCGCGATGCCTGGCGTCCCGCGAGAGATGACGCGGATGTGGGAGGTCGAGGTCGAGCCGACGCTCGGCGACGGCAGCGTCCTCCGCTCGCGAACGCTGAAGCTCCTCGGCATCGGCGAATCGAGCGTCGAAGAGGCGCTCGACGAGCTCGTGCATTCGACCGCGCCGACGGTCGCCACGTATGCGAAGAACGATGGCGTGCACGTACGGATCACCGACAAGGGCACCGCCACCGCGGCCGTCGCGGGCCGGATCGACGCCATGGAGCGCACGGTCCGCGAGCGCATCGGCCAGCACGTGTGGGGCACCGATGACGACACGCTCGGCGCCGTCGTCGGGCAGGCCCTCGTGGCGCGCGGCTGGCGGCTCGCCGTCGGGGAAGCGATCACCGGTGGCGAGATCGCCCGGGCGCTGAGCGACACGGCCGGCAGCGCGGCCTGGCTGGCCGGCGCGATCGTGCTGCCGGACGCCGACGAGCGGACGCTCGCGCGCTGGGCCGCGCAGCTCGGCGCCGACGTGACCTGCCTCGCGCCCGCGGGCGGTACCGATACCGAGACCGCGCTCGTGGTCAGCACGCCCGACCGCGATGCCCGGCGCGCGACGGTGCGCTATCGAACGGCGAGCGAGGGCCGCCGCCGCGCGACGCTTGCGGCGCTCGATCTCATCCGGAGGGCGCTCCTCGAGCGCTGAGCGAGGACGAACACGATCCCGCAGCGGATAGCCGACACGATGTCGCGTCGACTGCTTCGAAGTCCAGCTGCGGGATCGGACGTGCTCCCTAGCAGGCAGACGCGATGCCAATCACGCGCCAGAGCGCGTAACGCTTCAGCGACGGGTCGGGCTGGGGCTCGGGGAACGCTTCGCGGCGCGCTTCGCCTTCTCGACGGCGAGCGCCGCCCTGTGCGCGGCTTCCTTCGCCTTCTCGGCGGCAAGGTGCGCGGAGATCGCGTTCACCGGGGGTGCCTGGACGAAGCTGTCCACGGTGGCCGCGTCATCGCCCTCAGGGTCAGCGGTCGCACTCGGACGCGACGTCGACGCGCCGTCCCCCGTGCTGCCGAGCGGGCTGGTGGTCGGCGGCTCGGTCTGCGGCGTGGTGGCCGCGCGCGGCGCCTGTGTCCGGCGGGAGTCCGCGAGCTTCGCGCGATCGTCGGCAAGTGTCGAAAGGCGTGTCGTGATGGCCGCCGCCTGATCCGCGATCTTGGTCGCCGGCGAGTCCTTGCTCGGCGCCGACGTTGCGCTGACCGACGCGAGCACCGCTGCGGCGACCGCGGTGCGCGGATCGACCGCCAGCCGCGTCGCGGTCTCGACGGCGCGATGCTGGCTCAGCGTCAGGGCGGCCTGCACCTGGGTGACGAGCGCGGCGGTGGCCGGGTCGCTCGACTCGACGGTCGCGAGATCGGCCGCCGCGTCCGCGAGCGAGCTGCCATAGCTCGCGGTCGCGATGATGCAGTCGTCCTCGAGACCGTTCGCCGCAAGCCGCTCGGCCTCGCTGAGTCGGTGGTCGGCGATCGAGAGCTCGACCGCGGCGCGATCTTCGACGCTGATCGCGATCGCGAGACGCAGCTGCTCGCCGGCGAGCTTGAACGCGTAGAGCGTGTCGGCGGGAAGCGAGTCCGCGCTCGCGACGGTCGCACCGCCGAGGACGCCGGCGATGATCAGAACGACGACGAGCGCGCGCACGATCATCGGCGCGGGCATCCCGATGAGCGCGAAGATGCCGTACACGCGGTCGGACGTGGTCGGCTTCGCCGGCTCGAGCGCCGCGAGGACGGTGTTGCGCATGCGGACGCGGCTCGCCGGATCCGGCCGAAGGTCGCGCTCGCTCAGCCGGAGCGCCGCCGCGACCGCCTCCCGGAGGATCGGGTCCTGGATCTGCTCCAGGCGCCGGACCCCTCGGGCGACCGCCTCGAGGTTCTCTGTGAAGTCGCCGTGCGCGCGTCGTCCGCTCACCACACCTACTAACGGCCTGGCTGGCCGCTCCGCTACGCGAAGTGAATGGCCTCGAAATACGCAAAAACGCGCACATCCGGTGGACTCGGCCGCCCCGGACGGACCCGCGTGGATGGACGGTGGACAACCGTCACGGACCGAAACGTTGCGCCGGGGCTGGACGTTGCGGGTGACGGTGCCTAGGGGGCGGGGGCCGGGGCCGGGGGGAGCGGGCCGCCCCACACCGGCACGTAGTGGCTGAAGAACGTCTCTTGGTGAACGATGGTGTCGCCCTGCCACACCGTCCACGTGCGCGAGACGTCGCGGCCCAGCGTCACGCCGCCCGGCAGGTACGCCGGGTCGGCCGGCTGATCGGGCGCGGGGCTCTTCAGGTTGTATTCGTACGGCGCGCCGATCTCGACGCGCCTGCCGGTCGGCACGCTGATCAGGTCGAACCGCAGCGCCGCCGCATACGGATACGCCTTGATCAGCACGGGGTACTGCGTGTCGTTCTTCCACTTGAAGTCGACGCCCGGCTCGAAGACCGCCGCGTCGAACCCCATCGGGTAGCGATCGATGTAGTAGCCGTGCGCGTGCCGCTCGTCGATCTCGAAGCCAGCGAGCGCGACGGCGTTGAACAGCGTCGTCGAGACCTGGCACAGCCCCCCGCCGATCACGTTCTCGTCGGACTTGCCTTCGATGATCGCGCCGGCGAACTCGTACCCGCGGTCTACCGACACCGGGCCGAGAAGGTCCCAGAAGCTGAACGACTGGCCGGGAGCGAGGACCAGGTCGTTGAACTGCATCGCGCCGGTCGTGATGTTCGCGTGACGAGCGAAATTCGCCGGGTAGGTCGTCGTGAACGTGGCCACCTGCGTCATCTGCGGTGCGTAGCGGGTCGCCTGCTCTGTGGTGAGCACCGGCGCGTCGGCTACGAACACCGGCGTGATCTCGCGCGGCGCGGCCACGGGAGTGAACAGCTGCGCCATGACGTCGGCCACAAGCCGTTGCTGGTCGATCTTCACGCCGTCGGCGGCCGGAACGACGACGAGGCTTCCGTCGGGCTGGACCGCGTACGTCGCGTTCTTCGCGGGATGGTCGAGCAGCGCGGCGAGCCGGCTCACCCACTCGGTGACGCGTACGTCGTCGAAGCGCGTGCGATACACGTAGCGCGTCGCCGGAGCTGATGCGCCGGCCGGGATCGCGTCGACCTCGTCCGGCGTCGCGACCTTCCTCTCGATGACCAGCAGCGTGGCGAGCCCTGCGGCATCCTCGCTCGTGCTGCGATCGCCTGCCACGATGGTGAGCGCCGTCGTGGCCGCGATCGCCTTCGCGGCCGCGTCGCGGATGCCGCTCGGATCGACGGCCGGATATGTCTCGTGGACCTGCAGCGCGATGGTGCGATCGCCGAGCGTGCTCGAGGCCACGAGCGCCGTTCGCAGCGCGGCGCCGTCCACGGTCCGGCCCACGACGGCTGGCGTGACGTTGATGCCGAGGAGCGTCCGTGTGATCGCGCCGTCCGAGGCCGGGCGGTCGACCGAGTTCACGATCGCGCGCACCCATTCGTCGGCGCCGACGCCGTCGGCGCGCATCCCGAATGGCACCGCGGCGCGGCCTTCGAGCGCATCCATCCACGCGACGATCCGCTGGACCGGCGAACCGGTGTGACCGTACGCGAGCGCCTGTCTGACGGCGAGGTCGACGTCCGGCGCGATCGCGAGCGCCTCGTTCGTGGTGCTCCACTCGAGCCCGTCGGGGCCGCGGACCACGACCGACGCGGCGGCCCACGGGCGCGCGATCTCCTGCACGAGCCGATCGCGCAGCTCCGATGCCGGCAACGTGCCGACCTCGACACCGCCGACCGTGAGCCGCGGGAGCGCGCGATCCGCGAATGCGGCATCGACGCCCAGCGCGACCGCCGCGAGCGCTGCCGCGGCAAGCAGCGGCGCGAGGACGTGCCTCCAGGGCGTGCGGCTCGCGGGGAACGCGCGCGCTTCTTTCGTGGTGACGGTCACGTGTCGCGCCTCCCCTGCTGATCGGGCACCCGCTCGCTCCTCGACGGGAACGGTCGTCGCCATGTTGACGCACAGATCGTGGCTCCGGTTCCCCCATCGCGCATCACCCTTGAGTACGCATAAGTCGTACCCGGTAGCCATCCGACCTACCCCCCGCTTCCGCCGTTACCCCGCCGATACATCGGCTGTTCCCGCTTCGATCACCGCGCGCGGTTTGTCGCGCCTAGGACGTATCCCAGGAGCCAACGCGACTTGTCCGCGCCTCGCCGCAGCACGCGCGGTGCTGAGGGGCTGGCGCGCGTTCGAGAGCGAAGACTGGTCCGGCAGGGACGCGCCACGGTCTCGGACGCACGTGACCAGCGAGCGATCCGAACGCCCGCCAGCCCCTAACGCACGCGAGTGAGACGGCAGAGCGTTGGCGCGGAGAAAGAGCGGCCCGGCGGTCCAGGGGAGCAGGAACCGCCGGGCCGAAAGGCGTACTGGCCGACGGGCGGGCCGGCCAGGGCCTGACTTAGTGAGGGGGTGCTAGCTGCACCCCGTGGTCTCGCCACAGTTCTCGCACTTGTGGCAGGTGCCGTTGCGAACGGTCAGCCAGCCGCAGCGCGGGCAGGGCGGCGCGTCAGGAGTCGAATTCATCCGGCGCGGCGCGCGCGCCGGCTCGGACCACGTGGTCTCCTGCACCGGCGCGCCCGGCGTGGCCATCGACACGGCCTTGCTGAGCAGCTCGAGCTGCGGCGCCGGGTCGACGATCTCGCTCGTGCGCACGAGGCCGATCGCCATCTTGTCGTCGGTCGAGAGGAATCGGTATCCGAGCCAGCGGAACACGTAGTCGACGATCGACTTCGCGAAGCCGAGCTCAGAGTTGCCGGTCCAGCCCGACGGCTCGAAGCGCATGTGGGCGAACTTCTCCACGAGGTGGGCCATCGGCACGCCGTACTGCAGCGACAGCGAGATGCTCGTCGCGAAGGCGTCCATCATCCCTGAGAGCGTCGAACCTTCCTTCGCCATCGTCACGAAGAGCTCGCCGGGCGTGTTGTCCTCGAACAGACCCACGGTGATGTAGCCCTCGTGGCCCTCGATGGTGAACTTGTGGGTGAGCGACGCTCGGGTGTCGGCAAGGCGGCGGCGCGGGCGCGGGACGATGACCGTCTCGGTCACCGTCGCGCCAGCTTCCTTCTTCGAGTTGGACGTCTCCTTGCCGGTGGAGAGCGGCTGGACCTTCTTGCTGCCGTCCCGGTAGATCGCGATGGCCTTCACGCCGTGCTTCCACGCTTCGACGTACGCGTCCATCACGTCTTCGACGGTCGCGGTCTCGGGCAGGTTCACGGTCTTACTGATCGCTCCGGAGATGAACGGCTGGACCGAGCCCATCATCTTGATGTGGCCCATGTGCGAGATGGTCCGCGTGCCGTTCTGCGGCTTGAACGCGCAGTCGAAGATCGAGAGGTGTCGGTCGGCGAGCTCGGGCGCGCCCTCGATCGTGCCGGTGGTCTCGATGTGCGCGGTGATCGCGCTGACCTGGCTCTCGGTGTAGCCGAGCTTCGAGAGGGCGGACGGGACGGTCTGGTTGACGAGCTTGAGCATCCCGCCGCCGACGAGCTTCTTGTACTTCACGAGCGCGATGTCCGGCTCGACGCCGGTGGTGTCGCAATCCATCATGAAGCTGATCGTGCCGGTCGGCGCGAGGACGCTCGCCTGCGCGTTGCGGTATCCGTTCAGCTTGCCGATCGCGACCGCGTCGTCCCACGCCTGGCGCGACGCGCCGAGCAGATCGGATGGGACGATCTCCTCGCGGATCCGGTACGCGTGCAGCCGGTGCATCTCCATCACCCGGTCGTGGCCGGAGCGGTTCAGCGGATAGTTCTCATAGGGGCCGACGACACCCGCGATCCGGGCCGACTGCGCGTACGCCTCGCCGGTGAGCAGCGCCGTGATCGACGCGGCATATCCGCGTCCTTCGTCGGAGTCGTACGCCAGGCCGCGATCCATGAGCAGCGCGCCGAGATTCGCGTAGCCGATGCCGAGCTCGCGGTTCGCCCGGGCGTTGCGGGTGATCTTCTCGGTCGGGTAGTCGCCGAAGCCAACGAGGATCTCCTGCGCGGTGATGATGACGTCGACCGCCTTCGCGAAGCGCTCCGGGTCGAACTCGCCATCGTCGCGGCGGAACCGCATGAGGTTCAGCGACGCGAGGTTGCACGCGGTGTCGTCGAGGCTGAGGAACTCACTGCACGGGTTCGATGCGTTGATCCGGCCGCTGACCGGACGGGTGTGCCAGTCGTTGATCGTCGTATCGAACTGCATCCCCGGATCGCCGCAGGCCCACGCGGCCTCGGAGATCTCGCGCAGGAGTCCACGCGCTTTCACGGTCTCGAGGGTGTCGCCGGTGCTGACGGCCTTGAGCCGCCAGTCCTCGTCGGCGAGTGCCGCGCGCATGAAGTCGTCGCTCGCCCGCACCGAGTTGTTCGCGTTCTGGAACTGGATGGACTGCCAGGCTTCGCCGTTGAGGCCCATGTCGTACCCCTGCTCACCCAGAGCCCACGCCTTCTGCTCTTCCTTCGCCTTGCACCAGATGAACTCGCGCACATCGGGGTGATCGGTGTTCAGCACGACCATCTTGGCCGCGCGCCGCGTCGTCCCACCGGACTTGATCGAGCCGGCGACGGAGTCCGCTCCGCGCATGAACGAGACCGGTCCGGAGGCGAGGCCGCCGCCTGAGAGGTGCTCCTTGCTCGAGCGGATCGTCGACACATTGACGCCGGAGCCCGACCCTCCCTTGAAGATGATCCCCTCGGTCTTGAACCAGTCGAGGATCGAATTCATCGAGTCGTCGACCGACACGATGAAGCAGGCTGAGGCCTGCTGCGGGATGCCCGGGACGCCGATGTTGAACCAGACGGGCGAGTTGAATGACGCGTGCTGATTGACCATCAGGTACTTCAGCTCGTCGGAGAAGACTTCGGCATCTTCGCTTGTGGCGAAGTAGCCGCCCTCGACGCCCCATCTGGCGATCTGGTCCACGACCCGGTCGACCATCTGGCGGACGCTCGTCTCGCGCGCCGGCGTGCCGAGCTTGCCGCGGAAGTACTTGGACGCAACGACGTTCGTGGCCGTCATCGACCAGAACGCCGGGACCTCGACGCCCTTCTGCTCGAACACGTTGCCACCCTCGCCCGGGATCACCGCGTCACGACGCTCCCACG
>CAZMLV010000083.1:0-7589 GCA_964567235.1 uncultured Chloroflexota bacterium | reverse complement strand
CGGAGTAGTCGGAGCCGCCGCGTCCGAGGGTCGTGGTCACGCCGTCGACCGTCGAGCCCACGAAGCCGGTCACCACCGGCACGGTCCCGTAACGGATCCGCGGCACGAGCTGCTTGTCGATCCGGTCGCGCGTGAGCTCGAGCAGCGGGTTCGCGTGGCCGAACGCATCGTCGGTGATGAGCAGGCCCTCGGCGGACAGCGCCTCGGCGGCGATGCCCTTGGCGTTGAGGACCGCGGCGACGATCGGCGCCGCCACCCGTTCGCCGTACGAGAGGATCGAATCGAGCGAGCGCGTGCTGCACTCGCGGAGGAGCGCGACGCTCCGCAGGAGCGCGATCGTGCGATCGGTGAGGTCGACGATCTCCGTGAGCGCCGAGGCGCCGTTGACCCCGACGAGGTCGGCGATGAGGTTGCGGTGCTGCTCGGACAGCTTCTCGATGGTCTGCTGCGCGCCCGACGCGTCGCCCCCGGTCGCCTGCTCCGCCGCCTTGATCAGCGCGTCGGTCGTGCCGGCGGTCGCGGAGACCACGACGACGCGCTCGCCGGCCTGGGCACCGACGATCCGGGCCACCGCCTCGATCGCCGGTGGCGATGCCACGGACGTCCCGCCGAACTTGAAGACGATCGGCTTGCTCAACGGTGGGACCTCGCGATCGCGATCACGTCAGCGAGTATCGCTGACGCCGTCGCATCGCCGCCCGCGCCCGGGCCGCTCCAGATCAGCCGATCGGCCATGTCCGACTCGAGGGTGATGACGTTCGTCGGGCCGGTGGCCTGTCCCTCGAGCGAATCGGCAGCCACCTCCTCCGGACCGACCCGGCACTTCGTGGCCTTGTCGCCGAAGTCCGCGACCGCCAGGTAGCGGATGCGCGCCCCCCGGGCGTTCGCCGCGTCGGCATCGGCGGCGCTCACGGTGCGAAGCGACGTTCGCCGGACCTGATCCGGGCGGAAGTGGCGACCTTCGAGAAGGCTCACGAGGATCGAGAGCTTGTACGCGGCATCGAAGCCGTCGATGTCATTCGTTGGATCCGCCTCGGCGTAGCCCTTGGCCTGAGCCTCCGCAAGGGCATCGGCGAACGCGATGCCGCTCTCGAGGCGCGAGCAGATGTAGGTGGTGGTGCCGTTCAGGAGCCCGCGCAGGACCCGCGGCCGGACGGCGCCCTGCTCCATCACGCCGCGCACGACCGGCACGGCGCCGCCCACCGCCGCCTCGAACCGCAACTCGCGGTGTGCCTGGCGAGCGGCCTCGTGGAGCGGGTCCCACTCCTTCGCCACGGCCTCCTTGTTCGCCGTGACGACATGCTTGCCGCGCTCGAACGCCGCGAGCAGCAGGTCGAACGCGGGCTGATGCCCGCCGATGACCTCGATGACGATCCCGATGTCCGGGTCGTCCAGGATCGCGAACGGGTCCGCGGTGAGCGGGACCTCGCCCGCGTCGCGGGTCTTCTTCGGATCGCGGACCGCGGCGCCCAGAAGCCGCACGGTGCGGCCGGCGGCCGCGTCGATGCGCTTGCTCCGCGAGGCGAACGCGCGGCCGACCGCCCCGCCCACCGTCCCGGCGCCCAGGAGGCCCACGCCGACCGGCCTCGCGGTCATCGGGCCACCGGGCGGCCCCACACGACCCGGCCCTGGATCTCGAACTCGAACTCGGAGAGGCCCAGGCCGGCGAACAGCGCCCGGATGTCCAAGTCGAACGCGTCGCTCCGATCGCCCAGACGCACGCGCGCCAGCGTGCTCGTGCTGTGCATCCATTCGAGCCACTCGGCCACGGTCAGCGTGGTCTTGATCGGCGCGGTGAGCTGGTCGCCTTCCCGCGCGAACAGCTGCCGCTTCTCCAGATCGGCCAGCATCGCGGCGAACGAGTCGACGTGATCGGCCTTGAGCTCCGAGTACTCCTTGATGATCGCGGTGGCTGCGTCGTTCCAGGGCGTCGGTCCGATCGCGGTCTCGACGACCTCCAGCACCGCGAGCCGCCCGGAGGGCGCGAGCACCGACGCGAAGCGCGGAACGACCCGGTCCAGGTCCATCCAGTGGAGGCTCGTACCCGCCGTGACCAGCCCATAGGGCGGATCGAGCGGTGCGGTCTCGGCCGTCGCATTGATCCAGCGCAGCCGGGGGTCCATCCCGTTCGGCAGCCGCCGGCCCTCCGCGATCATCGCGGCCGATGGATCGACCGCGTCGACCCGCGTCGCGTACGGCAGCAGCTGCCGCGCGACCGCGCCGGTACCCGCGCCGACGTCCAGGACGACCCGCGGATCGACCATCAGCCCGGCGAGGATCTCGAACGTCGCGGGCGGATACGTCGGCCGGTGGCGGTAGAGCCGCGCGACCTCTGTGTCGCGGAAGACCTCGCCGAGGGTCACTCGATCGCCTCGGCCAGGAGGTCGAGCGCAACGCCGACGCTCGCGAGCCGGTTCCCCGCCCGGTCGAACGCCCACTGCTTCTTCTTGACGCTCTGGAGCTTCGGCCCGTCGATCGCGATGTACACGAGCCCGACCGGCTTGCCGGGCGTTGCGCCGGTCGGCCCCGCGATCCCGGTGATGCCCAGGCCGATCTTCGCGCCGAGCTTCGCCCGCGCACCTCGGGCAAGCGCTCCTGCGACGACCGACGACACGGCGCCGTGTGAGTGGATGAGCTGCGGCGGGACGTCCGCGAGGACGGTCTTCGCCTCGTCGGAGTAGACCTCCATCCCGCCGCGGAAATAGTCGCTCGAGCCGGAGTGCTCGCTCAGGATCGCGCCGAGCAGCCCGCCGGTGCACGACTCCGCGACGGCCACGGTGAGCTTCTTCTTCCGCAGCGTCGCGTGGAGCGCGCGCATGCGGTCCGCGAGGTCCGCGTACGCGGGCGGCTTAGCGGGCACGCGTGCGGGCGCCGCCCTCGCGTGGCTTCAGCCGCCAGCGCTCGGGGACGCCCCGGCCGGCGATCGCGAACGATGCCGTCCAGAGATAGCTGACGCCGGACAGGACCGTGAGAGCGACCGCGGCGGCGAGGAACGAGTACGCGAGGTACGCGAGCGGGAGCGACGGCACCGCGAGGAGCAGCAGGAGCCCGGCCGCCGAGCAGGTCTGGAAGATCGTCTTCACCTTGCCCGAGACGCTCGCCCCCACGCTGTAGCCGCGCGCCGATGCGATCGCGCGCAGGTTCGTCACCGCGAGCTCGCGCGCGACGATGACCACGACGATCCACGCCGGTACGAGTCCGGCCGCCTGCAGCGGAATGAGCGTTCCGATGACCAACAGCTTGTCGGCGAGCGGGTCGAGGAACGTACCGAGCCGCGTGACCTGACCCAGCCGGCGCGCCAGGCGGCCGTCGACGGCGTCGGAGAGGGCGGCGAGGCAGAAGACGAGGAATGCCCATGTCGCGTTCTGCTCCCCGCCGGCCTGCAGCAGCAGCACGATCGGCACGACCGCCAGGATCCGGGCATAGACGAGCGCGAGCGGCAGATTGAACGTCATGGCGAGTTGAACGAGCGCTCCGTCACCTGCCCCGCCTCCCCCATCTTCCCGAGCTCCTGCCCGTTGAACGCGAGGTACGTCGCGCCCGCGTTGCCCGAGCGCACCGTCACGGCCTTGCCGCTGAACGTGAGCACCTGTCCGCTCGGGAAGACCTTGTTCGTCCCCGGAGCCTGCGCCCCGTCCACGGTGGCGAGGATCCAGGCATCGCCGCCGAGGATCCGGACGGTCACGATGGCGGCGGTGAACGAGACGGCGATGGTGCGCGTCTCCTGCACCGCGGCACCAGTCGCGGTCTTCGCCACGACGTTGATCGTCTGTGGCCCCGCGGTGAAGTTCACAGCGACGCTGAACTTGAGGTCCGAGCCGATCGCGGCGGCGCTCCCGTTCACCGTGACGCTCGCGACCGAGCGGTCGACGTGGCCGGCCACGGTCACCGGTGCGTTCGAGTACGTCGCGCCATTCGCCGGCTGCTCGACGACGAGCTGCGGCGCCGCTTGGTCGTTCGCGGCGGGCAGGTTGAGGGTGATCGTCCGCGTGGCCGTGGCGAGCTTCCCCGCGGCGTCGAGGACGCGCACCTCGATGTGGTTCGGTCCGGGCTTCAGCGGCACGCTCACGCTGAACGTGCCGTCGGCGGCCGGCTTCACGTCGCCGAGCGCGTCGAGTCCCGGAGAGACCGACACGGTGATGCGGCCGTCGGGGTTGGTCTTGCCCTTCACGAGGTACTCAGCGGTCCCGGACACCGCGTCGCCGGGCGGGTCGGTGATGTCGACGTGCGGCGCGACCGCGAAGCTCGTGAACTGGTAGTAGAAGTACGCGATGAAGAGCAGGATGCCGCCGAGGACGATGACCGGCACGAGCACCGTCGGCGTGAAGATGAAGCTGCGCTTCACGAGCGGTCGCATCGGCGAGAAGGTCCGGGCCGGGTCGGCGCCGCCGCGCTCGCCGATATAGAGCGCGAGCATCTCCTCGGCGTCGAGGCCCAGGTACTGGGCGTAATTCCGCAGGAAGCCCTTCGTGTACACCGTGCCCGGCAGTGACTGGTAGTCCCCGCTCTCGATCGCCTGAAGGAACTTCTCGCGGATCCGGGTGTCCTCGGCGGCCTGCTGCATCGTGACGCCCTTGTGCTCGCGCCGCTCGCGGAGCGCGTCACCGAGGCGCGCCACTACGGCTCCTCTCCGCCGCCCGCCGCACCGGAGCGCGCGCCGTAGACCTGCCGCATCTTGCCCGGCCCGACGGAGGGGCCGATGACCCCCTCCTGCTCCATGATGTCGATGAGCCGGCCCGCGCGCGCGAAGCCGATGGTCATCTTCCGCTGGAGCATCGACACCGACGCCTGACCGGCGCGGGTCACGATGTCCACCGCCTCCTCGTACCGGTCGTCGTCGATCTCCGGGTCGCCGCCGTCCTCGCGTTGGCGCGCGCGGTCCTGGCTCTCGAGGATCTCGAGCTTGTAGCGCGGGTCCCGCTGGATCTTCCAGTGGCGCGTGACGGCCTCGATCTCGCGGTCCGAGACGAAGACGCCCTGCGCGCGGATCGGCTTCGGCACATCCGGCGGCAGGACGAGCATGTCGCCCCGGCCGAGGAGCTTCTCCGCGCCGGTCATGTCGAGGATCGTGCGGGAGTCGATGGACGACGCGGTCGCGAAGGCGATCCGAGCCGGGATGTTCGCCTTGATGAGGCCGGTGATCACGTCGACGGACGGGCGCTGCGTCGCGACCACCAGGTGGATGCCGGTCGCCCGCGCAAGCTGCGCGAGCCGGGTGATCGCCTTCTCCACCTGGATCGGGGCCGACATCATGAGGTCGGCGAGCTCGTCGATGATGAGCACGATGTACGGCACCCGGTCCGGCCCGCTCCGAGCGGCGTTGTACGCATCGATGTTCCGCGCGGTCGCGCGGGCGAACAGCCGGTAGCGGCGGTCCATCTCGCCCACCGCCCAGTAGAGGGCGTTGAGGATCTTGTCGTGATCGGTGACCACGGGCACGACGAGGTGCGGGATGTTGTTGAAGCCCGCCAGCTCGACGCGCTTCGGGTCGCAGAGGATGAGCCGGACGTCATCGGGCGTCGCCGTGAGCAGCAGGCTGCAGATGACCGAGTTGATGGAGACGCTCTTCCCCGAGCCCGTCTGGCCGGCGATGAGGAGATGCGGGAGCTTCGCGAGGTCCGCGACGATCGGCGATCCCGCGACGTCGCGGCCGAGGGCGACCGTGAGCTTCGAGCTCGCGTCCTTGAACATCGCGGTCTCCGCGACGTCCTTCAGGGTGACCATCCCGATCGCGAGGTTCGGGACCTCGATGCCCACGACGCTCTTGCCCGGCACCGGCGCCTCGATCCGCAGGGTGCGGGCGGCGAGCGCCAGCGAGAGATCGCTGTCGAGGGCCTCGATCCGCGAGAGCTTCACGCCCGCGGCCGGCTTCAGCTCATACCGTGTGACGACCGGCCCGACACTCACCTCGACGACCTTCGCGACGATGTTGAAGTGCGCGAGCGTCTCCTCGATGACGCGCGTGTTGCGCATCACCTCGTCCTTGCCCGATCGGGCCGCGGAGCCCTCTTCGAGGAGATCGAGCGACGGCAGCTTCCACGGCACCTCGGGCGGATCGGCGTGCATGACGCCCTCGGCCACGAGCATCGCCGAGGGCAACCCCGCGAGCGCGCCGCTCGGCGGCTCGATCTGGGCGACCGGGAGGACCTCTTGCTCGGCGACCGCCTTGACCGGCTTTCGCGCGGGCCGCTCCTGATCCATGTTGATCTTGATCGGAGCGTCCGGCGGCGGTTCGTCCTTCGTGCGGCCGGGCCGGGCGATGCCCCCCCCCGCCGAGCCCCAGTCAGAGGCCGCCGTTCCGCCCGGCAGTGCGGCGCCGGGCCGGAACGCGAACTGCGGGCGCCGGTCCAGCGCGGGTCGCGCGAGCTCCTGGAGCGTGCGGTTCGCCGCGATGACCACGCCGATGGCCAGGATGGCCAGCAGCGCGATGATGCCGCCGACGCTCCCGAGGGTGCGCGCGGACGCGGTCCCGACCGCGTGCCCGAGCGATCCCCCGTCGCCGCCTCCGACATCGACGATGCCGAGCAGGGCGACGATCACGAGCAGCGTCCCCACGCCGGGCAAGAGCAGCTGTCGCGCGAGCGCCCGGCGCCACACGATCGCGGCCGCGATGAAGAACGCGACCGGGATGAGCACCGCACCCCAGCCGAGGAGCCCGGTCATCACCGAGCGCCACCAGTCGAGCACCGAGCCGCCGCTCGCGAGCAGCGCGACGACCGAGAGCAGACCGACGAGGCCGAGGGCCACCCCGATGATGTGGTCGCGGACCTCGGCGCGCATGCGCGCGCCCGGCGTGGCCTCGCGGCGGCTGCTCGTCTTGCGCGAGCTCGTCCTCCTCGCCATCAGACCTGCATGATCACCGGCAGCACCATCGGCCGGCGCTTCGTGCGGTCGTACAGGAACGAGCTCAGGCTCTGGTGGATCGCGTCCTTGAGGGCGGACGCTTCCGCGAAGTGCGGGCCCGTCTGGGCCTGGGCGAGCCCGTCGAGGACGCGCTGCTTCGCTTCCTCCAACAGGTCGCTCGCGTCGTGCTCGGGCACGAAGCCTCTCGTGGTGATGTCCGGTCCGGCGACCACCGCGCCGGTCTGCTGGTCGATCGTCACGACCACGAGGAACACGCCCTCGTTGCCGATCGAGACGCGATCGCGCATGACCGACTGGCTCACGTCGCCGACGCCGAGCCCGTCGACGTACACCTGGCCGGAGGAGACGTGCTCACCAACCTTCGCGCCGCGATCGCTGAGCTCGAGGACGTCGCCGTTCGTGATGATGAACGACTTGTCCGCGTCGACGCCGACGTCGATGGCCATGCGGGCGTGCCGCACGAGCATCCGGTACTCGCCGTGGATCGGCACGAAGTGCTTGGGCTGGAGGATGTTCAGGAGCAGCTTGAGCTCCTCCTGGCTCGCGTGGCCGGAGACATGCGGCCGGGAGCCGGCGTCGTACACGACGTCCGCGCCGAGCTTGAACAGGTTGTCCACGGTGCGGCTCACGAGCTCCTCGTTGCCCGGGATCGGGTTGGAGGACATGACGACGGTGTCGCCCTCCTTCACCGCGACGTGGCGGTGGTCGCCGAGGGCCATGCGCGA
>CAZMLV010000082.1:0-7625 GCA_964567235.1 uncultured Chloroflexota bacterium | reverse complement strand
TGTGCCGGCCCGTGACCGTGAGCGTCGCGAGCATGAACGCGGCGAAGAACGCGATGCCGACATTCGCCGCGATACCGAGTCCGAGCACGAACGTGTCGAACGCGAACACCAAGACGAACCAGATGAGCATCGCGACGAGGGTCTCGCGCACCTGGAACGTGATCGGCTGCCGCGGTACCCGCCGAGCCGGGCGGCGGTCCGGTGGGAGGAGCGCCTCCGCGGCCCGGCGCTCGCGCCGGTCCGCGCGCATGACGCGCGTCACGTACCACAGGCTGCCGAGCAGCAGGACCACCTCGACGACGATGTTCCGGTACTGCTGCGTCACGAGGGACAGCGGGATGAACAGGAACGCCAGCACGAGGACGAAGGTGGCCACCGTGCTGGCCAGGACGGTGAGCGCCCGCCTCATGCGGTGAGTGCCCGCTCGATGACGCCGAAGTCCCGGCGTCCGATCTCATGCAGATTGCCCTGGAACGCGAGCCGCCAGTGCGCGCGCGGCCACCGTCGCGTGAACGCGAGCCGGTCCGCAAGCGACGCCGCCGGCACGGCCCGGGCCGGGTCGCGAACGATGTCGCGCGTGATCCTGAACCGCCACGGGTAGGGGTCCGCGCGCCCGGTCGATATCCAGATCGGCCGATGATCCTCGAACGCGGGCGAGGTCACAGTCGCCGTGGCGACGAAGCCGGCGATCCCGACGAGGTACCAGCAGACGCGATCGCCTGGTCCGATGCCCGCCGAGAGCTGCCGGTACCGCGACTTCACGCCCTGCACCGTGAAGCGCCGCGCGCGGGTGCGGCGGTAGTTGTCAGGCGTGGTGACGAGCATCCAGCAGCGCGGCGTGCTCAGGCGTGGTCCTCGATCCAGACCGCGCCGTCGTCGGTGTACTCCTTCTTCCAGATCGGGACCACCTGCTTCAGGTCGTCGATGGCCGCACGCGCCGCGACGAACGCCGCGTCACGGTGCGGGGCGGCCGCGACGACGACCACCGCGATGTCGCCGATCGCGAGATCGCCGACCCGGTGGTGCATCGCGATCCGGAGGTGGGCATGGGCGCGCTCGAGCCGCAGGGCGATCTCGCGCATCTTCGCCTCGGCCATCTCCGCGTAGGCCTCGTACTCGAGGTGCCGGACGCGCTTGCCGCGGCTCGCGTCGCGCACGGTACCGAGGAACACGACGATGCCACCCGAGTCGGGACCCCGCACCGCGTCGATCGCGGTGTCCATCGACAGCGGCGCAGCGCTCACGAGGATCCGCTCCGCGCTCGAGACCGCGCCGCCTGAGACCGGCGGGATCAGTGCGAGCTCGTCGCCCTCGGCGAGCGGCTCGTCGAGGCCGACGTATTCGCGGTTCCGCGCGATGACCATCTGCCGGATGGCGCTGATCGGCGGGTGCAACGCGGTGATCGCCGTGACGGCATCGCGCACCGCGCGCCCCTCGGGAAGGTCGAGCACGAACTGCCCGACGCCGGCGGCTTCGCGCGCCGACGCGAAGAGCCGCACGCGCACGTTCATCGATCGCAATGGTACGTGCGAGAATGCGTGTGGATGGACGCGAGCGCGACGGGATTCGCCCTGGTCGTCTTCGTCGTTCTGCTCCTCGTCAACGCGTTCTTCGTCGCGGCCGAATACGCGTTCGTGCGTGTGCGCGGCACGCAGCTGCAGGAGCTGATCGAGGTCGGCAGCGCCCGCGCGCGGAAGGCGATGCGGATCCTCCTGTCGCTGGACAGCTACATCTCGGCCATCCAGCTCGGGGTCACGTTCGCCGCGCTCGGCATAGGCCTCGTCGGCGAGCCTGCGGTGGCGCGGGTCATCGAGCCCGCCGTCGAGCCGCTCGGCCCGCCAGTGCTCGTCTCGGTCCTCAGCTTCCTCATCGCGTTCGCGCTCGTGACCTACGCGACCGTCGTGCTCGCCGAGCTCGCGCCGAAGTACCTCGCGCTCGAACGGGCCCTCCAGCTCGCGCTCTGGACGGCGTATCCGCTCGATCTCTTCCATTCGCTCATGCGGCCGTTCATCAACGTGATCAACGGCAGCGCGTTCAGCGTGCTCCGGCTGTTCGGGGTCCGCCCAGGCGTGGAGGCCCAGGCGCACAGCGCCGAGGAGCTGCGGATGCTCGTGGCCGCGTCGACGAAGAACGGCATCCTCCAGGAATCGGAGCGCATCCTCGTGGGGAACGCGCTCGACTTCGCGGAGACGCTGGTGCGCCAGGTGATGGTCCCGCGGACGGAGATCGTCGCGATCCCGGACGACTCGACGGTCGAGGGCATCGTGCAGCTCCTCCGGCAGAGCCCGTTCACGCGGCTACCGGTCTACCGCGAGGACCTGGATCACATCGTCGGCGTCGTGCACGTGAAGGACGTCGTCGGCGCCGTACCCGCCCGTGCGGTGAGCGAGCTCATGCGGAAGCCCCTGTACCTGCCCGAGACCGCACACCTCGACCGGGCTCTCGCGCAGTTCCGACGGGAGCGCGTGCAGCTTGCGATCGTGATCGACGAGTTCGGTGGCACGGCCGGCCTGGTGACGCTCGAGGATGTCATCGAGGAGCTCGTCGGAGAGGTCCAGGACGAGTTCGACCGGGAGGCACCGATGCTCCGCGAGGAGAGCGGCGTCTACCTGATCAACGGCCTGATGACCCTGCCGGACGTCCGGGACCGGCTCGGCCTCGATCTCGACGACGAGCCCTACGACACCGTCGGCGGGATGATCTTCGGCCGCCTCGGCCGCCTCGCGCAGGTCGGAGACTCCGTCGATGTCGAGGGCTACCGCTTCACCGTCACGGCGGTGGCGGGGCGGCGCGTCGCGCAGGTGAAGGCGAAGAAGTTACCGGCAAAGGTCTAGGCCGTTACCCAACTGTTGACGAGCGACGCCCCGCTCGGCTGCTCGATGGCAAACGGAATGCGTGTCCTTCGCCCGACTCGTCCGTTGGATGAGTAAGCCAACCGGAAAGGAGACGCATGGTGGAGCTCAACTCGTTCCTGGGTAGCGACGCCGCGCTCCTGCTCTTCTCCGGCCTCGGCCTGGTCGCCACCGGCCTCGCGATCGTCCGCGACATCCCGGTCCAGCGCCGCGTCGTCGAGCAGCCGGCCTCCGTAGACAGCAACTAACCAGCTCACCGGGGCTCGGGCGGCCGCCGAAACCGGGCCGCCCGCACGGGCCGTCGCGCTCCTCAGCGCATCCAGGGGAGCTGGCTGACAAGCGATCGTGTCGCAGCCCCGAGATCACTGAACTTCGCGCCCCAGAATGCCTGGGCGCGCGGGTCGAGCAGCACGAGGAGCATGACGGCCAGCGCCGCAACGACCGCGGTCATGAACGCGAACGTGATCGACGAATCCCGGAACGAGAATCCTCGGCGGTCGGCCATGCCGGTCACCGCGTGCGAAGTCGAGCGACGAGGTTGTCCATCCGAGCCCGGCTGATGGTGAGGAACTTCGCCAGGTTCGTCCGGTCCTGCTCGGGGATGTTCGAGCTTCCGTCTTCGCCGACCGCGCGGGCGAGCTCCTGGAGCGCCTCGTTCAGCTTGCGCGTCGCCGTGATGAGCGAGTCATCGCGCAGCGCCGGGATCGCCGGTGCCGCCCGCACTCCGGACTGATCGGGATTGAGCGCGCGCTCGACCTTGTCGCGCAGCCGGATGAGGGTGAGCTTGCCGGCCACGACCTGCTTCGCGAGCGACTTGCGGCGGCGCTTGTCCTCGATCTTCATGAGCTCGTAGGCCGCCGACAGTGTGTCGTAGCGCGCCGCCACCATCTCGCGGACGTCGTCGGGGGCGGAGGCGAGGCGCAGCCGGTTCTCCACGTAGCCCTTGTCCTTGCCGAGCTTGCTCGCGAGGTTCCGGATCGAGTAGCCGAGCTCGTCCGTCATCTTCTTGTAGATGATCGCTTCGTCGAGCGGTGAGAGATCCTCGCGCTGGAGGTTCTCGATGAGCGCGATCTCGAGAGCCGTCGCGTCGTCGAACCGCTCGACGATCGCCGGGATCGTCTCCTTGCCCGCGAGCTTCGACGCGCGCCAGCGACGCTCGCCGGCGATGATCTGGTAATCGTCTCCGGCCGGGCGGACGAGGATCGGCTGGAGCACGCCGTGCTCGCGGATCGAGGCCGCCAACTCCTGCAGCGTCTCCTCGTGGAAGGTCATCCGGGGCTGCTCGGGGTTCGGGACCACTTTCCCGACCGGCAGCTCCTTGATCGAATTTGGCCCTTTCGAGGCGAGCAGGCTCACGATCCCGTGCTGGGCCTCACGCTCCTGGGTGAAGATGCGGGTCCCGGCCTCCCGGAACGACTTGCCGCTCTTAGTGAGCATTCGCCACCTCCTTCGCGAGATCGATGAACGCCTTCGCCGCATCCGACTTCGGGTCGTACACCGTGATCGGCACACCTGCCGTCGGCGCCTCACCGACCTTCACCGATTGACGGATGACCGTCCGGAAGACCTGATGATCGCCGAGATCGCGCAGTGACTCGAGCATGTCGCGCCCGAGGATCGTTCGGCTGTCGTAGAACGTCGGCAGCATCCCGAGCACCTTGAGCTTCGGGTTCAACCGCTCCTGCACCGTCTTGATGATCTTCAACAGCGCCGCGACTCCCTTGAGCGCGTAGTACTGCGTCTGCACCGGGATGATCACGCCGTTCGAGCCGACGAGCGCGTTGAGCGTCAGCAGGCCCAGCGTCGGGGGACAGTCGATGAGGATGTAGTCGTAGCGCTCGACGATGTCCTTGGTCAGCTTGTCGCGGAGGGCCATCTCGCGGCCGATCGCGCTGAACAGCTCGACCTCCGCCGACGACAGGTCGATGTTCGTGGGCGCCACGTCGAGATGCTTGGTCTTTGTGTGCAGGATGACCGAGGCAAGGCTGGTCTCGGGCTCGATCATGACGTTCGCCATCCCGCGGTCGACCGACCCGACATCCACGCCGAGGCCGACGGTGAGGTTGGCCTGGGGGTCGAGGTCGATGCAAAGGACGGTGTTCCCGAGCTGGGCGAGCGCTCCGCCGAGGTTGATGGCGCAGGTGGTCTTCCCGACGCCGCCCTTTTGGTTCGCGAGCGCGATGACCTTGCCCAAACGCCCACTCCCGTCGCTCTACTACCCGCGCGTGGAAGCGGCGCGCGGGATTGAGCATAGGTGCTCGTGATGGGTAACGGCGCGCGGATGCGCGATGTTCTGGGGCTTGTCGGCTCATTCAGGGCGACGGACGGTCTGCTTCGCAGACCGTGGGCCCCAACTCGCTTCGCTCGTACGGGCCCGGCCACGACGCGCAGAGGACACAATGTCCTCTGCGCGTCGTGTGGCCGGGCCCGTAGCTCAGTGGTCCAGAGCGGCGGACTCATAATCTGCTGGTCCTTGGTTCGAATCCAAGCGGGCCCACTGACCTAGGAGGACGAGAGCCGGAGCTTGCTCCGGCGTGAGGACGACGACGGTCAGCAAGACGCGAGCGCAGCGAGCGGCTTACCTGCAGCGAGCGGCTTACCGAGCTAGGAGGACGAGAGCCGGAGGGGAGGCGTCCAGTGACGGTCAGCCTCGCCGACGCCCAGCGCGCCCGACCGGTGATCGCGGGTCACATCCTTCGGACGCCGCTCGTGTCCAGCCACTCGCTCGGCGAGCGGATCGGCGCCGAGGCCCACCTGAAGCTCGAGAACCTCCAGCGGACCGGTTCGTTCAAGGTGCGTGGCGCGGTGTACGCGATGTCGCGGCTGCCGACGGAGGCGCGCGCGGCCGGCGTGGTCACGATGAGCGCGGGCAACGCGGCGCAGGCCATCGCCTACGCCGGGCGGGCGCAGGGGGTGCGGGTCACTGTCGTGATGCCCGACACCGCTCCGAAGACGAAGATCGCCGCGACCAGGGGCTACGGCGCGGAGATCCGCTTCGCGCCCGACATGACGCAGCTCCTCCCGATGGTCCAGGAGCTCCAGACGAAGGGCCTCCACTTCCTGCACCCGTTCGACGACGACGACGTCATCGCCGGCCACTCCAGCCTCGGACTCGAGATCCTCGAGGATCTGCCCGACGTGGACCTCGTCGTCGTCGGGGTCGGTGGCGGGGGCCTGATCTCCGGCGTCGCGCTCGCCCTTCGCGGGTTGCGTCCCGCCGCGCGGATCCTCGGCATCGAGCCCGAAGGTGCGCAGGGCGTGCGCAAGGCACTGGACGCCGGGCACTCGGTCCGGCTGGCCTCCACGAACACCGTCGCCGACGGACTCGCGGCGCCCTTCGCCGGCGAGCGCAACCTCGAGATCATCAAGCGCGACGTCGACGACGTCGTCGCGATCTCCGACGACGCGATCCTCGACGGGCTGCGCTTCCTCGTCGCCCGCGCCCGGGTCGTCGCGGAGCCCGCCGGCGCGGCCGCGGTCGGTGCCCTGCTGAACGGCGCCGTGAAGCCGCGTCCGGGCGAACGGGTCGTCGCGATCGTGTCGGGCGGGAACATCGACCCCGACCGGCTCGCGGGCTTCCTCGCGTGACCCGCGCGACGCTCTATGCGGACGGCGGCGCGCGCGGTAACCCCGGTCCGGCGGGCTCCGGCGCGGTGCTCCTCGACGAGCGTGGCGAGGTCATCGCGGAGCTTCGGCGCTCGCTCGGCCACGCGACCAACAACGTCGCCGAGTACACCGGGCTGATCATCGGCCTCGAGGAGGCGCTCAAGCGGGGGATCGACGAGCTCGACGTGCGCATGGACTCGCTCCTCGTGGTCCAGCAGATGAACGGGCGCTGGAAGATCAAGCATCCGGGGCTGAAGCCCCTCGCGCTGCGCGCGGGCGAGCTGCTCGCGCGGTTCCCACACCGCACGATCGAGCACGTGCCGCGCGAGCTGAACACGCTCGCTGACGAGCAGGTGAATCGGGCGATCGACGACGCGATCCGTGACTGAGGAAGGCGTCCCCGATCCGCTGACGAGCTTCATCGCACGGAGCCTGCGGAGCGACGTGACCGACGTGAGCGAGGAGATCGTCCAGGACACCACGGAGGCCGAGCTCGATCGCGTGAGCTTCACCCAGGACGGCGCCAGGCGGACGCTGATCGTGAAGCGCGTGCCGCCGCACGCCTCGCTCGAGGTGAAGCTGCTGCCGCACCTGGCGCGCAAGACCGATCGCGTGCCGGTCGTACACGCGCGGGGGATCCCGCCGGCGACCGTGCCGGCATGGCCGTGGCTGCTCATCGAAGATCTGCTCGACGCCCCCGCGGCCGGCGACCTCGAGGCGATCGTTCGGGCGAAGGTCGCTGTGGAGCGCGCCGTCGCGGCGGACGGTCCGGCCCTCGTCGCCCTTGGCGTGCCGCGGATCGCTCGCCGCGGGGCCCTCGCGGGATGGCCGGAGGTGCTCGTCCACGGCGACCTCGGCGGGCGCTCGGCGGTCCAGGCGGATCGCGGCGTCGTGCTCACCGAATGGCGCCAGGCGTCGCTCGGGTCCGGGCTCACCGACGTCGTCCGGCTCGCCCGGGTGTTCGGGGTCCCTGCCGGACCGCTCGCCGAGCTGTACTCGGCCGAGACCGGCCAACCGCTCGGTGCGGCGGCGCTCGCGGCGGCGGTGGAGATCCTCTAGAGGTCGTAAAATGAGTGGCGGCCGAGCAGGCTAGATGGTCGCGGCGGCGGAAGCCGCTGAGGAAAGTCCGGGCACCACAGGGCACGACGGCGGGTAACACCCGTCCGC
>CAZMLV010000081.1:5645-7711 GCA_964567235.1 uncultured Chloroflexota bacterium | reverse complement strand
GATGCCGCCTGCAAGCCGGCCGCGATCCTCGCGTCGAACACGTCGAGCATCTCGATCACGAAGCTCGCCGCGGCGACGAAGCGGCCGTCGCAGGTCGTCGGCATGCACTTCATGAATCCGGTGCCGGTGATCGCGTACGTGGAGCTGATCCGAGGGCTTCAGACAGCGGACGCGACGATGGCTCGCACCCGCGAGCTGGCCAAGACGCTCGGCAAGACGGCCGTGGAGTCGAACGATTCGCCGGGCTTCATCGCGAACCGCGTGCTCATGCCGATGATCAACGAAGCGGTGTTCGCGCTCTCGGAGAACGTCGGCACGGCCGAAGCGATCGACACGATGATGAAGGGCCTGAGCTTCCCGATGGGCCCGCTCGCCCTCGCGGACCTCATCGGCCTCGACGTGTGTCTCGCGGTCCTCGAGGTCATGCAGCGCGACCTCGGCGATCCGAAGTACCGGCCTGCGCCGCTGCTTCGCCAATACGTGCAGGCCGGGTGGCTCGGGCGGAAGTCGGGTCGCGGCTTCTTCTCGTACGGTGCGAAGTGAGCGATCCGCAGGTCGGTCCGGTGTTCGCGTTCACGTCGAAGCACGGGACGACCGCCCGGTTCTATTCCGACGTGATCGGCCTCCTGTCCGGGACCGGCAGCGACGCGAGCTCGAGCTGGCTGACGGCCGGGAACGCCGACGTCGTGTTCCACTCGCCCGACGATCGCGAGACGCCGGCCGAGGTGAGCGGCCAGACCGGCTTTGTCGTCTGGTTCGGCGTCGACGATGTCCGAGCGGCGTTCGACAAGGCGAAGGCCGCCAAGGCGGTCGTCGGCGAATTCCAGGGCGACTACTTCTACGCGCGCGATCCCGAGGGCCGGTACGTCGGTATCCACGCGAATGAGGAGCACGGCCATGGCCACGACCACGAGCACTGAGCCCACCGAGGCGGGCGCGGCATTCGACCTCGCGCTCACGGAGTCGCAGGCGCTCGTCCAGCGCACCGCGCGTGACTTCGCGACCGAGCGGCTGCTCCCGATCGCGCACGACATCGACGAGCAGGGCAAGGTGCCGCCGGCGATCCTGAAGGAGCTCGCGTCGCTCGGGTTCATGGGCGTGTACGCGCCCGAGGAGCTCGGCGGATCCGGCCTGGACACCGTGTCCTACATCCTCGCGTGCGAGGAGATCAACCGCGCCTGCGCGTCGACCGGCGTGATCATGCAGGCCCACAACTCGCTGGCGTCGAGCCCGATCCTGCACTTCGGCACCGCGGCGCAGCACGAGCGGTGGCTCCGCCCGATGTCCCGCGGCGACATGCTCGGATGCTTCGCGCTCTCCGAGCCCGCGTCCGGGTCGGACGCCGCGGGGCTCCAGATGACCGCGAAGCGCGACGGCGGCCGCTGGGTGCTGAACGGGACGAAGAACTTCATCACGAACGGCGTGTCGGCGGACGTGATCGTCGCGTTCGCGCAGACCGAGCCCGGATCGCGGCACAAGGGGATCACCGCGTTCATCGTCGGCAAGCCCTCGCCGGGCCTCACCGTCGGTCGGGTGGAGCAGAAGCTCGGCATCAAGGGCTCCGACACGGCGCAGCTCGTCTTCGAGAACGTGCGCGTCGAGGACGACCAGCGTCTCGGCGAGGTCGGCCAGGGTTTCAAGATCGCGCTTTCGACGCTCGACGGCGGACGGATCGGGATCGCCGCGCAAGCCGTGGGCATCGCGCGAGCCTGTCTCGAGGACTCGCTCGCGTACGCGAAGGAGCGCCAGGCCTTCGGCAAGCCCATCGCCGAGCTCCAGGCGATCCAATGGATGCTCGCGGACATGGCGACCGAGGTCGACGCCGCGCGCCTCTTGGTGTGGCGCGCCGCGACGCTGAAGGACCGTGGCGAACCCTTCACCGCCGAGGCGGCGATGGCGAAGCTGTTCGCGTCGGACATCGCCGTGAAGGCCGCGCGCAACTGCGTCCAGATCTTCGGCGGCTACGGCTACCTGAAGGACTTCCCGGCCGAGCGGCACTACCGCGACGCGAAGATCACGGAGATCTACGAGGGCACGAGCGAGATCATGAAGCTCATCGTCGCCGA
>CAZMLV010000081.1:4451-5545 GCA_964567235.1 uncultured Chloroflexota bacterium | reverse complement strand
GGAGACCTTCGGCGCGGCGACCCTGCGCGATCTCTCGTGGAAGCAGCACCTGGACGGCTACACCTGCACCGAGTGCGGCCGCTGCTCGGACAACTGCCCGGCCCTCGCGACCGGCAAGCCACTCGACCCGCAGAAGATCGTGCTCGACCTTCGCGATCTCCTGTTGAAGGAGGGCGACCTGCTCTTGAAGGACGGCGCAGCGACCGGCACTCCGCCGGCCCACCAGCTCGCGTCGAAGCCCGAGGAGCTGTGGGCCTGCACGACCTGCGCGGCGTGCGTCGAGCAGTGCCCGGTGACGATCGAGCACATCGACAAGATCGTCGACATGCGCCGGTACCTGGTCATGCAGGAGGCCGCCGCGCCGCCCGAGGCGCAGCGCGCGATGACGAACATCGAGCGGGCGGGCAACCCATGGGGCGAGGCCGCGAGCACGCGCGGCGACTGGGCGCAGGGACTCGGGGTGCCGACGCTCGCCGAGAAGCCGGACGCCGAATACCTCTACTTCGTCGGGTGCGCGGCGTCGTTCGATCGCCGGAACCAGCGCGTGGCGCAGGCGCTCGCGAAGATCCTGCAGGCGGCCGGCACGTCGTTCGCGATCCTCGCAACGGAAGAAACGTGCAATGGGGATCCGGCGCGGCGGATGGGGAACGAGTATCTCTGGCAGCTGCAGGCGCAGCAGAACATCGACACCTTCGGTCGCTACACGGTGCGCAAGATCATCGCGTCGTGCCCGCACTGCTTCAACACGCTCGCGAACGAGTATCCGCAGCTCGGTGGGACCTACGAGGTCGTCCACGCGCTGCAGCTCGTGCAGGATCTGATCGCCGCCAACCGGATCACGCTCGGCGCGGGCCCCGTGGAGTCCGTCGCGTATCACGATCCGTGCTATCTCGGCCGGCACAACGGCATCTACGAGGATCCGCGCGCGGTGCTCGACGCGATCGACGGTGTGCGGCGCATGGAGATCGAGCCGCATCATCGCGAGCGCGGGTTCTGCTGCGGCGCCGGTGGCGGGCGGATGTGGATGGAGGAGAAGGTCGGCCAGCGGGTCAATCACCGCCGGGTCGAGCAGATCCTCGCCGCCGGCGACGCCA
>CAZMLV010000081.1:0-4351 GCA_964567235.1 uncultured Chloroflexota bacterium | reverse complement strand
CGGCGAAGGTCGCGTCCGGCTGCCCGTTCTGTTTGATCATGCTCGACGAAGGCGTGGGTGCGAAGGGGATCCAGGAGGAGCTCAAGCCGGTCGACGTCCTCGAGCTGGTCGCCGCGCGCCTCCAGAGTGAAGGAGTAATGAGATCAAATTCCTCATCTGCCTGAAGCAGGTCCCCGACTCGACGACGCGCGTGAAGGTCGCGCCCGATGGCACGTCGGTCGTGACCGAAGGGATCACGTGGTCCATCTCGCCGTACGACGAGTACGCCATCGAGCTCGCGCTCGAGCACAAGGACACCGCGGCCGACACCGTGGTAAGCGTCATCAGCGTCGGCGGTCCCCGGACGAAGGACGCGCTGCGCCAGGCGCTCGCGATGGGCTGCGACGACGCGACGCTCGTCACCGGCGATGGGGCCGATGCGCTCGGCCCGCTCGGCATCGCGAACGCGCTGAAGAGCGCGGTCGATGACCTGAAGCCCGACCTGGTGCTCTGCGGGAAGCAGGCCTCGGACGACGATCAGGGCTTCGTCGGTCCGGCCCTCGCCGAGGCCCTCGGCTGGCCGCACGTCGCCGTGGTCACGAAGTTCGCGCCGTCCGCATCCGGGACCGAGATCTGGAAAGAGGTCGAGGGTGGCCACGAGGTGTGGAAGGCCAGCGGTCCGGCGGTGCTGACGGTGCAGAAGAGCGCGAAGGATCCGCGCTACCCGTCGCTCCCGGGGATCATGAAGGCGAAGAAGAAGGAGATCCCCGAGCGGCCGGTCGCCGGGGTGGACGATCCGGTGAAGATCGAGATCGTGAAGCTCGAGCCGCCGCCCGGGCGCGGCGGCGGGAAGATCTTCAAAGACGGCGACACGAAGGCGCATGCCGCCGCGCTCGCGAAGCTCCTGCGCGATGAGGCGAAGGTCCTATGAAGATCTGGGTCATCGCCGAGAAGAAGGACGGAGAGCTCCGCCGCGTCTCGAGAGAGCTCGCGGCGAAGGCCGCGACCCTGGGGGATCTCGAGATCCTCGAGGTCACCGGCGAGCGCGTCTCGGGCGCGGCGGCGGCATCCGCCCTCGCCGAGCGCGCGAAGGTCGGCGCCCCCGATCTCATCCTCGCCGGTGCGACGCCGTCGGGCCGGGACGTGGCGGCGCGCCTCGCGGCGAAGCTGAAGCGCGCGTATCTCTCCGAATGCACCGACGTCGCGATCGAGGGCGGGAACATCGCGGCGACCCGCGCGATGTACGCCGGCAAGGTGCGCGCGCGCGTCCGCGCGGCGCTGCCCGCGGTCGCGAGCGTGCGCCCGAACGCGTTCCCGCTCGCCGATGGGGCAGCCGAGCCGCAGATCACAGCGCTGCCGCCCGCCCAGACGCCCGGCCTCACGTTCGTGCGCTTCGAGCCGACCGCGGCGGGCGGCGGCCGCGTTCCGCTCAGTGAGGCCCGCGTGATCGTGTCCGGTGGACGCGGACTCAAAGGGCCGGAGGCCTGGACGGCGGTCGAAGCCCTCGCCGACGTGCTCGGAGCGGCGCTCGGCGCGTCGCGCGCGGTCACCGACGCGGGCTGGCGCCCGAACGAGGAGCAGGTCGGGCAGACCGGGAAGACCGTGACGCCCGATCTCTACATCGCCCTCGGGATCTCCGGGGCGATCCAGCACCTCGCGGGAATGACCTCGAGCAAGGTCATCGTCGCCGTGAACAAGGATCCCGACGCGGACATCTTCAAGGTGGCCGACTACGGCGTCGTTGGCGATGTCTTCGAGTTCCTCCCGGCTTTCACCGAAGCGGTGAAGCAGATGAAGGCAGGAGCATGAGCGAGACGCGGCTTCGCGGCGCCGAGCGAATTCCACCAGCCATGAGCACGACCGCGACCGCAGGTCGCGGGTTGAACAAGGCCGGCGCCTGATGTTCCCGTTCGCCGGTCCGGACGAGCGTGACCTCGCTGCGGGCGTCGCCGCGTTCGTCAACGACCTTCGCGACCGCATCCCAGCCGCGGAGAACGAGGGCACCATCCCGCCCGACGTCATCCGCTCGCTCGGCGAGCTCGGCGTGCTCGGGATGAACGTGCCCGAGCGCGACGGCGGGCTCGGTGCGTCGGCCGTCGCGTTCGCGCTCGTCCTCGAAGAGCTCGCCGCCGTGTGGCCATCGCTCGCCGTCGGCGTCTCGGTGAACAGCGGCATCGTGTGCAGCTCGATCGTTCGGCTTGGGACGTCCGACCAGAAGCGCGCGTTCTTCCCGATGCTGTCCGACGGCCGTGGCCTCGCGGGGTTCTGCCTCACCGAGCCGACCGCCGGCTCGGACGCCGCGTCGCTCCGCGCGGCCGCGAGGCGCGACGGCGACTGCTGGGTCATCGACGGCACCAAGCTCTTCGTCACGAGCGCGCGCTACGCGCCGTTCTTCATCGTGCTCGCGCGCGTCGGCAAGGCCGAGGGCGGGCGACCGCACGCCGGCATCACCGCGTTCCTCGTCCCGGCCGCTACACCCGGCGTCACGATCGGTGCGCCCGAACGCAAGCTCGGGCTGCAGGCCTCCGAGACGAGCACGGTCACGTTCGAGGGGGCGCGGGTCGCGCTCGCGAGCGTGCTCGGTCCCGAGGGTCGCGGCTTCAGCGACGTGGCCATGGCCGGCCTCGACTCGGGCCGCATCGGCATCGCCGCACAGGCGCTCGGCATCGCGCGCGGTGCGCTGTCACTGGCGACCGCGTACTCGAGAGAACGGAAGCAGTTCGGCGCGCCGATCGCCTCGTTCCAGGCGATCCGGTTCTCGCTCGCGCAGGTCCGCACCGAGATCGACGCGGCGCGGCTGCTCGTCCTGCGCGCCGCGTGGCTGAAGGACCAGGGCCGCGCGCCGTTCACCCGCGAGGCCGCGCAGGCCAAGCTCTACGCCACCGAGGCGGCCAACCGGGCGGCATATGCCTGTCTCCAGGTGTTCGGCGGCTACGGCTACATGCGCGAGTACGGTATCGAGCGGTACTTCCGCGACGCCCGCGCGACCACGATCTACGAAGGAACGAGCGAGGTGCAGCGGATGGTCATCGCGCGCTCGCTGATCGCCGCATGAGCAAGGTCCTGAAGCCCGCCTCGGCCGAGCCACAGTCAAAGCAGCGGAAGCAGCGCTTCAGCACGCTGTCGGACCTGCCGATCGATCCGCTGTACACGGCTGCCTCGCTTCCGGGCTTCGATCCGGAACGCGACCTCGGACGGCCCGGCGAGTTCCCGTACACGCGCGGGGTCTACCCCTCGATGTACCGCGGCCGGCTGTGGACGATGCGGCAGTTCGCCGGGTTCGGCTCGGCCGCGGACACGAACGCGCGGTTCCATTACCTCCTCGCCCACGGCGTCACCGGGCTGTCGACCGCGTTCGACATGCCGACGCTGATGGGCCGGGACGCCGACGACCCGCTGTCGCGAGGCGAGGTCGGCCGCGAGGGTGTGGCCGTCAGCTCGCTCGCCGACATGCGCATCCTGTTCGACAAGATCCCGCTCGACCAGGTCACGACGTCCATGACGATCAACGGGCCGGCGTCGATCGTGTGGGCCATGTACCTCGCCGCGGCCGAGGAGCGGGGGATCCCTTTCGCGACGCTCGGCGGCACGATCCAGAACGACTGCCTGAAGGAGTACATCGCCCAGCGCGAGTGGATCGTCCCGGTGAAGCCCGCGATGGAGCTCGTCGTCGACAGCTTCCGATATGGCGCACGACATGTCCCGCGATGGAACACCGTGTCGATCAGCGGCTATCACATTCGAGAGGCCGGCTCGACCGCCGTGCAGGAGCTCGCGTTCACGCTGCTCGACGGGCTCGAGTACGTGAAGTGGGGCGTCGACGCGGGCCTCGACGTCAACGACTTCGCGCCGCATCTCTCGTTCTTCTTCGACGTGCACAACGACTTCTTCGAGGAGATCGCGAAGTTCCGCGCCGCCCGCCGGATCTGGGCCCGTGAGATGCGGCGCCGGTACCACCCGACGAACGAGAAGGCGCTGCTCATGCGCACGCACGCGCAGACGGCCGGCGTGTCGCTCACCGCGCAGCAGCCGTACAACAACGTCGTCCGCGTCGCGCTCCAGGCGCTGGCCGCGGTGCTCGGCGGCACCAACTCGTTGCACACCAACTCGCTCGATGAGACCTACGCGCTCCCGACCGAGGAGGCCGTGATGCTGGCGCTGCGGACGCAGCAGGTGATCGCCCACGAATCGGGCGTCAGCGAGACCGTCGATCCGCTGGCCGGCTCCTACTACCTCGAGCACCTGACGAACGAGATGGAGCGCGGATTCGAGCGATATCGCGACGAGATCGACGCGATGGGCGGCATGGTCGCCGCCGTCGAGCGCGGGTATCCCCAGCGCGAGATCGTCGAGGCGTCCTTCCACTTCCAGC
>CAZMLV010000080.1:0-7721 GCA_964567235.1 uncultured Chloroflexota bacterium | reverse complement strand
CGAGATCGATGGTCACGTCGAACGCCGCGCCCGACGCGCCCATGAGCCAGTCGTATTCGGATTTCGTCGCTGCCGCCAGGACCGCCGGGAAGCTGCACTCCTGACCCGCACCGAAGTGGAGCGGCGGGATCTCCTTGAGCAGCTTGGTCAGGCTCAGGCGCCCCCGATGGACAGCTCGGAGATCACGAAGGTGGGGCTGCCGAGGCCCGACGACCCGAACACCAGATCGTTGGCCACACCGGCGATCGACCCGAGCAGCGTCGTCAGATTGCCGGCGATCGTGATGCCCTGCACCGGGTACTGCCGCTCGCCCTTCTCGAGGTAGTCGCCGGTCGCGCCGAGCGAGAACTCCCCCGAGATCGGATCGACCGTGTGCAGATTGAGCAGCGAGGTGATCCGCAGCGACCGGTCGAGGCCGTTGACCAGGGTCTCCGGCGCGGTGGCTCCGGGCGCCAGGTGGAAGTTCGCCGCGCCGATCCGGCTCGGCGTCGCGTACGAGCCGCGGCGGGCATTGCCGGTCGGCGGCTGCTCCATCTTCTTCGCGGTCTTCAACGACGAGAGGTAGCCGACCAGGACGCCCTTGTCCACGAGGGTGCGGGTGGTCGTCGCCACACCCTCGCCGTCGAACGGCGCCGTGCGCAGCGCGCCCGGCGTGCGCGCGTCGTCGATGATCGTCACGCGCTCGCTCGCGACCCGCTGTTGGACCTTTCCCGCGAACAAGCTCTTTCCCTTGATCACCGAGTCGGCGGAGAAGAGCGGGACGAGCGCGCCGAGCAGTGCCATGCCCATGTACGGGTCGAGCACGATCGGCAGGGTCTGGGTCTTGAATGGCTGGGCCCCGAGCTTGCCGACCGCGAGCTCCGCGGACCGGCGACCGACCGCCTCGGGATCCACCCTGGCGAACCGGCGTTTGGCCTCGCCGTGATAGCCGATCTGGCGTTCCTCGCCCGCGGTCGCGACCGCCGACGTGCCGACGCTGAAGTACGTCTCGCGGTACGTGCCCCGGACATCGGCCGTCGTCGCCACGATCGTGGTCATCGTCCCGTCGCCGTAGGTCGTCTTGCGGAAGCCGCTGATCCGCGGATCCACGTTCCTGGCCGCGCGCTCTACCGCGAGCGCGACGTTCGTGCGCTCGGTCACGGTGCGGCCGTCGATGCCGTCCTCGTACAGCTGCAGGTCCGGGCTCTCGATCTTCTTCGTGGCGATCGAGACGTCCGGGTCCGGCTCGGTCACCGAGGCGATATCGCGCGCGGCCTCCACGCCCTCCTCGATCCCTGCCGGCGAGAGGTCGCTCGAGTACGCGAACCCGACGCGGCCGCCGAGCAGCACGCGGACGCCGATACCGCGCTCGCCGCGGGTGATCGCGTTCTCGACCGCGCCGTCGCGGACCTCGACGGTCGTCGACTGCCCGTCGCGCAGGAACACCTCGCCGCCGTCGACGCGCAGCCCTTTGATCGACGCGATCGCGCGGTCGACCACAGCGTCGTTCGCCAGCTTCTCGCTCATCTCATCAGCTCGTCCTGTCGGCTATTCGCCTCCAGGCCTCGCTGAACGCTCAAGGCTGGTGGAATTCGCTCGTCGCGGCCGAGCCGCTCCTCGCTCATGCTCATTTCAGGCCGCCTTCACCTTGCCGCCCACGACGACGCTCGGGATGCGGAGGGTCGGTTGCGCATCGGCGACCGGCGCGCCCTGGCCGTCCTTGCCGCACGTGCCGACGGAGTAGCCGAGGTCGGAACCGACCATGTCGATCTCGCTCATCAGCTTCGGCCCCTGGCCGACCAGCGTTGCGCCGCGCAGCGCCTCGGCCTGCTTGCCGTCGCGAATGCGGTAGCACTCCGTGATCTCGAACGCGAAGTTTCCGCTCACCACGTCGACCTGCCCGCCGCCCATGCCCTTCACGAAGATGCCGTCCTTCACCGACGCGAGGATCCTGTCCGGATCCGACGTGCCGCGCGCGATCATCGTGGTCGTCATCCGGCAGATCGGCAGGTGCCGGAACGATTCGCGGCGGCCGTTGCCGCTCTCAGCGATCCCGAGCTTCCGCGCGTGCTTGCGGTCGCTCAGGTAAGTCTTGAGGACACCGTTCTCGATGAGCACGGTCCGATGGGTCTGGGTGCCCTCGTCGTCCATCGCCTGGGTGCCGCGCTTGCCCGGATCGGAGCCGTCGTCGATCACCGTGATCAGCTCGCTCGCGACCTTCTGGCCGAGCCGGCCCGAATAGACGGACATGCCCTTCAGGTTCAGGTCGGCCTCGAGCCCGTGGCCCACCGATTCGTGGATGAGCGTGCCGCCCGCATCGCTCGCGAGCACGACGGTGTACGTGCCGGCCGGCGCGGGTTCGGCCGCGACGTTCTGCACGGCCAGGCGGGCGGCGGTGTCGGTCGTCTCGAGGACCGCCTCCTCGGTGAGCATCTCGAAGCCCTCGGTCCCCGCCTTCGCCTTGTACCCCGACTCGAGGACGTCGCCCTGCTTCGCGGTGACGAGCACGCCGAACACGAGCCGCGTGCGGGAGTCCGTCCGGTAGCGCCCCTCGCTGTTCGCGACCACGACGTCCTGAACGCTCTCGCGGTACAGCACGGTCACCTGGTGCACCCGCGGATCGGCCGCGCGCGCCCGCTCGTTCGCGAGCTTCATGAGCTCGACCTTCCGCTCGATCGGTACGGTCCGGGGATCGATGCGCACGACCGACGGGCGGGGGAGCACGTCGGCTGAGATCGCGGTGACCTCCCGCATGCCGCCGTCGTCGTCGGCGATGGCTGCGGCGGCGCGGCCGGCGATGGCCAGGAGATCGTCGCCATCGTTCACGTTGCCGTTCGCGTAGACCCCACGGTCGCCGGCGGTGACGCGGATGCCCGCCCCTTGGTCGACCCCGGTGATCGCGTCCTCGAGCTTGTGGTCATCGAGCGTGAGCGTCACGACGTTGCTGCGCTCCCAGAACAGCTCGGCCCAATCGCCCCCGCGCGACAGCGCGGTCCGGAGCGCGCGCGCCGCGTCCTTCTCCGTGACGGTCATGGTGCGAGGCAGCGTGACGGTAGAGATGGCTCGCTCCTCCCCTCGAGGGACCGCAGTTTAGCCCGCGCGCTCGCCGACGACCGTGACCGTCGCGCTCCGCGTCCGCGGTCCATCGAACTCCGCGAAGTAGATGCCCTGCCACCGACCGAGAGCGAGGTCGCCATCCCGTATCGCGACGGTGATGTCGCCGCCGACGAGCACGGACTTGATGTGCGCGGGGCCGTTGCCCTCCGCATGGCGGTAGTCCCCGGTATCCGGAACGAGCCGCGCCAGCGTCACCAACAGATCGCGCTGGACATCCGGGTCGGCGTTCTCGTTCACGAAGACCCCGGCCGTCGTGTGCGCGACCGTGACGACGCAGATCCCGTCGCGGATCTTCGCTGACTTCACCTTCTCGACGACCCGCTCCGTGATGTCTATCGTCTCGGTCTGCTTCGACGTCTCGATCCGCAGCCCGAGATGCGCGGCCGTCACGCGACGGAGGCTTTCGCGCCGCGCTCGGCGAGGATCCGCGCGAGGACGCGGAGGTCGGCGTTCCCACCGCTGACGACGAGCACCGTCTTGCCGCTCGCGCGGACGGCCCCCGAGCGCAGTGCCGCCAGCGTCGCGGCGCCGGACGGCTCGACCAGGAGCGAGAGCCGTTCGAGGTAGTCGTAGGTCGCGGCCTCGAGGGCGTCGTCGGTGACCGTCACGATCTCATCGACGTATGCGCGCGCGAGGTCCACGTTCAGCTGCTCGGTACCTTTCGCGACCAGCTTGTCGGCCACGCTGTGCGGGTGCTCGACGACCACCGGATGGCCGGCCTCGCGGGAGCGCCGCACCGCGTCGGCGCCCTCGGGTTCGACCCCGATGATCCGGACACCCGGCCGTCGTTCCTTCACGGCCAGCGAGATCCCGCCGATCAGCCCGCCACCACCGACCGGGACGACGACCAGTCCGACGTCGGACACGTCGTCGAGGATCTCGAGCCCGACCGTTCCCTGACCCGCGATGATGAGCGGGTCCGCGTACGGATGGACGAGTGTCTTCCCCTGTTCGCGCTCGATGCGATGCGCGAGTGCCAGCGTGTCGTCGTACAGGTCGCCTTCAAGGAGCACCTCGGCGCCGTAGGCGCGGCACACGCCGACGATCGTCTCGGACACTCCGCGCGGCATGACCACGGTCGCCGGCGCACCGAGACGGTACGCGGCGTACGAGACTCCCTGGGCGTGGCTGCCCGCCGACGCCGCGACCACGCCGCGGGCGCGGTGTTCGTCGTCCAACGACGCGATCTTGTTCAGCGCGCCCCGCACTTTGAAGGTCCGCGTCGGCTTGAACGTCTCGATCTTCAGCAGGATCTCCGCGCCGAGCAGCTGCGACAGGTACGGGGATCGTTCGATCGGCGCTCGGGGGAGGTAGCGATCGACGACGAGCCTCGCGGCCTCGACGTCTCGGATGCTCAGCACCGCGCGACGATACTTCCAACGTGCCCACTCGCGGCGAAGCCCAGCGGCGCGCGACCGAGACGCTGCGGCGCGCGGGCGCGCCGACGCCCGCGCTCGATGCGGATGTGCTCCTCGCGCACGCGCTCGGCGTTCCGAAGGAGACGCTCGTCGCGCACCCGGACGTCGAGCTCACCGCCGACGAAGGATCGCGATTCGACGCGCTGATCGCAAAGCGGGCCGACGGAGTGCCGGTCGCGTACCTGCGCGGCTTCAAGGAGTTCTACGGCCTGCGCTTCGCGGTCGACCCGCGGGTCCTCGTCCCGCGACCCGAGACCGAGACGCTGGTCGACGCGGTCCGCTCCTACGCGGGCGAACGAGACCTGGTGGTCGTGGACGTCGGCACGGGCTCCGGCGCGATCGCCGTCGCGCTTGCCGTGAGCGCGCCCCGCGTGCGGGTCATCGCGACGGACGTCTCCGCGGCGGCACTCGTTGTGGCGCGCGCGAACGCGACCGCGCACGGTGTACGCATCGACTTCCGCCAGGGCGATCTCCTCGCGCCGGTCACGGAGCGGGTCGACGTCGTCGCCGCGAACCTTCCGTACCTCCGCGACGATGACCTCGAACAGCTTGCCGGCGAGCGAACGTCGCTCGCGTTCGAGCCACGTGTCGCGACCGTCGCCGGGCCCGACGGGCTCGCGCTCGTCCGGCATGCGATCGCCGACCTGCCGCGCGTGCTCGCTCCGGACGGCGCCGCGTTCTTCGAGTGCGATCCACCGCAGGTCGCGTCGATCAGCGCGCTGCTGGCGCCGCTCGGGACCGTCGACGTGCTCAAGGACCTCGCCGGCCTCGATCGCGTCGTGCGGGTGCGGCGATGACGACGCCGAAGGCGACGCTTGCCGCGCTGCGCAAGCACGCGCTCACGTATCCGGAGGCGACTGAAGAGTTCCCGTGGGGCGATCGGACGATCAAGGTGCGCGGGAAGATCTTCGTGTTCCTCGGTGCGGGCAACGACGGATTCGGCATGTCGGTCAAGCTTCCCGCGACGCACGAGCTCGCCCTCACCAGGAAGGGAACGCGGCCGACGCCGTACGGACTCGGGAAGGCCGGCTGGGTCTCGCTGCAAACGAAGACCGTGAGCGCGGCGCTGCTCGCTGAATTGGCGGACTGGATCGACGAGAGCTACCGGGCGATCGCGCCGAAGACGCTGGTGAAAGCCCTGGACGCGCGGTCCGCTCGGCAAGACGCTCGTCGTTAGGATTGCCCCTGTGAAGACCCGCCTCCTTCCGGCCGATGCGCCAGGGGCGGTGGAAGAGGCAGCGACCGCGCTCGCGAACGGGGAGCTCGTCGCATTTCCCACCGACACCGTGTACGGCCTCGCCGCCGGGCATGACCACATTCGGAAGCTCTACGTCGCGAAGGACCGGCCGAAGGACAAGCGGATCCCGATCCTGCTGTCCGACGCCGCGAATCTCGAGGCGAGCGCCATGGTCACGCCCGCCGCCCGCGCCCTCGCCGCGCGATTCTGGCCGGGGCCGCTGACCATCGTCCTCGTCGCGCCTCGCCGCGGGACGATCGCGTTCCGCGTGCCGGCGAATGACGTGGCGCGACGGATCATCGCGGCGAGCGGCGGCGGACTGCCGGTGACGAGCGCGAACCGATCGGGCAAGCCCGAGTGCATGACCGCGGAGCAGGTGCTGGCCCAGCTCGACGGCCGGGTCTCGATCATCCTGGACGGCGGCACCACACCGGTGGGGCAGGGGTCGACCATCGTCGACTGCACGAGCGAGCCGCTCACGGTCCTTCGCGAGGGATCCATCACCAAGGCGCAGCTCGAAGAGGCGCTGCTCGGCGTCGAGTCGTATTCATGAGGATCGCGATCGCGGCCGATCACGCCGGCGTGGACCTGCGCGACCAGCTTGCACATCACCTGCGTCTCAAGGGTCATCAGGTCGACGACCTTTCGCCGGAGAACGATCCCGAGGACGACTATCCGCTCATCGTCGAGCCGATCGCCCGCGCGATCGCCGCCGGGCGCTACGAGCGGGGCATCTTCTGCTGCGGGTCGGGGATCGGTCCGTCGGTCGCCGGGAACAAGATCGCGGGCGTGCGCGCGGCCGTGGTCGACAACGAGTGGTCGGCCCGCGACGCGGTCGAGCACGTGAACGTGAACCTGCTGACGCTCGGCGAGCGGGTGATCGGCATCGAGCTCGCGAAGTCGGTCGTCGACGCGTACCTCGGGGCGACCGTCCAGGGTGATCGGCACGAGCGGCGTCGCAAGCAGATCGAAGATCTGGAAAAGGTGAGGGCAAGCTCATGAGCGAGATCGAGCGCGTCGACCCCGAGATCTATCGGGCGATCGAGAACGAACGACGTCGTCAGGTCGAGAAGATCGAGCTCATCGCGTCGGAGAACTACACGAGCCAGGCGGTCATGGACGCCGTGGGCAGCGTCCTCACGAACAAGTACGCCGAGGGCTACCCGGGGCATCGCTACTACGGCGGCTGCGAGTGGGTCGATGTCGCCGAATCGCTCGCGATCGAGCGGGCGAAGGCGCTATTCGGCGCGCAGCACGCGAATGTGCAGCCACACGCCGGCGCCCAGGCGAACATGGCCGCGTACGCCTCGGTCATCAAGCCGGGCGACGTCGTGCTCGGCATGGCCCTCGACCAGGGCGGTCACCTGACGCACGGGTCGCCGGTGAACTTCTCGGCCCAGCTCTACAAGTTCGTCCCCTACGGGGTCCGCCGCGACGACGAGACCATCGATTACGAGGCCCTCGAGGCGCTCGCGATGGAGCACCACCCCAAGCTCATCGTCGCCGGCGCGACCGCGTACCCGCGGTTCTTCGACTTCCCGCGGCTCCGGAAGATCGCGGACGCCGCTGGCGCGCTCCTCATGGTCGACATGGCCCACTTCGCGGGTCTGGTCGCAGCAGGGGAGCACCCGAACCCGGTGCCCCATGCGCAGATCGTCACGACGACGACACACAAGACCCTCCGCGGGCCGCGCGGCGGCATGATCCTGTGCACCGAGGAGTACGCGAAGGCGGTCGACAAGGCCGTGTTCCCGTACTCGCAGGGCGGCCCGCTCATGCACGTCATCGCCGGCAAGGCCGTCGCGTTGAAGGAAGCCGCGACCCCGGAGTTCAAGACCTACGCGAAGCAGATCCGCGCCAACGCACGCACGCTCGCGGCCGCTCTCGCGTCGGCCGGACTCCGCGTCGTGTCGGGTGGCACGGACAACCACCTCATGCTGGTCGACTTGCGTTCCAAGGGCCTTACGGGC
>CAZMLV010000079.1:0-7795 GCA_964567235.1 uncultured Chloroflexota bacterium | reverse complement strand
CCCGACGCCGAACCGAATACGGAGCGGGAGGAACTCATGAACTCGAGCCTCATCTCCAAGATCGAGAAGGCGAAGCGGTACGCGGAAGAACCGAACCGGGTCCAGTTCCAAGCTCTCGAAGCCACATTCCGCGGCGACAACGGGACCCATACCATCCGCCTCTCCGGAGATGAGTGGATCTGCGAATGCGATCACTTCCAGGTCCACGGCCTGTGCTCTCACGTCATGACCCTGCAGCGTCTCTTCGCCGCGAACCTCTCCGACGCCGCGCGATTCACCCAAGAACGACTCATCGCCACCGCGTGAGCTAGCCCCGCGCACAACTGAATACGCGGATCACCAGCGAAGCCGGTGCGATTCCGGCAGGGTCCCGCCACCGTAACGGCCGATCGGCCGAACTCGGGTCGCCTGGTCCTCCGCTCGCGGCCAACACACCTTCGCGAGAAAGGGTGAGCCAGAGATGACTCGACGTTTCGCGCTGCTCTTCGCACTCCTGTTGACTGTCAGCTGCGGGTTCAGCGTCGATCCCGGCGGCGGGGCTCCAAGCTCAACTACCCACACGCTTCGCGCGTCTCCGAGCGCCTCCGCGGCCGCCTTCCCCACGAGCATCACTGACTTCCAGGGCCGCTCGGTCGCGATCTCCAAGCGCCCTGAGCGCATCGTCTCCATCGGTCCGTCGAACACGGAATTTCTGTTCGCGCTCGGCGCGGGCGACCGTGTCGTCGGCGACGATGACTTCTCCGATCAGCCTGCCGCGGCCGCGACGAAAGACCATGTCGGCGGCGTGAAGGTGAACCTCGAGAAGGTCGTGTCACTCAAGCCCGACCTCATCATCACCGTGAAGTTCTCCGACGGGACCATCGAGGCACTGTCGCAGACCGCGGCGACCGTGCTCGTCGTCGACCCGCAGGGTCTCGCCGACGTCACGCGCACCGCGTCACTGATCGGCAAGGCCATCGGGGCCGACGGCGATGCCCTCGCGAAGGATATCCAGGGCAAGCTCGACGCGGTGAAGGCGAAGACCGCCTCCGCGCCGAAGCTCAAGGTGTTCGACGAGGAGGACGCTTCCGACCTGACCAAGCTGTACACGGTCGGCCCGGGCTCGTTCATCAACGACCTCATCACGCTCGCCGGCGGGACGAACATCGCGGCCGGGGCGAAGTCCCCGTACCCGACGATCTCGACGGAAGAGATCGTGAAATCCGATCCCGACGTGATCGTCCTCGACGACGCGCTCTACGGCACGACGGTCGATTCCGTGGCGAGCCGCCCGGGCTGGGCGGCCCTCAGTGCCGTGCGGAACAAGCGGGTGTACCCGGGTCTCAGCCTGTTCAGCCGCCCGGGCCCGCGTGTCGGCGAGGCCGCCCAGGAATTCGCGAAGCTGGTGCACCCCGAGCTCTTCAAGTGACCCGGGCCGCGCCGGCGATCGCGATCCTCGCGGTGGCTCTCCCGGTGAGCCTCGCTGCGGGGATCCTCGTCGGCGCGGTCCCGATCGCGCCGGCCGATGTGCTCGGCGCGCTGTTCGGAACTGCCGATCAGTCGACTGCCACGATCATCCGCGATCTGCGGCTGCCGCGCGTGCTCGCGGCCGCCCTCGTGGGCGGTGCGCTCGCGGTCGCGGGCACGCTCCTCCAAGGTCTCTTCCGCAATCCGCTCGCCGACCCGTACGTCACCGGCACGTCCGCCGGCGCCGCGCTTGGCGCGGTCGGCGTCATCGCGCTCGGCGGCGATCTCGCAGCGACCATCGTGCCGCTCGCCGCGTTCGCCGGCGCGCTCGTGAGCGCGCTCGCCGTGTGGCAGCTCGCGCGGCTGGGCGGCCGCACGACGGTGCTCACGGTGCTGCTTGCCGGGATCATCCTCACGTCGTTCGCCGGCGCGCTCGTGACGCTCCTGCTCTTCGCGAGCGATCGGCTCTCCCTGCGCCTGCGCGCCGTGCTCGACATCCTGAGCGGCGGCGTCGCGGTGCGCGCGACGAGTGAGCTCGTCGTCGCGGCGATGGTGGTCGCGCTCGGCGTCGGCCTCGCGATCGTGCTCGGCCGGCGCATCGACGCGTTCGTGTTTGGCGAGGAGACCGCCGCGACGCTTGGGGTCGATCCGGAGCGCACGACGATCGCGGTGATCGGCGCGGCCGCGCTTCTCACCGGTGCGGCCGTCGCGCTCGCGGGCCTGGTCGGCTTCGTCGGGCTCGTCGTCCCGCACGCGCTCCGGCCGATCGTCGGCGCGACCCATCGGACGCTCGCGATCGCGAGCTTCCTCGCCGGCGCAAGCGTCCTCGTGCTCGCGGACCTCGGGGCGCGGAGCGTCTTCGCGCCGGCTGAGCTCCCGGTCGGCGTGCTCACCGGGCTGCTCGGCGCGCCATTCTTCCTGGTCCTGCTCGTGCGCGCACGACGCCGCGAGGTCGCGTGACCGCGCTCGTCGCCCGAGCGGTCACCGCGGGGTACGGCGCGCGCGGCGTCCTTCAGGGCGTCGACCTGGTGCTGGAGCCGGGCGTGCTCGTCGCGCTCGTCGGCCCGAACGGGGCGGGGAAGTCCACGCTGCTCCGGGCGCTCGCCGGGCTCGTCCGGCCGACGGCGGGTGCGGTGACGCTCGACGGCATGGACGTCGCGACGCTGTCGCGCGCGGCGCTCGCCGCGCGGATCGCGGTCGTGCCGCAGACCTTCGACACGCTCTTCCCGTTCACGGTCCGCGAGATCGTCGCGCTCGGACGGAGCGCGCGGCTCGGGCTCTTCGCGCGTCCGACTGGGATCGACGCTGCGGCCGTCGCGCGCGCGATCGACGCGCAGGATCTCGGCGCGCTCGTGGATCGCCGGCTCGATGCGCTCTCGGGCGGCGAGCGGCAGCGCGTGGTCCTCGCGATGGCGCTCGCGCAGGAGGCCGACGTCCTGCTGCTGGACGAGCCCACCGCCCATCTCGATCCCGCGCATCAGATCGGGATCGTGCGCCGCGCGGCCGAGCTCGCGCGATCGCGAGGCGTCATTGCGCTCGCCGTGCTGCACGACCTGAATCTCGCCGCGCTCGCCGATCGAGTCGTCGTGCTCGACGCCGGGCGGATCGTCGGCGACGGCCCGCCCGCGACCGCGCTAACGTTGGACCTGGTCACGCGGGTCTTCGGGAGCGGACTCGCGGTCGCCCAATTGAGCGGACGGACGGTCGTGCTGCCCCGCTAAGCGACCGAGCGATGTGTTGACCAGCGACAGCAGACCCGTAGCATCGGCATCACAACGAACCGGTAACGAGCGTTGTCAAAAGTGGACGCGCATCCACAAGGAGAGGCGAACAGGGGTGTTCCGGGGGGCCTGCATCACCGCGATCGCCGTTGCCCTGCTCTGCGGGACCGTGTCCGTGCCTGGCGCGCGGGCGGCCGACCTAGAGCCGGGTAGCCCAGCGAGCCCGATCCTTCCGCCTGCTCCCGCGCTGCCCCAGGTCACGTGCACCGACTCCGTCGCGCCGGGCGTCGCGCCCGTCGCCGCGGTCGGCGGCATCGCCGGCGCGCATGCCGCGCTCTACGCGCGTTCCGGATTCCCGACGCTCTGCCCTGGCAGCACGACGACCGTCACGGTCGCGTTCCAGAACACGGGCTCGCTTGGCTGGTACGGCAACGCCGCGCTCGGAACCTGGGGCCCGGTGCCCGGCCAGGATCGCGCGAGCATCCTCGGCGGCGACGGCACCGACGGTTCGCCGATCACGAGCTGGTCGCGCGCGAACCGTCCCGCGATCCAATCGACCCCATACGTCGGTCCGGGGCAGGTCATGTGGTTCCAGTTCGGTGTCCAGGCGCCGGCCACTCCCGGCGCGTACAAGCTGGGGCTCCGTCCGTTGCTCGAGGGTCAGCAGTGGCTCGAGGACCCCGGTCTCACGTTCTACGTCCTCGTGAAAGCGGATGACGAGCATCCGCCGCTCGATCCGACGGCGCCCGTTGCCGCACCCGCGCGGACCTACGTGCCGGCCACGCTCGCCGATGGGTCGCGCATGATCCGCGTACCGTCGCTGATGTTCCATTACGTGAGCTGGCTGCCCGCGACCGACCCGAACATGGACCTGCGCAAGGACCTGACCGTGAGTCCCGATGACTTCGGGGCGATGCTCAAGTACCTGAAGGACAACGGGTTCACGACGATCACCACGAAGGATCTTTGGTGGTCGCTCGATCAGACCGCGGCGCTCCCGGCGAAGCCGGTGATGCTCACGTTCGATGACGGTTACGCCGACGCGTACAGCGTCGTGCTCCCGCTCCTCAAGGCCTACGGGATGACCGGCACGTTCTTCATCACCGTGAACCTCGTCGACCGGCCCGGCTACATCAGCCGCGATCAGGTGCGCGCGCTCGCCGACGCAGGCATGGATGTCGAGTCGCACGCGATGGACCACATCCCGATGCTCGGGACGCTCGCCGGCCAGACCTACCAGATGTGCCGAGCGCGCGCGTTCCTCTCCGACTGGGCCGGGACCGACGTGCGGCACTTCGCCTACCCGTCCGGCGATTACAACGACACCTCGCTCGTCGCGCTCCAGCAATGCGGCTACCTCTCGGCATACAAGAAGTCCGGCGGCGCCGTGCAAAGCTCGAACGCGATGTACCTCCTCCAGCGTGCACGCGTGCGCGGCCAACAGGGCCTCGCCGCACTTCTCCTCGCGCTCCAGCAATAGCCTTGGCGGCGTGATGCCGCTGGACCTCCTCATCCGGAATGGCCTCGTGATCGATGGCAGCGGCGCGCCCGGACGACGGGCCGATGTCGGCGTCGAACGCGGGCGCTTCGAGGCGATCGGCGATCTGCGTGGTGCGACGGCCGCGGAGACGATCGACGCGAGCGGGCACGTGGTGTCGCCCGGCTTCATCGACACGCACACCCACGGCGACGTCGCGATGTTCCTGCCCGATGAGCACCTCGACGTGAAGACCGCGGAGCTCCGTCAGGGCGTGACCACCGAGGTCACGGGCAACTGCGGCTTCAGCCCGTTCCCGGCCGACGGCCCGCACGCGGACCAGGTCGACGCGCTCATGGGCCCATTGATCGGCGGCGGGCACACGTGGCCCGATCTCGCCGCGTATCGCGCGGCCGTGACCGGCATGTTCGCGAACGTCGCGCCGCTCGTCGGGCACGGCAGCATTCGCGCGGCGGTGCTCGGGTTCGCGGACCGCGCGCCGGATGCGGACGAGCTCCGCCGGATGGTCCGGTTGGCCGAGGCGGCGCTCGCGCAGGGCGCGGTCGGGATCTCAACCGGACTCGTGTATGCGCCAGGCGTGTACTCGAAGACCGAGGAGCTCATCGCGATCGCTCGGGCGCTTCGCGGCAGCGGCCGGCCGTACGTCACGCACATGCGCGGCGAAACGGACATGGTCACCGACTCGGTGCGCGAGGCGATCCTCATCGGCCGCGAGGCCGGCGTCCCAGTCCACATCTCGCATCACAAGGCGTCGGGCAAGGAGAACTGGGGCCGCACCGCCAAGACGCTCGCGCTCGTCGACGAGGCTCGGGCCGACGGCATCGATGTGACGCTCGACGTGTACCCGTACACCGCCGGGAGCACGCTGCTCCACTCGATCCTGCCGCCGTGGGCCCAGGCCGACGGCATCGACGCGATGGTCGCGCGGCTCGGCGATCGCGCCGTGCGCGAGCGCATCAAGCGCGACTTCGCCGACGGTCTGCCGGGCTGGCAGAACCAGCAGCGCGCCGCGGGCTGGGACGGGATCGTCATCGCCGGGTGTGCCGGGCGGCCCGAGCTCGAGGGCACACGCGCGGTCGACCTCGGCGCGGATCCGGCCGAGGCTGTGTTCGATCTCATCGCCGCGCAGCGCGGCCGCGTCACGATGATCGCGCACACCATGCGGGAGGACGACGTTGCTCGGGTCATCGCGCATCCCGCGGCGATGATCGGCTCCGACGCGATCCCGCTACCGGGCAAGCCGCACCCGCGCCTCGCGGGGACCTTCGTGCGGATCCTCGGACGCTACGTGCGCGAGCAGGGCCTGCTCGACCTTTCAACCGCGGTCCGCAAGATGACCGCGCTGCCGGCCCAGCGCTTCGGGCTGCGCGACCGCGGCCTGATCGCGGTCGGGAGGGTCGCCGACCTCGTCGTGTTCGATCCCGCGACGGTGCTCGATCGCGCGACCTACGACCAGCCGCTGCTCACACCGATCGGCGTGCGCGATGTCGTCATGGCTGGACAGCGTGCGATGTCAAATAGCGCGATCGGGGCCGTGCGCGCGGGTGCAGTGCTGGCGAGCGGGCGATGAGCCGGGGCATCACATCTGCACGACCGAGGGCATGACTTCAAAACGTGGCGAGCTCATCCACTCATTCACTGCGCCGGTGACCGACGAGACTGGTACGGTCTGGCGCGGCCAGGCGTATGGCCGCGCCGCAGATAACCTCTGGCTCGGCTCGATCGCGTTCACCAACGAGGCGGGCGAGCGAGTCGAGACGGGTGTCGAGACGACGCAGCCGGATCGCGCTGCGCTCGAGTACTGGGCCTCCGGGATCGAGCCGATCTACCTCGACGGCGCGCTCGCCCGCGCGCGGGGCGTGCCGGTCTAGCGGCCGTCAGCGCGTCGCGTTGAACAGGGCGCCGATCCAGTACCAGCGGCCGTCGATCTGATCGAACACGAGCTGCACGTTGCTCTTCGGAGTGGTCCGCGGTGGGACGCCGTATTCGGACCACGTCGACCAGATCCAGAACGAGCCGGGCATCGGCGGCTTCGTCATGATCGGACGCGGCTCGACCGTGACCTTGAGACCCTGCGAGAACGATGTGCGAAGACCGGCGGCGACCTTGTCCCGACTGGCGGCCGAACCCTCGGATTGGTTGAAGCCCGAGTTGAACCAGCAGACCGGTGTCATGAGATCGTGCAGCCGGTCGGCATCGGACGCAGCGAACGCAGCGGCCACTGCATCCGCGAGTGACTCGACTTCTGCCGTAGGGACCGGATCGGCGGTGGGCGTCGGCCGCGCCGTCGGCGTCATGAATGAAACAGCATGTGCGATCGCGTCGAATGTGGCCGGCGACAGCTGCGCGGGGCGTGGGTCGCCGCTCGGGGTGAGCTCGATGCTGTACATCCGGCCGCCGTTCGCGACGTAATACGCGATGGCGTTTCCCGAACCGTCGGCCACGCGCGCTGCGGGCCGACTACCGATCGTGTCTGGATCGTTCTTGCCGCCACTGCCGCCGGCGCGGGCCATCGCGAAGTCGGACGCACTCTGTGCGGACACTTGCACCTGGATCGTGATGACCCAGGCGAAGGCGCCGGTCGGGCCCGTGCCGCCCGAGACGCCGAGGTCCTGCTCCTCGGCGACGCTGTGCCAGGTCAGGACGTCCTGTCCGAGATAGGTCTGCTCAGTCGTGTTCTCCAGCCGCGAGAGACACGCGCTGACGCGCCACGGCGGCGGCAACGTGGCCGTGTACCCAAGGACCGCGTTCGCAAAACGGCCCGCGGTCGGGGATGGCGCGGCGGTCGTTGGCGCCGGTGAGGGCGTCGGAGTCGGGGTCGGGCTTGTCACGGCAACCGATGAGCTCGGGCTCGGCGACGGGCCGACCGCAGCTTGGCCGCACGCCGCAACGACGATCAGCACCGCGGCCAACGGGATCCGCGTCACAGCCGGCGGGTGGCTCCGCGCGTTTCCGCGTCCTCTTCGGCGTCAGCGGGCAGCCCCACCGGGGCGCCCCAACCCCAGTCCCACGTCGCGAGCTCCTCCAGGAGCTCGTGGCTCGTGAGATCGAGCGCGATCGGCGTCACGCTGATCTTCCCGTCGCGGAGCGCCGCGACGTCGGTGCCGGGCTCGGCGAAGTCCGCGATCGC
>CAZMLV010000078.1:4441-7811 GCA_964567235.1 uncultured Chloroflexota bacterium | reverse complement strand
TGGACCCGAAGAAGGCGACGCCGGCCGAGCTCGCGGCCGCGCAGGCCAAGCTCGGGATCTCGACCAGCGGCCAGGACATCACCTTCAAGCTGGTCGAGCAGGCCCCGTACTTCAACGCGATCGCGGCACTCTGGGTCGGCGTCCCGACCCGGGCATCCGACGTCTCCAAGGGTGGCGACAAGTGGACCGAGCCGGCGACGTTCATCGGCAATGGCCCCTTCAAGCTCACCGAGTGGAAGCACAACGAGTCGATGACCTACGAGCGCAACGACAACTACCGCACGCCGACCAAGATCAAGACCTGGAAGAAGGTCATGATCAATGAGGGCGCGGTCGCGTTCGCTGCGTACCGCAACAACGAGCTGGACGCCGTGGGCGTGGCTGCCGAGCAGCTCCGCACCGTCGACAGCGACGCCGACCTGAAGGCGCAGCTCCGGGACGTCCCGGGCTCCTGCACCTTCTACTACGGCTTCAACACCCAGAAGGCGCCGTTCACGGACACGAAGGTCCGTCAGGCGTTCGCGAAGTCGTTCGACCGCGCGGCCTACATCACCGACGTCCAGAAGATCGGCGTCGCCGCCGAGTCGTTCATGCCGCCGGGACTCCCGGGCTACGACAAGGACGACCACAACCAGAAGTTCGACGTCGCGGCAGCGAAGGCGGCTCTCGCCTCCTCCAGCTTCGCCGGAAAGCCTGAGCTGAGCGGCATCAAGTTCACGTACTCGTCCTCCGCGGCCGCGAAGACCCGCGTCGAGTGGGCCCAGCAGCAGTGGAAGACGAACCTCGGGATCGACGTCACGCTCGATCCGGTCGACCGCACGACCTACACCCAGCTGGTGAAGAAGCCGGAAACGACGCCGGCACTGTTCCTCCTCGGCTGGTGCGCGGACTACCCGGACCAGCAGGACTGGCTCACGACGGTGTTCGTCTCGAACTCCACCGTGACGCACGTCGGCTGGAAGAACGCTCAGTACGACCAGCTCGTCCGGGCCGCCGACAAGGAGCCCGACGCGAAGAAGCGTGACGACGGGTACCTCGCGGCGCAGAAGATCCTGACCCAGGAGGCCCCCGTCGCGTTCCTCTACTACTCAGCGACGAAGTACCTCTTGAAGCCGTACGTGCACGGTGTCACCGACACGGCACTCGACTTCGAGATCGGCATCATGGACATGACCAAGATCTCGGTGTCAAAGAAGCAGTAACCCTTCGCGCGTCACTGAGCGTCACGCGCCGGGCCGGCCGCAAGGCCGGCCGGGCGACGTTCCGCTGGTCTCGGAAGGTGCCTGAAACGGCGCCTGAACCCGAACCGTGCGAACTGTGCTCCGGTATACACTCGCGACGAGTCGACTCACTTCGGCGGGAGGTACCTGCGGCCACAGATGCTCCAATACACGATCCGCAGGCTCCTCCTGATCATCCCGACCATGTTCTTCGTCGCACTCATCACCTTCGCGCTCGCGCACTCGGCCCCGGGGTCGCCGTTCGAGAAGAACGAGAACCGGCCTCTGCCGCAGGCGACGATCGACCGGCTCAACCGCCTGTACAACATCGACAAGCCGATGCCCGAGCAGTTCGTGCTCTTCCTCGGGAACGCCATCCGGCTCGACTTCGGTCCGAGCCTCACCCACGACCGCGCGGTGACCGACATCATCGGCCAGGGCTTCCCCGTGTCAGCGCAGCTCGGCGTGCAGGCCCTGCTCCTCTCGCTCGCCCTCGCGCTGCCGCTCGGCGTCGTGAGCGCCCTCAAGCAGAACACCGTCGTCGACTACGGGAGCCTGTTCTTCGCCACCGTGGGCTACACGATCCCGTCGTTCGTGATCGCGATCTTCGCGATCTACATCTTCGCCGTGAATCTGCGGATGTTGCCGATCATCGGGTGGGGCGACATCAGGCACATGATCCTGCCCACCGTCATCCTCGCACTCGGTCCAGCCGCGGTCCTGACCCGCATCACGCGCGCGAGCATGCTCGAGGCGATCCGCCAGGACTACGTGCGCACGGCACGGAGCAAGGGCTTGCGCGAGCAGGTGGTCATCGTCACGCACGTCATGAAGAACGCGATGATCCCGGTCGCGACGATCGTCGGACCGGTCACCGCGGGTCTCATCACCGGCTCGTTCATCATCGAGCAGCTGTTCAGCGTGCCCGGGGTCGGACGGCTCTACGTCACGAGCATCCTCGGCCGCGATTACCCGGTCATTATGGCCACCACGCTGCTCTACGCGTTCCTGATCATGATCGCCAACATCACGGTCGACATCGTGTACGGGATCCTCGATCCGCGGATCAAGGTGGGTAAGTAGATGGCGACGATCACGACCAGCGCGGCGCAGCAGCGCTCGATCGAGGCCAACCTCCTCACGCGCAAACAACGCTCGCTGTGGCAGGACGCCTGGTGGCGGCTGCGCCGGAACCGCGCGGCGATGCTCGGCCTCGGCATCATCGCCCTGACCGCCTTCCTCGCGATCTTCGCGGCACAGATCGCGCCATTCGATCCGACGGCCCAGGACACGAAGGCGAACAACATGGACCCGTTCTGGGTGAGCTCGATCTACCACAACTCGAAGTACCTGTTCGGGAGCGACGAGCTCGGCCGCGACATCCTGAGCCGGCTCATCTGGTCCACCCGGATCTCGCTCATCGTCGGCCTCGTGCCGACGGCGATCGTGTTCTCGATCGGCGTGACCCTTGGCCTCGTTGCCGGCTACGTCGGCGGGTGGCTCGACAACCTGTTGATGCGCTTCACGGACATCATCTACGCATTCCCGGACCTGCTGTTCGTGATCATCATCATGGCCACCCTCCGCAGCACCTGGCTCGGCGACCTCATGGGCGGGCTCGTGCTCATCTTCGTCGCGCTGGCGGTGGTGAACTGGGTCGGCCTCGCGCGGCTCGTGCGCGGTCAGGTCCTGTCGCTGAAGGAGAAGGAGTTCATCGAGGCGGCCCGGGCGACCGGCGTCCCGACGAAGCGGATCCTGATCCGGCATCTCTTCCCGAACGCCCTCGCCCCCGTGATCGTTTCGCTCGCCTTCGCCATCCCGGGCGCGATGCTCGCCGAGTCGGTCCTGTCGTTCCTCGGGATCGGGATCCGGCCGCCGACGGCCACCTGGGGCGTCATGATCAACGAGGGCTTCACGGTGTTCTCGCAGAGCCCCTGGCCGGTGCTCCTGCCGGCGGTCTGCATCTCGATCGTGATGCTCGCGTTCACCTTCCTCGGGGACGGCCTCCGCGACGCCCTCGACCCCCGGATGAAGATCTAGCCGACGTTGCGTAGACTCCGCGTCTCATTGAACCCGTGGTGACGGTAGGGAAGGGGAGTCCCCGTGCCTGAGCTGCTCGAGGTCAAGGACCTCAAAACGCAGTTCTTCAC
>CAZMLV010000078.1:0-4341 GCA_964567235.1 uncultured Chloroflexota bacterium | reverse complement strand
GAGTCCCCGTGCCTGAGCTGCTCGAGGTCAAGGACCTCAAAACGCAGTTCTTCACGCGCGACGGCGTCGTGCACGCCGTCGACGGAGTGTCCTTCGAGCTCGCCGCCGGCGAAACGCTGGGTATCGTGGGCGAGTCGGGCTGTGGCAAGTCCGTCACCGCCCTGTCGCTCATGCGGCTGATCCCGCAGCCGCCCGGCAAGATCGTGGCGGGTTCGATCGTCTTCGACGGCCAGGACATCCTGAAGATGGACGACGACGACGTGCGCGCGATCCGCGGCAACAACATCGCGATGATCTTCCAGGACCCGATGACGAGCCTGAACCCCGTGCTGACCATCAGCCGCCAGATCTCCGAGGCCCTCGAGCTCCACCTGAAGATGGACAAGGCCGAAGCCAAGAAGCGGACGGTCGAGCTCCTCGAGCTCGTGAACATCCCGAGCGCGAAGAAGCGCGCCGACGACTATCCGCACCAGTTCTCGGGAGGCATGCGCCAGCGCGTGATGATCGCGATGGCCCTGTCGTGCAACCCGAAGCTCATCCTCGCCGACGAGCCGACGACGGCGCTCGACGTGACGATCCAAGCGCAGATCCTCGATCTGCTGAAGAACCTGGCTCGCGAGTTCCGGACCGCATTCATCCTGATCACGCATGACCTCGGCGTGGTCGCGGGCATGACCCAGCGCATCCACGTCATGTACGGCGGCCAGATCGTCGAGAAGGCCGACACGGCCGAGCTCTTCGCGAACCCGAAGATGCCATACACATGGGGCCTGCTTCGCTCGATCCCGCGGCTCGACGAGTCGCGCAAGGCGAAGCTGCTGCCGATCGAGGGCCTGCCACCGGACCTCATCGCGCCGCCGCCAGGTTGCCGATTCGAGCCGCGCTGCCAGTACCGCCGTGACGTCTGCTCGCAGCAGGTGCCCGAGCTGAAGCACATCCCGAATTCGAAGCCGGACCACGAGGCCCGCTGCTTCGGCACGCAGGAGGGCGGCTGGCTCGTGTCGACCGACTGGCGCCGCGATGTCGGCAGCGTCGCGGAGCTCGAGGCGATCAAGGCCGAGGTCGCAGATCTTCCGCCCGAAGTGAAGCGCGTGGAGCAGGCCGAGGACGCGGCCGAGAAGAAGGAGAGCTAGCGATGGCCGTGCAGCAGGACAGCTTCATCCAGCGCAGCCGGTCGACGGCCACGTTCGACAGCGGAAAGAACCTCCTCGACGTGAAGGCCCTCAAGATGCACTTCCCGCTGACCCAGGGGATCATCTTCCAGCGCCAGGTCGGCGCGGTGCGCGCGGTGGATGGCGTCGACTTCTTCGTCGAGAAGGGCGAGACCCTCGGCCTGGTCGGCGAGTCCGGCTGCGGCAAGTCCACCACCGGCCGCGCGATCCTCCAGCTGTACAAGCCGACCGCCGGCCAGGTGATCTTCGACGGGACCGAGCTGACGACGCTCGGCGGCGAGCAGATGCGCAAGATGCGCCGCCGGATGCAGATGATCTTCCAGGACCCGTACGCGTCGCTGAACCCGCGCATGACCGTCGGCAACATCATTGGCGAGCCGCTCGAGGTGCATAACCTCGCGGCCGGCAAGGCGAAGACGGAGCGCGTGCAGGAGCTGCTGAAGATCGTGGGCCTCAACCCGTACTTCACGAACCGCTACCCGCACGAGTTCTCCGGCGGCCAGCGCCAGCGCATCGGCGTCGCCCGGGCGCTCGCGGTCGAGCCGGAGTTCATCGTGGCCGACGAGCCGATCTCGGCCCTCGATGTGTCCATCCAGGCGCAGGTCATCAACCTTCTGGAGGAGCTCCAGGACAAGTTCAAGCTCACGTACCTCTTCATCGCCCACGACCTCTCGGTCGTGCGCCACATCAGTGACCGCGTCGCGGTGATGTACCTCGGCAAGATCGTTGAGCTCGCGGACCGCATCGACCTGTACGAGCACCCGCTCCACCCGTACTCGCAGGCGCTGCTCTCGGCGGTGCCCATCCCGGACCCGGTGGTCGAGGTGAAGCGCAAGCGGATCATCCTCACCGGCGATGTCCCGTCCCCGGTGAACCCGCCGACGGGCTGCCGCTTCCACACCCGGTGCTGGAAGGCGCAGGAGATCTGCAGCGAGGTCGACCCGGAGTTCATCGAGCATGCCCCGCGGCACTGGGCGGCCTGCCACTTCCCGGGTGCGTAGCTCTCTGTAGCGCGGGCCGATGACGGCGGGCGGCGGGCTCCGCGCCCGGCGAAGCTTGGATGACGGCGCTGCGTTCGTTCCGTGTGTGCGCACTCGCCGCAGAGCGGCTCAATTCGCCGGTCGCGGACCCCGCCGCCCGCCGCCGTAGCGCGCGCCGTCTGCTCCTCCCTATTCATGGGTCGTCCTGGCGAAGGTGCCACGCGCCTGCGGTGGTATGACTATTCGGTGAGACCGCTTTCGCTCATGGCCGTGCTGGCGATCGTCCTCGCGGCGTGCCAGGCGACCCCACCGGCATCGACACCCAGCCCATCGACGGTCGTGCTGCCGTCGAGCGCGCCGGCGACGATCACGCCATCGCCGACCGCGAAGACACCGCTGGGCGGGACACTTCGCGTGGCGCTCTCGGGGCCGATCGGATCGCTCGATCCGCAGATCGCCGATGCGAACCCGCTCGTCGCGGCGCAGATCTTCGAGGGGCTCGTGGCGCGCGGAGCGAACGGTGCGGTGCCGGCGCTCGCGACGAAGTGGCTCGTCGGCGCCGACGGACGAGCGTGGACGTTCACGCTGCGCGAGGGCGTCACGTTCCACGATGGGACCGCCGTGGATGCGGTCGCGGTCGCGAAGAGCCTCGGGCGGGCGGACGACCCGCTCATCGAGAAGGCCGAGGCGGCTGATGCGCGCACCGTTGTGGTGACCACTCGGGTGCCGTACGGCCCGTTCCTCAGCGCCCTTTCGACGACGCCGTACCTCATTGTGTCGCCGACATCGCGGACGTCGGGCACCGGTCCGTTCCGCGTCCCGGCGGGCGCCGAGGGTGCCCGACCGCTGGTCCTTCAGCGAAACGACCGCTACTGGCGCACCGATCCGACCGGGCAGAAGCTGCCGTACCTCGACACCCTCAGCTTCACCGCGATCCCGGATCCGGCGACCCGGCTCGCGTCGATCCGATCCGGGAACGAGGATTACGTGCAGGATCTGGCGCTTGGGGACATCGGAACGATCCGCACCGACCCAAGCCTGCAGCTCGTCGTCCGGCCGGAGACGACCGTCCTCTACCTCGGGCTGAACCTCTCGCAGTCGCCGCTGGACGACCTTCGGGTCCGACAGGCAGTCGCGCAGGGGTTGAATCCGCGCGGGCTCGTGGACCGGCTGTACTCGGGGACCGCGACGGTGGCCACGCAGTTCCCGCCGCCCACGATGCTCGGCTACGACGACTCGGTGACCGAGTTCGCGAAGGCGGACCTCGCCGCCGCGAAGAAGCTACTGACGGATTCAGGCCACGCGACCCTCGAGATCGACCTCTGGTACATCCTCGACGCCGGGGTGACCGGGCCTGACATGCGCAAGGTCGCGGAGGCTGTCGGCGCGGATCTCGCGGCCGCGGGGATCATCGCGGACCCGAAGACCATCGACCCGGTGACGTTCGCCGCGAGCGTCCGCGACAACCGCTACCCGATGTGGGTCGGCATAGCCTCGACGGCGACGTTCGACCCCGACGAGCTGCTCGGGAAAGCGTTCATTCCGCCGGTCGCGAACGGGCAGGACCAGCCCACCGAGGCGGGGGCCTGGATCAACAAGGAGGTGGCCGGCCTCCTGCGCAAGGCGCAGAGCGAGCCCGATCCATCGAAGCGGGCGGAGCTGTACAAGCAGGTGTCGAAGATCGTCCAGCGCGAGATCCCGCGTATCCCGCTCGCCTGGAGCTCGCCGGCGGCCGCCGCGACGAAGAAGGTCGTCAACGCGCAGGGCGGGCTGTTCGCCGACGTGGGGATGGGGAAGTGAGCCTTACCCTGAGGTCATGATGATGCGGGTCGGCGGCGGCGGCGCGGGCGGTGGCGCCCACGCGTTCATGATGATGGGCGGCAGCGGTCAGCCGAAGAAAAAGCCCTCGATCGCGATGTACCGGCGGCTCCTGCGCTTCGTGCGTCCGTATCGCCGCAACCTCGCGCTCTCGGCCGCGCTCCTGATCCTCTCGACGGTCCTCGGGCTCGTCTGGCCCCAGGTCGTGCTGCGCGTGCTCGATCTCGGCCTGAAGGACGCGGCGCTCCTCGATCAGCTCGTCCTCGGGCTCGTCGCCGTGCTGTTGATCAGAGCGGCGATCGACGGCCTGCGCGGCTACGTGATGACCTGGACCGGCGAGAAGGTGATCTTCGATCTCCGGATGGAGATCG
>CAZMLV010000077.1:1946-8144 GCA_964567235.1 uncultured Chloroflexota bacterium | reverse complement strand
CCTCGTAGGTCGCCAGCGCTGCCGTGTTCGCGTCATCCGTCGCGACCCACATGCCATAGCAGTCAAGAGAACGCGCGATGCCCGCCAGTCGCTCGACGAGTGCGCGGCCGACACCGCGACGGCGGTGGGACTCGGCCACACCGAGCTCGTACAGGAACATCTCGGCACCTTTGTCGGGATGCACCGTCTCGATACCGCTGACGAAGCCGATCGGCGTCGGCCCGTCGTAGGCGATCAGCAGGTGGTGTCCGGACGCAGCCAGGAAGCGGGCGGTCGCGTCACGCAGTGGCTGCCTGTCGAACAGATCCGCAGCCGCGATCACCTTGTCGACATCGCCGGCATCGAGCCGAATGATCTGCATGCTCGGCATCGTATCTTCGTGATCAGCGATGCGGCTCGCAAGATGCGCGTCTCCATGTGTATGACACCCCGCGCCGATCGATCACATCCTGACCCAGCTGCGGAGCGACCGCGGCGGTGACCGGCGCGGGACGGCCGCGCGAATTGGACGCTGGGAGTCGAGGATCGGCGCTGAACCGAAGCCCGCGTAGTACTTCGGGGTCTCGTACCGCGATTCCGGCCGCAGCGTTGGTAGGGTGAACGGCATGAGAGCAGGTCGGCTCGCACTCGCGCTCGCCCTGGTGTTCGTCTGCGCGTGCTCATCGCCCGCGGTGACGCCCTCGGCGTCGTCCTCCGCCGCGCTTCCGTCTCAGGTCGTCGCCGCTTCACCATCGTCTTCACCGTCACCCACGCCCACGGCGAGCCCGACCGCGTCCCCGACACCGACTCCGACGCCCACGGCGACCCCGCCACCCACTCCCGCGCCGACTCCGGTCCCGACCGTCGCCACGACGATCCCGTCGATCAAGCTCGCCCGCGCGCTGGGCGGCCTCTCCTTTAACTCGATGACCGGTGCGTTCCAGGCAGCCGACGGCCGCTGGTACGTCCTCGAGCAGCCCGGGCGGATCCTCACCTTCCGCGAAGGCGACGCGAGCGCGACGGTGTTCCTCGACATCCGCGACCACGTCGACTTCGGCGGCGAGAAGGGTCTGCTCGGCTTCGCGATGGCGCCAAGCTTCGCGAGCACTGGCATCTTCTTCCTCGACTACACCCGCGGCGGCCCTCTTCGCACCGAGATCGCGAGCTTCACCTCGAATCGGATCGTCGCGGACAAGGTGAGCGAGGTGGTCATCCTCGAGATCGCGCAGCCGTTCGACAACCACAATGGCGGGCAGCTCGCGTTCGGTCCCGACGGGGATCTCTACATCGGGATGGGCGACGGTGGCTCGGGCGGTGATCCGATGCGCAACGGCCAGAACAAGAACGTCCTCCTCGCCAAGCTGCTGCGCATCAACGTGAGCGACCGCACGCACTACACGGTGCCGTCCGACAACCCGTTCGCCGCCGGCGGCGGACGCGGCGAGATCTGGGCCTATGGCCTGCGCAATCCGTGGCGTTTCTCGTTCGACACGGCGACGGGGCTGCTGTGGCTCGCCGATGTGGGGCAGGACGCGTACGAGGAGATCGACCTCGTGTCGCGCGGCGCGAACTTTGGCTGGAACATCATGGAGGCGACCCACTGCTACAACGCCTCGAGCTGCAACACCGCGGGCCTCACGCTGCCGGTCGCCGAGTATCCGCACAGCGTCGGTTGCTCCGTGACGGGCGGGTTCGTGGATCGAGGCAGTTCGCCCGAGCTACAAGGTGTGTACCTGTTCGGCGATTACTGCAGCGGCCGCATCTGGGGCATGCGGTACACGAACGGCCAGATCGTCGGGCCGGTCCAGATCGCGACGTCGGGGTTCTCGATCGGCTCGTTCGCGCAGGACCGCGCGGGCGAGCTCTACGTGCTCGAGTACGCGTCGTCGGGCGGCTTGTACAAAGTCACACGCTGAGGCCCTGAGCCTGAGGCGATGAGCGGCGCGGTCCGCCGTCAGCGTCCTGTGGCGACCACCCGAACGACGACGATCACGGCGGCGGCTGCGGAAGCCAGCAGCAGCGCGAGCAGACCGCTCCGGAGCCGATCACGGTAGACGACGAGCAGGAGCGCGAAGGCCAGCACGGATACGGCGGCCAGCTGGACCGGCTCGAGGGCCGGTGCGAACAGCACCAGCAGCACGGTGAGCGCCGCGACCAGCTCGCCGGAGTGCGCACGGGCGGCGTTCACCAGGGCGAGCATCCCTAGGCGAGCGGACCGAGGCTAGGGTCCTTCGCCGTCCTCGATCGGGCCATTCGGCCCAGAGATCCTGCGCGCGGATGAGCTGTCGTCAGAGCTGGAGCGAGAAGACCAGAGCGAACAACGCCAGAGCCAGACCGATCTGCAGCGCCAGGATCCAGGCGGCCCATCGTGGGTGACGCGGCAGCTGCGTCGCTGCGAACACCGCGATGATCGGGATCTGCGCCGGCATCAGGATCTGGAAGAGATGCGCGGCGGTTCCCTCGTCAGCTTCCCGGACGAAAGCGCCGACCTGAACCGCATGGATTACGCCCGCGGCCACCACCGTGAGCGTCATCAGCAGCGGCAGGATCGCGCCAAGCCACCGCATCGGCCCGGGGGCCTACGCCCGCCGACTCCGCGACCGATGCGGTGCCGTGATCACGGGCAGCGTCTCCCAGCGGAGCAGGTGCGAGCGCAGCGGCCAGAGCTGCGTGCCGTGCCGGCTGGCGAGGGCGCCAGGCGCGGCAACGTGCGCCACGAGGTCATCGACCTGTACGGCCACCACTGCGGCATCGAAGCTGAAGTCGAGGCGCTGCGGGGGCCGGCGGCGTCGTGCCAGGAATACCTCAACTCCGTCGGGCATCCCGGCCACGAGCAGCCTGCGGCCGGCCGGACCGATGAGCGTCGCGCCACGCGTTTGGGCCAGCAGCACCGCGGTCTTGGCGAACCAGCGGCTCAGGACGATGCGGTCTTGCGCCTGGATCGCGCCGGTGCGCGGCCGAGCGAAGACTGCCCGCTGAAAGCTGTCCTCCAGGACGCTCATCCAGCCCGCGTTGCAGTCGGCGCAGACACCCGCGGTCACACGCGCGATCCGTTCGGCGGCGGCCGCGCCCGACGGGATCAACCGGGCGCCGTGGACGCGACGGACGAGCCACCGCGCGAAGACATGCTCTCGGGTCATCGAACCGTCCTGCAGGCACCAGGGACACGGATCGCTCACCGACCCTTTCTACACCGGCAGGCCGCTATCCTCGCCGCCCATGGCCGAAGAGCTCGTCCTTTGGCACGACTTCAATCTCAGCGTCGTGACCGCGTCGGCGGCCCTGCTCGGGCTGCTGTTCGTCGCACTCTCGATCCACATGCGCGTGCTGAGCGCGCGTGAGAACGCCGAGCTGCGGGCGGTCGCGCGGACGGTCTTCCTGGGATACGTCATCTCGCTGGGCATCGGCTTCCTCGCGCTCATGCCGCAGACGCTCTGGGCGTTCGGGGTCGAGCTGCTCGTCCTCGTTCTTGCGGCCACGCTGCCGTTCGCGTCCGCTGCACGCGACGGCCTTCGTGCCTCCGGCGTCGGCTACGACCGCCGCGTGACGATCGTCCAGTTCATCGCGGGTATCGGGCTGTTCATCGTGAGCATCGCGGCGGCGATCGGTGTCGCGGCGGGCGAAGCCCGCGCGCTCTACGCGGTCGGGGGCATCGCTGTCGTGAGCCTGCTCTGGGGCGTATTCAATACTTGGGAGCTCATCTTCCGCGTTCAGCGCCTCGACGCGGGCTGACCCCGGGCCGGGTCAGGCGATCAAGGCGATCGTGTCGCGCGCGATCACCACGTCCTCGCGCGCGGCGATGACCACGATGGCGACCGGCTGCGCGACAAGCACGGCGTCGCCCTCGACTGGCTCGTCAGCTACGGGCGCCACGCCGACGGCCGCGAGACGACGCACGATGCCCGCCCTGACCGTCGTCGCATGCTCGCCGATGCCACCGGTGAAGACGACGGCGTCGAGGCGGGGAAGTGCCGTCGCCGCGGCGGCAATCGCGGCGGCCGCCGACCGCTCGAACATCGCGATCGCGAGTGCCGCGCGCTCGTCGCCCGGCGCGAGCGCGATGAGCTCACGCATGTCCGCGGTCCGACCCGAGACCGCAAGCAGGCCTGAACGGTGCTCCAGCGTCGCGTCGAGCGCATCGAGGTCCAGCGCGTGCTCCCGCTGTGCGGCCAGCAGCACGCCGGGATCGACCGACCCGGCCCGCGTCGCCATCATGAGTCCTTCGAGCGGCGTCATACCCATCGACGTGCTCACCGAGCGGCCCTGCCAGACCGCGGTCACCGAGCATCCGGCGCCGAGGTGCGCGACGACGATCCCGAGGTCACCGCGGCCGAGCAGCGCACCGGTCCGCTCGACGGACCAGCTCACCGAAAGACCGTGAAATCCGTAACGCCGATAGCCCCACTCGGTGTGCCACTCGTACGGCAACGGGTAGAGATACGCCTCGATCGGCAACGTCGTGTGGAAGGCGGTGTCGAATGCAGCCGCATGCGGACGCCGTGGGAATGCCGCACGCGCGGCGGCGATGACCTCGGCGGCGACCGGATTGTGGAGTGGCGCTCGCGCCGCGAGATCGCGAATGCCCTGGAGCACCGCGTCGTCGATCACGGTCGTGCGCGTGAATCGCGAGCCACCGTGCACGACGCGATGGCCGACGGCTTGGACGCCGGCCGGATCGCCGCCCGTGCCGGCCAGGCTGTCGATCGCGCGATGGAGCGCATCGGCCGCGTCCGCCTGGCCGCGCATCGGAACGGTGACGCTCGCGGCGGCACGCTCCACGCCGTCCGCGAGCACACTTGCCTTGAGGGTCGACGAGCCCGCGTTCAGCACGAGCACGCGGTCGCGCATGCGGCAAGCGTAGGCGGCTGAGCGCGAGCGGGAAGGGAGCGTCGGTATGGCGATGAACGCGAATGCGGATCTCGCGGTCCCGCTGACGCCCGACGAGCTCGCGCGGATCGACCGATACTGGCGCGCCGCCAACTACCTCTCGGTGGGGCAGATCTACCTCCTCGACAATCCACTCCTCCGCGAGCCGCTCCGTCCCGAGCACGTGAAGCCGCGCCTGCTCGGGCACTGGGGCACCACTCCGGGACTGAACTTCATCTACGCGCACATGAACCGCGCGATCAAGAGGTGGGACCTCGACGCGCTCTTCATCGCCGGGCCGGGGCACGGCGGGCCGGCGGTCCTCGCGAACGTGTACCTGGAGGGCACATACACCGAGATCTACCCCGACGTGTCGCGCGACAGCGCGGGCATGCGGAAGCTGTTCCATCAGTTCTCGTTCCCCGGCGGCGTCCCGAGCCACGTGTCGGCCGAAACCCCTGGGTCGATCCACGAGGGCGGCGAGCTGGGCTACTCGCTCGCGCACGCCTACGGCGCGGTGCTGGACGACCCGAACCTCATCGTGTGCTGCGTGATCGGCGACGGCGAGGCCGAGACCGGAGCCCTCGCCGCGTCCTGGCACTCGAACAAGTTCCTCGATCCGGTGCACGACGGCGCGGTCCTACCGGTCCTCCACCTGAACGGCTACAAGATCGCGAACCCGACCGTCCTCGCGCGGATGCCAGAGCCAGAGCTGCGCGCCCTCCTCGAGGGATACGGCCATGCGCCGATCTTCGTGGAAGGCGACGAGCCGGCGGTCATGCACCAGCTGATGGCCGCGGCAGTCGATCGGGCCGTCACCGAGATCGCACGCATCCGGGACGGGGCGCGCACCGCCGGGAACGCGAGCCGGCAGCCCTGGCCGATGATCGTCCTTCGCACACCGAAGGGCTGGACCGGCCCGAAGGTCGTGGATGGGCTGCCGGTCGAGGGCACCTGGCGATCGCACCAGGTCCCGATCGACGCCGCAAGAACGAACGACGAGCACCGTGCGCAGCTCGAGCGATGGATGCGCTCGTACCGGCCGGAGGAGCTGTTCGACGAGAACGGGACGCTGGTCGCCGAGCTTGCGGCCCTCCCGCCGACCGGCGAACGGCGGATGAGCGCCAACCCGCGCTCGAACGGCGGCGCCCGGTTGAGGGACCTGGACCTGCCCGACTTCCGTGACTACGCGGTCGCCGTACCCAAGCCGGGAGCGACGTCAGCGGAGCCGACGCGTGTGCTCGGCGCGTTCCTCCGCGACGTCATCGCGCGCAACCAGGATCGGTTCCGGCTGCTCGGGCCGGACGAGACGACCTCGAACCGCCTGAACGCCGTCTTCGACGTGACCGACCG
>CAZMLV010000077.1:0-1846 GCA_964567235.1 uncultured Chloroflexota bacterium | reverse complement strand
TACCTGCTGTCCTCGCACGTCTGGCGGCAGGATCACAACGGCTTCTCGCATCAGGATCCAGGGTTCATCGACCATGTCGCCAACAAGAAGGCAGAGGTGATCCGCGTCTACCTTCCGCCCGACGCGAACACCCTGCTCTCAGTGGCGGACCACTGCCTCCGGAGCCGCAGCTACGTCAACGTGATCGTGGCCGGGAAACAGATGGAGCAGAACTGGCTGTCGATGGACCAGGCGATCGAACATTGCGCGCGAGGCGTTGGGATCTGGGAGTGGGCGAGCACCGACAACGGCCGGCGGCCGGATGTGGTGCTGGCGTGCTGCGGCGACGTGCCGACGCTCGAGACGCTAGCGGCGGCGGACCTGCTGAGACGACACCTCCCTGACGTCCGCGTCCGGGTCGTGAATGTCGTCGACCTCATGCGCCTGCAGCCGGACTCCGAGCATCCGCACGGCCTGCCCGATCGCGACTTCGACTCCCTCTTCACGACCGACCGGCCGGTCATCTTCGCGCACCACGGATATCCGTGGCTGATCCATCGCCTCGCCTACCGCCGTACGAACCATCAGAACCTGCACGTCCGTGGCTATAAGGAGGAGGGCACGACCACGACGCCCTTCGACATGGTCATGTTGAACGACCTCGATCGCTACCACCTGGTCATGGACGTCATCGATCGGGTGCCCGGTCTAAGCGAGCGGGCGGGCGACGTGCGTCAGCTGATGCAGGAGCGGCGCCTCGCGTGCCGCGCCTACACGCGCGAGCACGGTGAGGACGCGCCGGAGATCACCCAGTGGGCGTGGGTACCTCGAGGCTGATCGACGGCGACGAGCCCTTGAATGGCTCGGACCACAACGTCGCCACGACCGCGACGCCAAGCGCCGCAGCCCACTCGAGCGGATCGAGCGGTGCGACCTCGAAGAACCGCGCGAGAAGGGGGACCTGCAGCACCGCGACGAGCGACACGGCCGCGCCGCCCACCACCAGCGGCAGCGCACGGTTTCCCGCTGTCGCGGCGCGCCAGAGCGCACGCGCCGGCGACCGCGTGACGAGCACCAGAAGGAGCTGACCGCAGAGCAGTGCGGTGAGTGCGAGGGCCCGGGCGTGCTCGACCAGTGAGCCGCGCCCAAGGTCGCCAAGGTAGAGCGCCAGCACCGCGACCGTGAGCGTGATGCCGAGGACGACCGGTCGGCGCAGGTCGGAGAGCGTGATGAGCTCCGCGGCGGATGGCCGAGGTGGCCGCCGCATGATGTCGGACGGCGGCGCGTCCGCCTCGAAGACGAGCGACGACGTGGGGTGCACGACGATCTCGAGCCAGACCAAGTGGATCGGCAGGAGCAGGAGCGGCGCGCCGAGCAGCGGGATGGACACGGCCGCAAGCAACAGCGGGATGTGAAAGGCGATCAGGTACGCGAATGCCCGGCGAAGGTTCTCGAAGATCCGCCGACCATCGCGGATCGAATGGACGATCGTCGCGAAGTTGTCGTCGAGGAGGACCATCGTGGCGGCGGCGCGCGCGACCTCGGTGCCGCGGCGGCCCATCGCGATCCCGATGTCCGCTTCACGCAGAGCCGGCGCGTCGTTCGTGCCGTCGCCGGTCATCGCGACGACGGCGCCGCGGGCGTGGAGCGCCTGCACGAGCTCGTACTTCTGGGCCGCCTCGATGCGCGCGAACACCGTGACATCCGCGACGGCTCGCGCGCGCTCGTCTTCGGACAGGCGGTCGAGCTGCTCGCCGGTCAGGACGCGGCGGGCGCCGGGGAGTCCGAGGTCGCGCGCCACGGCTTGGGCGGTCACCGGGTGATCGCCGGTGATCATCACCACGCGGATGCCGGCGGACCGGCACTC
>CAZMLV010000076.1:1852-8270 GCA_964567235.1 uncultured Chloroflexota bacterium | reverse complement strand
ATCATCGGCCTGCTCACCGTCGCCGTCGTCCTGACGGTGTGGCAGCTCGTCGCGAACGCGCGGCTCATGCCGGTCCTATTCCTGCCCGGCCCATGGGACGTCGCGCAGGCGTTCGTGAAGCTCTTCCAGCAGGGTGATGTCTGGCTCGACATGGCCACAAGCGGCGAGGAGCTCCTGATCGGCTTCGGCATGGCGATCGTGGTCGGCCTCGTCCTGGGCCTCGCGATGGGCTGGTACACCCGCGTCCAGTACGCGCTCGATCCGATCGTCAACTTCTTCTACAGCACGCCGCGGATCGTGCTCCTGCCGTTGTTCATCATCTGGTTCGGCATCGATATCCAGTCCAAGATCGCGGTCATCTTCCTGGGCGCGCTGTTCCCGATCATCATCAACACGATGGCCGGCGTCCGGAACACGGAGGCCGCGCTCCTTCGCGTCGCGCGCTCATTCGGCGCGTCGGACGCGCTGATCTTCCGCCGCGTCGTCCTGCCCGGCTCGGTGCCGTTCATCCTCACCGGTTTCCGGCTCGGGGTGGGGCACGCGCTCACCGGCGTGGTCGTCGGCGAGCTCATCGCGGCGAAGCACGGTGTCGGCATGCTCGTCGCGATCGCCGGGCAAACGTTCCAGACGCCCAAGATGCTGGCCGGCGTGATGCTCATCGCGGGCACCGGCATGTTGCTCACGACGATCTTCCAACGCATCGAGAACCGATTCCAGACCTGGCGTCCCCAGATCCGGCGATGAACGAAAGGTGGGCCTGATGAACAAGACGCTCGCGGTCCTCGTGGCGGTGTTCGCGATCCTTCTTGTGGCGTGCGGCGGCGGAGCCGGCGGCCCCGGAGCGACCACCGCGTCGATCCAGCCGACCGTCGCGGCCGCGTCCCCGAGCCCGACCAAGCGGCCGTGCTGCACGAAGGTGACGGCGGCGTACAGCAACATCAGCGCCGACGACTGGCTTGCGTGGTATGCCTTCGAGAAGGGGATCTTCACCGACAACGGCCTCACCGTGGACCTCCAGTCGATCAACGGCGGTGCTCAGACGAGCGCCGCGATGCTCGCGAACTCGATCCAGATCGGGCAGTTCGGCGGCGCCGAGGCGCTCTCCGCGAATGCGGGCGGGGCGGACCTCGTGCTCGTGGCGAACCTCGCTCCGGTGTACCCCTACAAGCTCTACGCGGCGAAGGGGATCACGAGCATCGCCGGGCTCAAGGGCAAGAAGGTCGGCGTCTCCAACGCCGGCGGCTCGAGCGACATCGCGACGCGCGCGGCCCTCAAGTCCGCGGGCCTCGATCCGGACAAGGACGTGAGCATCGTGGCCGTCGGCTCGCACGCCAACCGGACTGCGGCGCTCCTCGCCGGCTCCATCGACGCCGGCGTCGACGACCCGCCGGAGGATCTCGAGCTGGTGAAGGCGGGCCTGACCGTCCTGGTGGACCTCGCCGGGCAGAAGCTCCCGGCCGCGAACACCGGGGTGATCGTGAACCGTGCTTTCCTCACGGCGAACAAGGACACCGTGCAGGCATACGTCGACTCGCTCACGATCGCGCGCGCGAAGATGAAGAACGACAAGGCCGGCGCGACGGCCGTGCTCGGCAAGTACTTCAAGCTCACCGACCAGATCGCGCTCGACGGCGCGTACGACTTCTTCATGAACGAGGTCACGACGGCGTACCTCTTCCCGGACGTCGGACAGTTCAAGGACGCCGTCGCGATCCTCGGTCCGGGCAACCCGAACATCGCCAAGGTCGACCTCTCCAAGATGGTCGACCGCACGTTCATGCAGAGCGCGCAGGACCGGAAGCTCGGCGGCTAGCGGGAACGAAAGGAGGCGGGTCAGTGGCGCAGTTCACCGACCGCATCGAGCCGAAGGACTTCGGCAAGATGCCCGACGAGTATCGCGAGCTGCTGACCCGCCTCCTGACCATCCAGGCCGATTGCGAGATCGGCGGTCCGCACATCTACGTCGATCACTGGACCCTCCGGGCGCCGACCGTGGATGACCAGTGGCGCGTGGCGCGGATCGCCTCGGAGGAGATCGACCATTGCCGCCGGTTCCTTCGGATGCTCGGGATGATCGGCATCGACCGCTCGGACATCCTGTTCCGGCCCCGCTCGAAGCGTGAGGTCGACGCGTTCAAGGTGGACATGCCGGAGTGGGGTGACTTCGCGGCGTTCGGGTTCCTCATCGACAAGGTCGGCCAGTACCAGCTCGACGAGATGGTCGGCTCCTCATACCTGCCGACCGATGACGTGCTGCCGACGATCCTTCGCGAAGAGCTTGGGCACGTCGCGTACGGCGAGCAGCAGCTCCAGAAGATGATGGAGACGCCCGACGGCCGGGCGGCGGCGCAGCGGGCGATCGACAAGTGGTACGTGGTCGGGCTCGACATGTTCGGCCGCTCCGAGTCGGCGCGCGACGAGCGCTACATCGAGTGGGGCCTCAAGAAGCGCACCAACGGCCGGATGCGCGAGGACTACATCGCCGAGATGGATCCGAAGATCACTGCCCTCGGGCTCCGCGTGCCGGACAAGCTCGAGGGGCGCAAGTACCTCTGACCGCGCACCGCATCCGCTTCACGCTGAACGGCGAGCCGGTCGATCTCGAGGTCCCGGCCGCCTGTCTGCTCGTCGATCTCCTGCGCGACGACCTGGGCAAGACCGGCACGAAGGACGGCTGCTCGGTCGGGGTGTGCGGCCTCTGCACAGTGCAGGTCGACGGTCTTCCGATGTCGGCCTGCCTGCTCCTCGCGACCCAGGTCGACGGCGCGGCGGTGCGCACGATCGAGGGGCTGGTCTCGCCGCTCCAGGAAGCCTTCATCACCGAGGGGGGCTTCCAGTGCGGGATCTGCACCTCGGGCCAGCTGATGACGGCGGATGCGCTGCTTCGCGCAAAGCCGGACGCGACCGAGGCTGAGATCACCGAATGGCAGATGGGGAACCTCTGCCGCTGCACCGGCTACTACGGCATCGCCCGCGCGATCGCCAAGGCTCGCGCTGCGGCCAGCGGCCGATGAGGCCGTTCGAGTACCTCGAGCCCGAGACCATCGACGAGGCGCTCTCGCTCCTCGTCGCCGATCCCGAGGACACGCTGCTCATGGCCGGTGGGACGGCCCTGGTCATCCTCATGAAGCAGGACCTGGTCCGGCCCGCTCGGGTGATCGGCCTGCGCCGCCTAACGGAGCTGCGACGGATCGAGGCGACGGATGGTGGCGTTGCCCTCGGGGCCCTCGCCACGCACGGCGCGCTCGCGCGCGCGCCGGAGGTGCGCGCCCACGCCGGAGCGCTGGCCGCGACGTTCGCCGCGGTCGCGACGGTGCGGATCCGCGAGCAGGCGACGCTTGGCGGCAATCTGGCCCACGCCGACCCGGCGCAGGACCCGCCGGTCACGCTGCTCGCGCTGGACGGCGTCGCCGTCGCGCGATCGGGGACCGGGTCCCGGCGCATCCCGCTCGACGCGCTGTTCGTCGACGTCTTCGAGACCGCGCTCGAGCCGGCCGAGCTGCTGCTCCGCGTCGAGCTACCGCCGCTTCCGCCGCGCGCGCGCGCGACGTACCAGAAGTTCCTGCCGGGCACGCTCGACGACTACGCGACCGTCTCCGTCGCGGCCGTGGTGGCCACCGACCCGGGCGGCACCTGCACCCACGCGAGGATCGCCCTTGGCGCCGCGGGTCCGATCCCGCTGCGGGCCCGTGAGGCGGAGCGCTCGCTCGTCGGCCGCCGGCTGGACGATGCCGCGATCCGCGAAGCCGCGGCTCTCGCCGCCGCGGCGACGGACCCGATCGACGACCTGCGCGGGAGCGCCGAGTACAAGCGCGCGATGGCCGCGGTCTGGACCGAGCGCGCGCTGCGTGCGGTCGCGTGAAGCTCGACCATCGGATCGCCGTCGACGCGCCGCGCTCGAAGGTCTGGGCCGCGCTCATGGACCTGCCGTCTGCGGCTCGATGCGTCCCCGGGGCGCGCGACATCGCCGTGGAGGGCGACGCCGTGCGGGGCGTTCTCGACGTCCGCGTCGGTCCGGTGAAGCTCGCGCTCGCCGGCACGATCGCGATCGAATCGCGCGACGAGGCGACCGGCATCGCGCGGCTGCGCGCGGACGCGGAAGACGCGCGGCTCGGCGGCGCGGTGCGCGCGTTCGTGGATCTCGCGGTGACCGGGGATCGCCCGACGGAGCTGCGCGTGTCGAGCGACGTGGCGATCCTCGGCCGGATCGGTGAGCTCGGCCAGCCGCTCATCGCGCGCCAGGCCGACAAGGTGCTCGCCGGCTTCGCCGACTGTCTTCGCGCGACGGTCGCGGCGGGATGATCAGGCCCGCGCTCCTCGACGTTCCCGAACGTCGGCTCGACGGCGAGCTCAAGACCACGGGGGCGGCGAAGTACACCGCGGATCTCGCCGTGGCGGGTGCCCTGCAGGCCGCGTTCGTCCGCAGCCCGTATCCCCACGCGCGCATCGTGTCCGTCGATACGAGCCGCGCACGCGCCCTCGCCGGCGTGCGCGCGGTCATCACCGGTGCCGACGTCCGCGGCCAGCGGCTCGGCCGCCGGCTGCAGGACTGGCCGGTCCTCTGCTGGGACCGCGTGCTGTTCATCGGGGATCGGGTCGCAGCGGTGGCCGCCGATACGCGCGAGATCGCCGAGGAGGCCGTTCGCCTCATCGCGGTCGACTACGAGGAGCTGCCCGCGCTGCTCACCATGGACGATGCGCTCCGCCCCGACGCTCCGGCGTTGCACCCCGATGCCGCGACGTATCGCTTCCTCGAGGGCCGCGGCGCCCGGCCGGCTGTCCCGCACCCGAATCACCAGGGCCACGTCGTCGAGTCGCACGGCGACGTCGACGAGGCGTTCGCGCGCGCGACCCGCGTCTTCGAGCACGACTTCGTGACGCCGCGGATCCATCAGGCCGCGCTCGAGCCGCACGCCGCGGTCGTGTGGCTCGAGGGCGACCGCGTCCGGGTCATCTCGACGAACAAGGCGCCGTTCAACCTGCGCGACCAAATGGCTGCGACCCTGGGCCTGCCGAAGGAGCGGATCGTCGTCGACAACGGCACGATCGGCGGGGACTTCGGCGGCAAGGGCCTCTCGACCGACGAGTTCGTCCTCTATCACCTCGCGAAGGCGACCGGCCACCCGGTCCGGGCGATCACGCGCTTCGCGGACGAGCTCACCGCGATGAACCCGCGGCACGCGGCGCGCATCCGGCTCCGCACGGGCGTCGACGCCGAGGGACGGATCGTCGCGCACGAGTCGACCGCGCTGTTCGACGGCGGCGCCTATGCCGCCGGGAAGCCGACGGTCCGGCTCATCGTCGAGGGCGGGGTCTCGACGCTCGAGGGGTACCGGGTGCCGGCCGCGCGGCATGAGGCCGCGACGGTCTACACGAATCAGGTTCCCGGCGGGCACATGCGCGCGCCCGGGCAGCCGCAGAACGTGTTCGCGTCCGAGTCGCACCTCGATCTCATCGCGCGCGAGCTCGGCCTCTCGCCGCTCGAGCTGCGCCGCCGCAACGTCGCGGCGGCCGGTGACACAACGACGAGCGGCGAGCCCTGGCATGGCCCCGACCTGCGCGCGCTGCTCGATCGGGCGGCCGCCGAGAGCGGCGCGGCGCGGCCGCGCCCGGCCGGGCGCGGGGTCGGCTTCGCCCTCGGGGTGCGCCACGTCGGCCGGGGGCGGACGAGCATCTCGCTGCGGCTCGAGCCGGATGGGACGATCGAGGCGCGCACCGGCGTCGGGGACCAGGGTGGCGGGCAGCACACCCTCATCCAGCGGATCGTCGCGGCGACGCTCGGCATGGACGCTGAGAGCGTGCGCGTGCTGCGGCTCTCGACCGACGGACCGCAGGATCCGGGCATCGGCGGCAGCCGGGTCACACCGGTGCACGGCGGCGCGGCGCTCGCAGCGGCGAACGCGATGAGGGAGCGGCTCGCCGGGCGACGGGTCGCCGAAGCAGCGGGCTCACTGCGGGACGGCGAGACCATCGACGTCTCTGCCACGTTCGATGCGACAGCCGTCGACAACGGCGCCTGCGTCCATGCGGTCGAGGCGCTCGTCGACCGCGAGACTGGAGCCGTGCGCCTCACCGATGCGGTGCTCGCGGTCGACGTCGGCCAGGCGATCAACCCGGTCGCCCTTCGCGGCCAGCTCGAGGGTGGGTTCGTGTACGGGCTCGGGATGGCCCTCGTGGAGGACCTCGCGTTGGAAGATGGCCGCGTGCGGGCCTCGAACCTGGGCGATTACAAGCTGCCGACCATCGCCGACGTGCCGCCACTTCGGATCGTGCATGTGTCCGACGACCACGGCGCCGGCCCGTACGGCGCGCGATCGGCCGGCGAGCTGGTGAACCCGGGCGTGCCCGCGGCCGTGGCCAACGCGGTCCACGACGCGAGCGGCGCCCGGGTCCGGACGCTACCGATCACGGCCGAGCG
>CAZMLV010000076.1:0-1752 GCA_964567235.1 uncultured Chloroflexota bacterium | reverse complement strand
CCCACGGTCTTGCCTTTGAGATCGTTCGGGCCGGTGTAGCTCGCGGGCGCCATGAGCACCCACGGCGATACCGGGACGAACAGGGTGACCGCTTCGATGTCCGCGCCGCCGGCGTAGGCGCTCATCGCCTCCGTCCCGCCGAGCTGCGCGATGTCCACCGAGTTCCCAAGCAGCGCGGCCATCGCCTTGCCGCCGCCGTCGATGAGCGAGAGGTCCACGTCGAGGCCGTTCTGGAGGAAGATGCCCTTCTCCTTCGCGTAGAACGGCGCGAGGTTCGCCGGGGTCACGTTGCCGTACGCGGCGCGGATCTTCACCGGCTGCGGCGTCGCGGTCGCGGTCGCGGCGACGGAGGCGCTGGGACTGGTGACCGAGCTCGGTCCGCCCGCGCCACCTCCGCATCCGACGACGACCATGCTGACGGCGATCGCGAGGGCTCGGAGCGCGATGGCGGACCGCATCTGGTCACCTCCCAATCCGCTCAGCGGGCCGGCCCGGCGAGCGGCGGGCGAATTATCAGACCATTCGACCATTCCTGCTAGCCTCGCCGAATGCCCGAAAACGCTGGCGATCAGTACGCCGTCGCCCGCGACGTGCTGTCGCGGATCCCGCACGGCGTCGCGATCATCGGCGCCGCCGAGGGGGCCGAGCGATCCTGCGCGACGGGCACCGCGATGTACGTCTCGTTCGAGCCGCCGATGATCGCGATCGCCGAGCATCCCGGCAGCCGGACCTGCAAGCTCATCCAGCGAAGTGGCGCATTCAGCGTCTCGTTCCTTCACGCGGCACAGCAGGACGTCGCCGAGCGGGCCGGCCATTCCGCCGAGGGGATGGACAAATTCGCCGCGCTCAAGATCCGCGCGATCGACGCGCCGGCCGACGCCGGGGGTGCCCCCGCGGTCGCTGGCAGCATCGCGGTGCTCTGGTGCAAGGTGCGCGAGATCAGCGAGACCGGCGACCACCTCCTGTTCACCGGCGAGGTCGTCGCGCACCGGGTCGATCCGGCGAAGATCGACGCGCTCCTGCGCTACCGCCGGCGGTACGCCCACATCGGCCACGAGACAAGCGTCGAGGCGCCGGAGGGATATCCCACATGAGTGAGCCCGACAGCCGGCGGCTCGTCGCGCTCGCCTGCCGGGTCATGGCCGCCGCGGGATTGTTCGACATGCACGGGCACATCAGCCTGCGCGACGGGGACGTCGCGTACATCAATGGCCGTCGTGCGTCGCGCGTCTCGGTGACGCCGGCCCAGGTCGCGGTGGTGAAGGTTGCCGACGGATCTGTCGTGAGCGGCGAGCCGCCGGCCGAGACGCCCCTGCATCTCGGGTGCTACCGCGCCCGGCCGGAAGTCCGGAGCGTCTCGCACTTCCATCCGCTCGCGGCGACCGCATTCGCCACGGTGGGGAAGCCCCTCATCACCGCGTTCAACGCCGGCGCGCCGTTCGGGAAGGCCGTGCCGGTGTACGACGATCCTGATCTCGTGCGGAACGACCGGCAGGGCAGCGCCCTCGCGAAGGACCTTGGCACGCACCGCGCGGTCCTGCTCCGTGGCCACGGGGTGGCGGTCGTGGCCGAGGACGTCCCGAGTTGCGTGACGCTCTCGCTCTACCTCGAGGAGAACGCGAAGCGCCTGGCGTACGCGATGACCATCGGCGAGCCGAAGCCGTACACCCACGATGAGATCACGCGCGTGGCCGCCAGCCTGTGGCAGCCGTTCGTGATCGAGAAGACCTGGATCGACGCGCAGGAGCGGGC
>CAZMLV010000075.1:5471-8356 GCA_964567235.1 uncultured Chloroflexota bacterium | reverse complement strand
ACTCGAACCTCGGCCACGGGCATCCGCGCGTCGTGCGCGCCATCCAGGAGCAGGCTGCGACGCTCAACTACGTCACCCCGGCGTTCACGACCGAGGCTCAGGCGACGCTCGCGCGCAAGCTCGCCGAGGTGGCACCGGGCGACCTCACCAAGACCCTCTTCACGACCGGCGGCACCGAGGCGAACGAGAACGCGATCAAGCTCGCGCGCCTGTACACCGGCCGCCACAAGATGCTCACGCAGTGGCGGAGCTTCCACGGCCAGACGCAGGGAGCGATGAGCCTTGGCGGCGACAACCGCCGTTGGGCGAATGAGCCGGGCATCACCGGCATCGTGCACTTCCTCAATCCGGATCCGTACCGCTCGGTCTTCGGCGACGACGCGCAGAAGGCGCTCGCGCATGTGGAAGAGGTCATCTGGTACGAGGGCCCGCAGTACATCGCGGCGATCCTGCTCGAGCCGATCGTCGGCACCTCGGGTCTGCTGGTCCCGCCGGACGGCTTCCTCCAGGGCCTCCGGACGCTGTGCGACAAGTACGGGATCGTTCTCGTGTTCGACGAGGTCATGACCGGCTTCGGCCGCACGGGCAAGTGGTTCGCGTCGGAGCATTGGAAGACGGTGCCCGACATCATGACCTTCGCGAAGGGCGTGAACTCCGGCTACGTGCCGCTCGGCGGCGCGATGGTCAACGAGAAGATCGCCAAGCACTTCGACGACAACGTCTATTGGGGCGGCCTCACGTACAGCGGCCACGCGCTCGCCTGCGCCGCCGGTGTCGCGACCCTCGACGCGTACGAGGCTGAGGACCTCATCGGCAACTCGGCGCGGATGGGCGAGCTCCTTGGCCGCGAGCTCCGCTCGCTCGCCGCGAAGCATCCGTCGATCGGTGACGTCCGCGGCCGCGGATTGTTCTGGGGTATCGAGCTCGTCAAGGACCGCGCGACGAAGGACATGCTCGAGCAGTGGAACGGCCCGTCGAGCGCGCTCGCGAACGCGCTCAAGGGCGAGCTCATGAAGCGCGATGTGTACGTCTTCTGCCGCTGGAACATGCTCTTCGTCGCGCCGCCGCTCATCGTGACCGAGGACGAGCTGCGCATCGGCATCACCGCGATCGACGAGGCGCTCGCCGTCGCCGACCGCTACGCGGCGACGGGAAAGCTCGGATAGCCGCGACCCCGCGGCCGCACTGGGGCATCAACCTCCCGGCCCAGCACACGACCTGGACGGAGCTGCGCGAGACCGTCGCGCTGGTCGACCGGCTCGGCTTCGATTCCGTCTGGACGTGGGATCACTTCGTCCCGCTCGACGGCGATCCGAAGGGTCCGATGTTCGAGGCGTGGGAGCTGCTCGCCGCGTGGGGCGCGCTGACGACGCGCGTCCGGCTCGGGACACTCGTCACGGGGAATACCTATCGCCATCCGCCGGTCCTCGCGAAGATGGTCGCGACGCTCGACCACATCACGAACGGCCGGGCGATGCTCGGGCTCGGCGCGGCGTGGCACGAGGGCGAGCACGCGATGTACGGCCTGCGCTTCCCGTCGACCGCCGGGCGGCTGGCCCGGATGGACGAAGCCGCGCGGGTCCTGCGCCTGCTGCTGGACGAGCCGACCGCGAGCTTCGCCGGCAAGCACTACACGCTCACCGACGCGATCGCCGAGCCGAAGCCGGTGCAGGAAAGGCTGCCGCTGCTCATCGGTGGCGGCGGCGAGCGGAAGACCCTCCGCACGGTCGCGAGATACGCCGATTACTGGCACGGCCACGGCACGCCGGAGGTGATCGCGCACAAGCTCGAGGTCCTCGCGGCGCACTGCGCCGAGGTCGGCCGAGACGTGCGCGAGATCAAAGCGCTGACGACCGTGCGGCCCGATGTCGTCCTGCGCGCCAAGATCAGCGACGTGGAGGCGCAGCTCGAGCGCGTCCGAATGCGTTCCAGGCGCGCCGAGCCGATGCAGATGAACCCGATCCATACCGTCGATGCGCTGGTCGAGCGGTGCGCGGCGCTCTGGCGGGCCGGCGCTCGCGGATTCATCCTGTACTTCATGGCGCCGTTCGACCACGAGACGATCGAGCGGATCGCGACCGAAGTCCGCCCGAAGCTCGAGGAGGCGATCGCATGACCGTCGCTGTCCGCGCGACCACCCTGATCGATGGGACCGGCGCCGATCCGGTCAGGGGCCGGTTCATCGTCATCGAGGATGGGGTCATCCAGAGCATCGCGAAGGACCCGCCGAAGGGCGCCGAGGTCATCGACACCGGCGACCTGGCGGTGCTTCCCGGGTTGATCGACTGCCATGTCCATCTCGTGCCCGGACAGGAGAGCATCCAGCAGCGGCTGCTCATGCCGCCGAGCCTGAACACCGCGATGGCCCTCGTGCACGCACGGGAGACGCTCGATGCCGGCTTCACGACCGTCCGCGATGCCGGGTTCACCACGCGGGGCGTCAAGATGGCCGTCGAGCGCGGCCTCTTCCCCGGCCCGCGCATGCGGATCGCGGTGACGCCGCTCTCGCAGACCGGCGGGCACGGTGACTCGCTCATGCCATCGGGCGTCAACGTGTCGGTGATGGACCCGGAGCGGCCGATCGGCGTGGTCGACGGGATCGACAACATCCGACGCGTGACCCGCGAGGTCCTCCGGGCGGGCGCCGACCAGATCAAGATCATGACCTCGGGCGGTGTCCTCTCGCCGAACGACGAGCCGGGCGCCACCGGCTTCTCGCCGGAGGAGATCGCCGCGGTCGTGTACGAGGCGCATGCGGCGGGCAAGACCGTCATGTCGCATGCGCAGGCGATGCAGGGGATCAAGAACGCGGTCGTCGCGGGCGTGGAATCGATCGAGCACGGGATCTACCTGACCGAGGAGATCTGCGCGGAGATGAAGAAGCG
>CAZMLV010000075.1:2183-5371 GCA_964567235.1 uncultured Chloroflexota bacterium | reverse complement strand
ATCACGACCCTGGAGTCGCACGCCGCCGGCGAGCCGCTGCGCATCGTGACCGGCGGGATCGATCCGATCCCCGGGCGGACCATGCTCGAGAAGCGTCGCTACGCGCGCGAGCATCTCGACGGCCTCCGTACGGCGATCGTCTTCGAGCCGCGCGGGCACGCGGACATGTACGGGGCGATCCCGACCGAGCCCGTGACGCCCGACGGCGACCTCGGCGTCCTGTTCATCCACAACGAGGGCTGGAGCACGATGTGCGGCCACGGGATCATCGCGCTCACCACGGCGCTCCTCGAGACCGGCGAGCGGAAGGGTGACGCCATCAGGTACGACGCACCGCCTGGCCGGGTCACCGCGCGCGCGACGCGGGACGGCACGCGGGTCCGCGAGGTCGCGTTCGAGAACGTGCCGTCCTTCGCGGCCGCTCTCGATGCCTCGGTCGAGGTCGAGGGTCTCGGCATCGTGCGCTACGACCTCGCGTTCGGCGGGGCGTTCTACGCGTTCGTGGACGCCGATGCCCTCGGCGTGCCCCTCGACCCGAGCGGCTTCCGGCAGTGCATCGACGTCGGGATGCGGATCAAGCGCGCGGTCATGGCGAGCCGCGAGGTCACGCACCCGGAATCGACCGATGCCGCGGATCTCTCGTTCCTCTACGGCACGATCCTCACCGGCAAGGCGCACGGGCCCGGCGCGGATTCGCGGAATGTGTGCGTCTTCGCCGAGGGCGAGGTCGACCGGTCGCCGACCGGCACCGGAGTGAGCGCGCGGGTCGCGATCGAGCACGCCCGCGGGCGGCTGCGGGACGGCGCGAGCTTCAGGGTCGAGAGCATCATCGGCACGATCTTCCGCGGGCGGGTCCTGCGGACGGCCAACGTCGCTCAGTACGACGCGGTCGTACCGGAGGTCACGGGATCCGCGTGGACCATCGGCCGGTCGGAGCTCTGGGTGGCGCCCGACGATCCGCTGCGCGAGGGCTTCGTCCTCCGCTAGATAGCCGCCTCGGTGCCGCGCAGCTTCGGGATCACGTCCTTGCCGTACGCCTCGAGCTGCCGCTCCTCGTCGCCGCTCATGAGGTAGAGGTTGAACTGGGTCATCCCGGCGTCCGCGAGGACCTGGAGCTTCTCGATCTGCTCGCTCACCTCGCCGGTGACGCAGAAGCGGTCGACGGACTCGTCGTCGACGAATCCGGCGTTCGATGAACCCGACTCGGCGTGGTGCTTGTAGTCGTATCCCGGGCGATCGCGCACGTAACGCGTGAGATCGCCCGGCAGACCCTGCTCTCCGTAGCGGCGGACGAGGTCCACGACGTGGTTGCTCACCAGCGCCGGGAACCAGCGCACCCGCTCGCGGACCTCGGCCTTCGGACCGACGTGCGCCGGCGCGGCGACCATGACGCGGACCTCCGACGGATCGCGGTGCGCGGCGCTCGTGCCCTCGCGCAGCAGGCCGACGCACCACCGCACGAGGCTCGGATCGGCGATCTGGATCACCGCGCCATCGGCGATGCGGCCGGTGAGCGCGAGGGCCTTCGGGCCGTAGCCCGCGATCCACACCGGGAGCGTGTAGCGCTCCGCCCAGTCGAGCTTGATCTCGGTCCCGTCATAGGTGACCGCGCGGCCCTCGCACAGGTCGCGGATCGCGACGGTCGCCTCCTCCAGGTCGTCGAGCGTCGTCGGCTTCTTGCCGAGGACCCGGCGTGCGGAGTCGCCTCGGCCGATGCCGAGGTCCATGCGGCCCTTCGAGAGGATCTGCAGGACGGCGAGCGCGCTCGCGGTCACCGATGGCTCGCGCGTCGCCGGGTTGGTCACGCACGTGCCGAGCCGCAGCCGCGTGCTGTTCTGGGCCATGAGCGTGAGGAGCACGTACGGCTCCTTCCAGAGCACGTGGCTGTCGAAGACCCAGCCGTACGTGAAGCCGCACTGCTCGGCGAGCTTCGTGAGCGAGGCGATCCGCTCGAGCGAGTGGTCGGGCTTGAGCGTGAAGCCGAACTCCATCAGGCGTGCCATTCAACAACATGCTCGGCGATGAGCTTGATGACGAGGTTCCCCTCGAGCGGCAGGTCGTCGTATTGCGGGTACTTCGCGGTGAGCAGGATGAGCGCTTCGTCGCGCTCGCGTCCATCGTCGAGCACCTCGGCCGGTCCCTCCACCAGCACGTACGCGAGCTTCGCCCAGTCCTCGCTCCACCGATCGACGACGAACGCCGCGCGGCCGGTCTCCGCGATGTTGCGGATCCTCCGGAGGAGCATCGTCCGCTTCGGCTTGCCGTCGATGGCCGAGTAGATGAACGGCGGCAGCCACGCGAAGCAGACCGGGACGACGTGCGGCCGGCCGGCCTCGCTCGTCGTCGCGAGGTGGCCGAGCCGCGCGGTGGCGAGCAGGTCCTCTTTCACGCCACGTACCTGGGCACCGGCCCACGCTATCAGCGACACTTTCGGTGGTGCCGGACGTCACGCTCATCCCGATCGACGGCCTTCCGGAGATCAAGCCGGGCGACGATCTGGCCGTGATGCTCACCGATTGCCTGCGCGCCGCGGGCCGCAAGTTCGAGAGCGGTGATGTGCTCGCGATCGCGCAGAAGATCGTCTCCAAGTCCGAGGGCCGCATCCGCAAGCTCGCCGACATCGTGCCGGGTCCTGAAGCGGAGCGGATGGCCGCGGAGTCCGGCAAGGACGCGCGGGGCCTGCAGGCCGTGCTCGACGAGACCGCGCGCATCGTGCGCTGGCAGCGTGGCGTGCTCATCGTCGAGACGAAGCACGGCTTCGTCGCGGCGAACGCGGGGGTCGACCACTCGAATGCCGGCGCGCCCGACACGCTCATCCTGCTCCCGGTCGATCCCGACGCGTCGGCCGCGCGCATCCGCGCGGCGATCAAGAAGCAGAGCATGGTCGACGTGCCCGTCGTGATCACCGACACGTTCGGACGGGCGTGGCGTGAGGGTCACATGAACGTGGCCATCGGGATCAGCGGGCTCCCCGCGCTGCGCCGGTACATCGGCGAGTTCGACCCCGACGGCTACGAGATGCGGGTCACGGAGATCGCGATCGCCGACGAGATCGCGGCGGCGACGGAGCTCGTGATGGGGAAGCTCGACCGACGGCCCGCTGCGATCGTGCGCGGGCTCCCGATGCCCGAAGGCAGCGAGACCGCGCGCTCGTACGTGCGCCCGCACGACAAGGACATGTTCCGGTA
>CAZMLV010000075.1:0-2083 GCA_964567235.1 uncultured Chloroflexota bacterium | reverse complement strand
ACCTGCTCGAAGCAGGAGCTGCAGTAGACCGGCTTGTCGCCGCGGGGCTGGAACGGAACGCGCGCCTCACCGCCGCAGTTGCTGCAGGTCGCGGTGAAGAACTCGCGCGGGCCACCCATGCCACGGCCGCCCCCGCCGTACATGCCGCCACCCGCTCCGCCACCGGACGACCGGCGTGCCGCGCGGCATGACGGGCACCGGCCCGGCTCGTTCACGAGACCACGGGACTGGTAGAACTCCTGCTCGCCCGCGGTCCAGATGAATTCCTGACCGCAGTCCTTGCAGGTCAGGGTCTTGTCAGAGAAGCTCACTGTGAAGCTTCCTCCCTTTCGTGTGCTGGCTTCTCGAGCCTCGCTCGGTCTCGGGAGGACTGCCTCACTCGACGCTCGCGTTGTCTTCAGCTCTTGTCGCCGCTACCCCCCTTTGGAGGGCGGCACGAATATACCCGCCGACCTCGCCGGGGGGAAGACCTCGCCAAGCCAGTCGTCGTACCACTGCCCGCTCCGGAACCCGTAGTGGGGCATCAGTCCCATCTGCGTGTAGCCGGCCTTCTCGTTCGCCCGGCGGCTGCCCCGATTACGAAGCGAAATCCAGTTGTGGACGCGGTGGAGGTTCATTTCCCGCCAGGCGAACTCGGTGCGCAGGCGGATCGCCTCTGATGCGATGCCCCGTCCGTACAGGTCGCTCCGGCCGATGAAGATGCCGCTCTCGCAGTCGCGTGCGATCCAGTCGATGTCGAACAGGCCGGTGAAGCCGACGGTCTCTTCCTGGTACGCGATCGACCAGTTCACGCTGTTCGGGTCGTCGGCATCCTTGGTGTGCCGCTCTGCGAACGCCTCGTCGCGCACGTCCATCATCCGGCCGCCCCAGAACCGCGAGGTCTCGGGCTCGAGCATCCATCGATTCACGAGCTTCCGGTCCTCCAACGCTGGCGTGCGGAGCGACACGCCATTGGCGCCCTTGAGCACCGGACCGAACATCAGCGGGCCGTCTCGTCGCCGAGCGGCGGATACTCGCGCTCGTCCGCCCAGCGCTCGCTCCAGACGTCGCGGTCCATCTGATAGAGGTACTGGTCGACGTAGGCGCCGTCGCGGTAGTACACCGCGTGGCCGTGCCCGAACCGCGCGTAACCGAGCTTCTCGAGGATCCGCTGGCGGCCGGCGTCGTCCGCGGCGATCCGGTCGGTGACGCTCATCCGCAGGTGCATGAAGTCGAATGCCCAGCGATGCAGGGCGAGTGCCGCGTCGAAGCCGTAGCCCTTGCGCGCGTGATCTGGATCGATGACGAACTGATCGAGCAGGAGGATCTCGGCGAGCGGGGCGCCTTCGAAGCGGATGCGCGCGTATCCGACGAGCGCGTCACCTGCGCCGATGGACCACATGACGCTCGTCTTGTCCTTCGCCTGCTCCGCCCACCGTTCCTTCCATGTGGCGGTCGCGGCCGGCTCGTGCCAGCGGCCGATCGGGCCCGCCCGCCGGATGCGCATGTCTGCGGCCCAGCGCCGGTGGGCGTCGAGGTCCGCGTCCGCGGGAACGCGCAGCGTCGAAGTCCTGCCCCGAACCGTTCCACCGAACATGCGCGGAGTCTAGGCAGCGGCGGGGAGATGGATCGCGAACTCGGCGCCGCCGTCGGGCGCGTTGCGCGCGTCGATGGAGCCGCCGTGAGCCTGCGCGCTCGCCTTCGCGATCGCGAGGCCCAGGCCCGCGCCGGCATGGGCCGCCCCCTTGTCGCCGCGCCAGAAGCGCCCGAAGAGCTTCCGCTCCGCGCCGGGCGGAAGCCCTGTGCCGTGGTCGCGCACGCGCACGAGGACCTCGCCGTTGACGTGCGCGCCGCTCACGCTCACGGTCGCGCCGCGCGGCGAGTGCTTCACCGCGTTGTCGAGGACGTTGATGAAGAGCTGCGAGAGCCGGTCAGGGTCACCGACGACGGCGAGCGGCTCGGCGACAACGTCGAACGACACGCCCGCCTCGCGCGCCTGCACGTCGAGCGCCGCGACCGCGCCGCGCAGCAGGTCCGCGGCCGCGACCTGCTCATGCGCGAGGCGCTGCACGCCGGCCTCGAGCTTCGCGACCTGCAGCAGTCC
>CAZMLV010000074.1:0-8357 GCA_964567235.1 uncultured Chloroflexota bacterium | reverse complement strand
TGGTCCGCGAACGCGCAGCAGCTCGAGCAGGCCGGCGTCCGGACCATCGAACGCTGCGACGTGTGCACGCAGAGCGGCGGCGCCGACGTGTGGAGCTATCGCGGCGACAAGGGCCAGAACGGCACCGGGCTCGGCATCATCGGCCGGCCACGATGACGAGCGTCTTCGATCCCGACGTCGGTCCCGCCGACTTCCGTGGCAGACGGGTGACGATCGTCGGGCTTGGGAAGGGCCGCGCGACCGCCGGCATCGCCCGGTTCCTCGTCGCGAACGGAGCCCTGATCACGATCAGCGACCCGCTCCCGCGCGAGAAGCTGAGCGAGGGCATCGGGCGGCTGGGCGACACGCCGGCCAAGCTCATCTTCGGGCCGTCGAGCGATGACGCCGCGCTCGCCGATCCGGATTACGTGTTCATCAATCAGGGAGTCCGTCCGCGTTCGGCGACCGTGCAGCGCGCGCTCCAACGCGGGATCCCGGTGCTCACCGAGATGGGGCTGTTCTTCCGGCTGTGCCCGGCGCCGATCGTCGGCGTCACCGGGACGAAGGGCAAGAGCACCACGTACAGCCTCATCACGCAGATCCTCGAGCGCGGCTCGAGGCGCGTCGTCGCCGGCGGGAACATCGGCACGTCGGTCATCGACGTCCTCCCCACGATCGCCGCGACCGACATCGTCGTGCTCGAGCTCTCGAGCTTCCAGCTCGACACCCTTGGCCGCAGCCCGCATGTGGCCGTCGTCACGAACGTCCTCGAGGACCACCTGGACTGGCACGGCACGAGGGACGCATACGTTGCAGCGAAACGCAACATCATCGCCTGGCAGGGCCCGCGCGACATCGCCGTCCTGAACCTCGACGATCCGACGTCCGTCGCGTTGCAGACCGGGGCGGCCTCGGAGGTCCGCGGGTACTCGCAGACGTTGCGGCCGAAGCGCGGCGCGTATCGCGACTCCGACGGGACGCTCGCGCTCGTTGACGGCCAGCTCACGACGCCGCTGCTCAATGAGCGCGAGCTGCGCATCCCCGGCCGGCACAACGTCTCGAACGCGCTTGCCGCCGCGATCGTGGGTGGCATCCACGACCTCCCGCCGTCCGAGATCGCGGAGGCCCTGCGCTCGTTCGCCGGCCTGCCGCACCGTCTCGAGGTCGTGCTCGAGTCCGACGGGGTCCTCTACGTGAACGATTCGCAGGGAACGACGCCGTACGCGACGATCCCCGCCCTCGCGGCGTACGGCCGGCCATCGGTCGTGATCCTCGGGGGCGTCTCGAAGAGCGCGGACTACGCCGAGCTGGCGCGCGCCGTCGTACGCGACGCCCGCGGCGCGGTGCTCATCGGGCAGGCGGCCGACGAGATCGGCGCCGCGCTCGAGCGGGCGGGAGCCGCGCGGAAGCCGCTGCCCGTCGAGCGCGCGGCGACCCTGCCGGACGCCGTGCGAAAGGCGCGGGCGCTCGCGAAGCCTGGCGACGTCGTGCTCCTCTCGCCGGCCGCGGCGTCGTTCGACATGTTCTCCTCATATGAGGAACGGGGCGAGATCTTCCGGGCGGCCGCGCGCGAGCAGGCGGGAGCACGCACATGAAGCGGCTGCGCCTGCCGACCCACACCGGCTACGACCTCATGCTCCTGTCAGTCATCGTCGCGCTGCTCGGGATCGGGCTCGCGATGGTGTACAGCGCGAGCGGCATCAAGGCCCTCGATGCGCAGGACGATCCGCGCTACTTCCTGATCCAGCAATCGGCGTGGGTCGCGATCGGCCTCGCGGCGATGTTCGTCGTCGCGCGCGTCGATTACCACCGATACCGGCACCTCGCGCTCCCAGGGGTCGCGATCGCGATCCTGCTGCTCGCCGTCGTGCTCGTGCCGGGGGTGGGGACCCGCGTCGGTGGCGCATCACGCTGGCTGCGCATCTCGTCGTTCGCCGGGCTGCAGCCCGCCGAGCTCGCGAAGCTCGCGCTCGTGGTGTACCTCGCGTTCTGGCTGGCGGCGAAACGCGAGCTCGTCGGACGCTGGTCGGTGACCGTGCCGTTCGTCGCGCTGCTCTCGCTCATCGCGGCGCTCGTGATCGCCGAGCCCGACCTCGGCACCGCGATCGTGGTCGTCGCCATCGGCCTCGCGATGTACTTCGTCGCCGGCGCCCGGATCATCGAGTTCGCCGCGCTCGGTGGTCTCGCCACGATCTGCGTCGCCGCGGTCGCGGTCGTGCAGCCCTACCGGCTCCTGCGGCTGGTGACGTTCCTCGATCCGTGGAGCGAGCCGCAGGGCGCCGGGTTCCAGACCATCCAATCGATCTACGGCCTTGCGCTCGGCGGGCCGCTCGGCGAGGGCCTCGGGGCGGGCAAAGAGAAATTCGGGTTCCTGCCCGCGCCGTATACCGACTCGATCTTCGCCGTGCTCGGCGACGAGCTGGGGCTGCTCGGAACGCTCACGGTCGTGGTCCTCTTCCTCGTGATCGCGTTCAAGGGCGTCCGCATCGCGCTCTCCGCGCCGGACGCCACGGGCACCCTGCTCGCGACCGGCGTGACCGTGTGGCTCGTGTTCCAGGCCTGGGTGAACATGGCGGTGGTCGCGGCGCTCCTGCCGATGACCGGCATCACGCTCCCGTTCATCTCGTACGGGGGCTCGTCCATCTGCGTCGGCCTCGTTGCCGTCGGTATCCTGCTGAACGTTGGACGGCAAGCGGTCGCGCGCGCGGACGACCGGGCGCCGGTGCAAGGTGCTCCTCGTGGGAGGAGGGACCGCCGGGCACGTCAGCCCGCTCCTCGCGGTGGCGGAGGCGCTCGCCGGTCTGGCGGCCGTCGATCTGCGATTCATCGGTGGACGGCGCGGTCTCGAGGGTGATCTCGCCCGCAAGGCGGGCATCGCCTTTCACGCGACGCCGCTCCCGTCACTGCGCGACCCGGATTCCCGGCTCGCGCTCATCGGGCACGCCATCCTCCTGCCGGTCGCGGCGATCGATGCGCTCGTCCAGCTGATCGGCTTCCGGCCCGACGTCGCGCTCACGAGCGGGAGCTTCAGCTCGCTGCCGGTGCTGTTCGCCGCGCGGCTCCTGCGCGTGCCGATCTATCTCTGGGTCGGCGACGCGATCCCGGGCCGCGCGCTACGCGCGGTCGCGGGCTGGTCGTCGGGCATCGGCCTGACCTTCGAGCCTGCCCTGTCGACGTTGCCACGCGGCCGGGCGACCGTGACCGGCAATCCGGTCCGCGGATCGCTCCTGCGGTGGACCAAGGCCGACGGCCGCCGCGCGCTCGGGCTCCCGGCCGATGGGCCGGTCGTGCTCATCACCGGGGGAAGCCAGGGCTCCGAGCGGATCAACTCGGCGACGCAGTCGGCGCTCACGCGGCTCGTCCGCCGCGCGTCGGTCATCCATCACACCGGGCCCGCGAACCTCGCGCGGGCCCAGGCGAGCCGCGCGCTGCTGCCCGAGACCGATCGTGCGCGCTATCAGCCGCACGCGTATCTCCACGACGAGATGGGCGCCGCGCTCGCCGCGGCCGATCTGGTGGTCGGCCGGGCGGGATCGTCGTCGATCGCCGAGCCGCTCGCGTTCGGCGTGCCGCTGGTCCTCGTCCCGTTCGGGGCGGCGATGAACGCGCATCAGGCCGCGAACGCGCGCGCTGCCGCGGACCTCGGCGCCGCCGTCATCCTCGCGGAAGGCGACCTCGACGGCGACCGGCTCGTGTCCGTGGTGACCGGTCTGCTCGACGACCCCGCGCGGCTCGCGCGGATGGCCGCGAACGCGAAGGCCGCCGGTCGGCCCGAAGCGGCGCTGACGATCGCCCGCGCGCTCCTCGCCCTGGGCGGGTGCGCCTAGTGCGGATCCACGTCGTCGGCATCGGCGGCATGGGCATGTCCGCGGTCGCGCGCATCCTCCTCGCGCGCGGGCACCGCCTCAGCGGCTCCGACACCGGCACCTGGGAGCTCGCCGAAGCGCTCGCGCGCGATGGCGCGACGGTGCACCGCTCGTTCGACGCCGCGCACACGAAGGGCGCCGACGTGGTCCTGCGATCGAGCGCGTACGGCGAATCGAATCCCGAGGTGCGCGCCGCGCTCGACGCCGGGATCCTCGTGTGGAAGCGTGAGGACGCGTGGCGCGAGCTCGCGCGCGGCGAGCGGGTCGTCGCGATCGCGGGCACCCACGGCAAGACCACCACCACCGCGCTGACCTGGACCGCGCTGCGAGCGGGCGGCGTGGACGCGTCGCTCATCTGCGGCGCGCCGCTGCGCGATCTCGGGACGAACGCGTACGCCGGACGCGACCGCACGCTCGTCATCGAAGCCGACGAGTACGACCGGACGTTCCTCGCACTCCGGCCGGAGATCGCGATCGTGACGAACGTCGAGCACGACCACGTCGACATTTTCCCGACGAAGGCCGACTACGACGGCGCGTTCAGGACGTTCGCGGCGCAGGTCGCGACGCTCATCGCCTGCGCCGACGATCCCGGCGCGCGTTCGCTGACGGCGGCGCGGACCGTGCGCTACGGACTGAACGCGGGCGCCGACTACCAGATCGGCGACCGCGTCGACACCGGCGTCGGGCAGACCTTCCTGCTCGCCGGCCCCGCCGGCCGCGGGAGGGTGACCCTCCGGCTTCCGGGCACCCACAACGCGCTCAACGCCTCGGCTGCGGTGGTCGCCGCCGTCGCGTGCGGCGTTGCGCTGTCGGTCGCCGCCGACGCGTTCCACGGCTTCAACGGGACCGTCCGCCGGCTCGAGCCGCTCGGCGAGTCGGGCGGGGTGGTCGTGATCGACGACTACGCCCATCACCCCTCGGAGCTGCGCGCGTCGATCTCGGCGGTCCGGCCGCGGGTCGGTCGCGCTGGGCGCCTCTTCGCGGTGTTCCAGCCGCACACGCCGAGCCGGCTCACGGCGTTCTTCGACGACTTCGAGGCCGCGCTCCGGACCGCCGACGAGCGGCTGGTCGTCGAGACGTTCGCCTCGGCCCGCGAGCAGGGTGGGGGCGGCGACGCGCGACGGCTCGCCGCGCGGGCACGCGGTGCGTATGCGCCGGACGTCGAGACGGCGGCACGCGATCTGGCAGCGCGCGTGCGGCCGGGCGACGTCGTGCTCATCCTCGGAGCCGGGGACATCCGCCCGGTCGGCGAGCGGCTCCTCGCCCTGCTCGCCGCCGGCAGCCCGGCGTGAACGAGCTCGGCGGCGCCCGCGCCGAGCCGATGAGCCGGCACACCTCGTTGCACATCGGCGGACCGGCCGACTACTTCGTACGCGTGCGCAGCGAGGACGATCTCGTCGGTGCGGTCCGGGTCGCCCGCGAGGCGGAGCTGCCGACGTTCATCCTCGGCGGCGGGACCAATCTCCTGGTGGCCGACGCCGGGATCCGGGGCGTCGTCTTCGCGAACGCGTGGAGCGACGTCTCCGTCCGCGGGACCGTGCTCGACGCCGCGTCCGGCACGCCGCTCGCAAGCGTCGCGGCCGCGGCGGCGCGCAACGGCATCGTCGGGCTCGAGTGGATGGCCACGGTACCCGGCACGGTCGGCGGAGCCGTCCACGGCAACGCCGGTGCGTTCGGCTCCGATACCGCGAGCGCGCTGCTCGATGCGCGGCTGCTCGACCTGAATGGCGACATCTGGAACGCGAGCGTCGACGACCTCGAGTACCGCTACCGCACGAGCGCACTGCAGGGGACGCCGACGATGGTCGTGCGCGCGCGGTTCCACGGTGACCCGGGCGACCGCGCGTCGGCGGTGCGGCGGATCAAGGAGATCGCGAACGAGCGCATCGCGAAGCAGCCGCTTGCGCAACCGAATACGGGATCGATCTTCCGCAACCCGCCGAGCGACTACGCGGGTCGGCTCATCGAGGCCGCCGGCCTGAAAGGCACGCGCATCGGCGACGCGATGGTGAGCGAGAAGCACGCGAACTTCATCGTGAACGCCGGGACGGCGAGCGCGGCCGACGTCCGCGCGCTCATCCGCCGCTGCCAGGCCGAGGTGAAGGCGCGCTTCGGCGTCGACCTGGTCACGGAGGTCGAGCTCGTGGGAGAGTGGGACGACTGATGGCCAGCAAGAAGATCCGCGTCGGGGTCCTCGCGGGCGGCGCGTCGGCCGAGCGGCAGATCTCGCTCGCGAGCGGGCTGCAGATCGCCGAGCAGCTGCCCACGGACCGCTACGAGGTCGTGATGATGGACCCGCTCGCGCTCATGGCCCACAACCCGGCGCTCAGCGACGAGCAGCGCATCCTGGCGGCGCGGCTCGCGAGCGGCGTGTCTGCGGCCGAGGCGCTTCCCGACCGCGACCGCGAGCTGCCCGCCCAGATGCAGGACTCGATGCACCGCGGATCGTCTGCCCTCTCATCCGCGTCGAGCGCGCTCACCGGCGAGGGGATCGATGTCGCGTTCATCGCGCTCCACGGACCGTGGGGCGAGGACGGCAAGATCCAGGCGGTGCTCGAGACCTTCGGCATCCCGTACACCGGCTCGGGGGTGCTCGCCTCCGCGCTCGCGATGGACAAGGCGATGGCGAAGACGGTGCTGGCCGCGAATGGCATCGACGTGCCACGCGGGGTCCTCGTATCGAGCCCCGCGGACCGGCCGTCGATCGCGCCTCCGAGCATCGTGAAGCCGGTGGAGAACGGCTCGAGCGTCGGCATCTCGATGGTCGACGACGCGAAGGACTACCCGGCCGCGATCGCCGAGGCGCTGCGCTACGACCGCCGCGCGCTCGTGGAGGAGCGCCTGGTCGGGACCGAGCTCACCGTGGGCGTCATCGGACCCGATGACGATCTGCAGGCCCTGCCGGTGATCGAGATCGTCCCGAAGCGCGCGTTCTTCGACTACCGCGCCAAGTACGACTCGGGCCTGTCGGACGAGATCTGTCCGGCGCGCGTCCCCGACGCGGTCGCCAAGCGCGCGCAGGACATCGCGCTGCGGGCGCATCGCGCGCTGGGGTGCCGGGCGATCTCCCGGACCGATCTCATCTGGTCGCCGGCCGACGGCGACCGCATGGTCGCCCTGGAGGTGAACACGATGCCGGGCATGACCGCGAACAGCCTCGTGCCCAAAGCCGCCCGGGTCGCCGGCATCTCCTTCCCGGAGCTCGTGGAGCGGCTGGTGGGCTGGGCCCTGGCCGACCGGGAGCACGGGCGTCGCTAGGGCACGCACCGGACGCTCGCGTCGCTCCGCCCGCTCGCGGTTGCCGCCGATCCGCCGCCCGACCGGCTGGACCGCGCTGGCCGTCGCGTGCGCGCTCGGCGTGTTGGCGATCGCGCTGTCGGGGACGCCGCGCATCGCGAGCGTGTCGGTCGGTCCGACCAAGCACGTATCGGCGGGCGCGGTCATCGCGGCCACGGGGCTCGTCGGCCGCCCGGTGTTCACGACGAGCGCGGCCGACGCCCGCGCGGCGCTCCTCCATCTCGCGGCCGTCCGGGACGCCCAGGTCCGGATCGCCCTGCCCGACGCGGCGCAGGTCGATCTGGTGGAGCGCGACGCGGTCGGCCGGTGGGTGACCGGCGGCCTCGAGTGGTACGTGGACGCGGACGGGGTGCTGTTCGGGTCGCTCGACCCGCAGGGCGCGCCGCAGCTCCGCGCGGTCGACGATCGCGCCGCCACGAAGTCGTGTGCCGGCCCGTCCGGCGGGCGGTGCGTCGACCCTGCCGTGGTCGCCGGGGCGATCCGGCTCGCGCACATCGCGCCCGGTGAGCTCCGCGCGGACGCGACCAAGCCCGAGGTGCACGTCGACGCGATCCAGGGTCTCGTCGTCCGATCGGGCGCGGGGTGGGAGATCCGCTTCGGCAGCCCCGATGATCTCGAGCAGAAGCTCGCGAACGCGAAGCGCGTGCTCTCGGACAACCCGACCCGGCGGCTAGACTACGTCGACGTGCGCAGTCCGGATCGCATCGTCTTCAGCCCCCAATAATCGACTTGTACTTCGTACAAGCGTCGTTCGGCGTCACCCGAAAGCTTCGCTTTCGGCCTCCTCACTACTAGCTTGTGGCTCCCGCTCCTCGGCCTGCTGGCCGGGGTGCTGCTCGGCCTCGCGCTGAAGCTCAACCTCCCGGTCGAGCTCGCGCGCTACACGGCGGTCGGCATCCTCGCCGCGCTCGACTCGCTGCTCGGCGCCCTCCGGGCCGAGCTCGAGGGCCACTTCGACACGCGGATCTTCCTCTCCGGCTTCTACACGAACGCGCTGCTCGCCGCGGGGCTCGCGTTCCTCGGCGACCGGCTCGGGATCGACCTCTATCTGGTCGCGCTATTCGCATTCGGCTGGCGGATATTCCAGAATGTGGCGGTCATCCGGCGACACTTCCTGTGAGCGGGCGCGCCGTGACGCGTGGGGAGCGGGAGAGACTGACGCGAGGAGCGCCGAGTGCCTGAGCAGACCGTCCTCGTCTCCATCGACGTCGG
>CAZMLV010000073.1:0-8404 GCA_964567235.1 uncultured Chloroflexota bacterium | reverse complement strand
GCGATGATCTGGAGGCCCACCGGCAGGCCCTCGGAGAGGCCGCAGGGCATCGACAATCCGGGCAGCCCGGCGATGTTCACCGGCAGGGTGAACACGTCGTTCAGGTACATCTGCAGGGGATCGTTCGTCTTCGCCCCGATCGCGAACGCGACCGTCGGGGACGTCGGCGTGACGAGCGCGTCGACGTTCTTGAACACGGCGTCGAACTCGCGCTTGATGATCGTTCGGACCTTCTGCGCCTTCACGTAGTACGCGTCGTAGTAGCCCGCCGAGAGCGCGTACGTGCCCAGGATCATGCGGCGCTTCACCTCCGGTCCGAAACCGGCACCGCGGGTCTTCCGATATGTCTCGACGAGATCGCGGCCGGCGACCCGAAGGCCGTAGCGCACGCCGTCGTATCGCGCGAGGTTCGCGGAGGCCTCCGACGGCTGGATGATGTAGTAGACCGCGAGGCCCTTGTCGGTCGACGGAAGGCTCACGTCGACGATCTCGGCCCCGAGCTTCTCGAACTGGGCGATCGCCGCGCGGATGGCCGCGGTCACTCCCGGCTCGACACCCTTCGGGCTGAAGTACTCGCGCGGCACACCCAGGCGCAGCCCGCGCACCCCGGCATCGAGATCGCGGCGCACGTCGATCGGGCGGTCGATGGTGGTCGCGTCGTGCGGGTCGATCCCGAAGATCGCCTCGCACACGATCGCCGCGTCCTCGACGCAATTCGTGAGCGGGCCGACCTGGTCAAGGGACGAGGAGAACGCCACGACGCCGTAGCGCGGAACGCGACCGTACGTTGGCTTCATCCCGACGACGCCGGAGAGCGCACCGGGCTGGCGGATCGATCCACCGGTGTCCGTACCGAGGGCGAACACCGCCTGGCCCGCCGCGACCGCCGCGGCCGATCCACCCGAGGAGCCGCCCGGGACGCGCGAGCGGTCCCACGGGTTGCGCACCGGACCGAACGCCGAGTTCTCGTTCGAGCTGCCCATCGCGAACTCATCGAGATTCGTCTTGCCGAGCATCACCGCGCCGCTCCGGTCGAGACGCTCGACGACCGTCGCCGAATACGCGGGTCGATAGCCGGCCAGGATCTTCGAGGCCGCGGTCGTGACGATCCCCTTGGTGCCGATGATGTCCTTGCACGCCCACGGCACGCCTGTCAGTACCGGGGCGTCGCCCGCCCGCAACGTCAGATCTGCCGCGGTGGCCTGCGCTCGGGCGTTGTCCTCGGCCAGGTGCAGCCATGCGTTGAACGGATCGGCTCGTGCCGCCTCGAGGAATGCATCCGCGAGCTCGACCGCGGACACATCTTTTGCGCGCAATCGCTGCGCGGTCTCGGTGATCGTGCGCGGGAGCTCACGCATCGGGCGGCCGCTCCCCGAGGCTCGCCTGCACGCGGAAGAAGTCGCCCTCGCGGTCGGGTGCCTGCGCGAGCACGACCTCGACCGGCAGGCTCGGACGCGGCTCGTCCTCGCGCATCACGTTCTCGAGCGGCAGCACGGACGCGCTCGGCGGGACGTCTGAGGTGTCGACGTCCTTGAGCTGCTCGATCGCCCCCAGCACGACCTGCAGCTGACCGGTGAAGCGGTCGAGCTCGTCGTCTGTGAGGGCGATGCGGGCGAGGCCGGCGACGTGTTCGACGCGGCCTCGGTCGATGGCCGGCATATCGTCAGTTTATGGACGACGAGGTCGATCTGCTGCCCACGCCGTCGGTCGGACGGCGCGTGGACCGCGAGCTCTTCGTCCTGCTCGGCGGCACCGCGGCGCTGCTCATGCAGGTCGCGCATCCCAAGGTCGCGGCCGGCGTCGACCAGCATTCGGACTTCCGCCGTCATCCGATCGGCCGCCTCCGCCGCACCCTGGATACGACGCTCGCGGTGGTCTTCGCCCAGCCGGGCCAGGCCCGCGCCGCGCTGCGACGGATCGATCGCCGCCACGGGCCGGTTCGCGGCACGACCGTGGACGGGCGAGCGTACGACGCGCGCGATCCCGAGCTGCTCCTCTGGGTCCAGACAACGCTGGTGCTCACGTCGCTCCGCCTGTACGAGGCTGTCGCCGGGCGTCTGTCGACGGCGGACCGCGAGGCGTACTGGACCGAGACCCGGCCGATCGCCGCGTTGCTCGGCATCCCGATGCGATCCCAGCCCGACTCGCTCGCGGACCTCGAGCGACACGAACGCGCGATGCTGGAGCGCGCCGTGCGGCCGGACGAGGTGAGCCGGCGCGTCGGCCGAGACGTGCTCCGTCCGTTCGGCGGGCTCCCCACTCCTTTCTATTGGCCGAGCGACGCCCTCGCCGCGGCGCTCGTCCCGCCCTCGCTGCGCGAGCCGTTCGGGCTCCGCTATCGGCTGCGCGAGCGCATCTTCTTCGCGCTCGTGATCGCGGCGGTCCGGATCGGACGAACCGTCCTCCCCGACCGGCTGACCGTGGTGCCGCAGGCCCGCCGATTCGAGCGTGGCACGGGCGGTGCTCCCCGCTGAGCCGTGCCGAGGATCATGGCGTCACCCGAGCTCGTCCAGTACTACGCCACGGTCGCGCCGTTCTACGAGCGCGAGATGACGCTGCGAACGGACCTCCCGGCGTGCTGCGAGCTGGTGTCGCGCACGGGCGCCCGTTCGGTCCTGGACCTCGGGTGCGGGAACGGCAGGTTGTCCCGCGCGCTCGCCGGACGCACCGAGGTGATCGGCATCGACGTGCTCACGACGCTCGTGCCGGCGGATCCCGGGTTCGAATTCGTGCGGGCGGACATGCGCGACCTGCCGTTCGCGGCCGGCCGCTTCGATCTGGCGATCGCGGCGAACGACCCCTTCGCGCACCTGCTCGATGACGGCGACCGCGCGCGCGCGCTCGACGAAGCGCAACGGGTCGCCCGGCACGTCGTCGTCGACGGCCTCAGCCTGACGACAGCCGACGATGCGCGCGCGCAGGCGGGCCACCTGACCCGCGAGGCCGTCCTGCCGGACGGCATCACGCGGCACGAGCGCTGGTCCGCCGTCGGCGCACACCGCTATCGCACCACGTACCGCTACCAGCGCGGGGACGCGCTGCTCGCCGAGGCCACGACCGACGTCCGCGCGTGGTCGGCCGACGAGCCGGCGCTGCGCGGACGCGCTGCACGCCTGTACGGCGGGCTCGACGGCCGCGCGCACGATCGCGAGGGCTCGGCCCTCGTCATCAGCATCGGAGGAGCGCTATGAAGCTGAAGCATCCCGTCGTCCATGGCCATCCCCTGCACGCGATGCTCTCCGACCTTCCCGCGGCGCTCATCCCGGCCGCGCTGTTCGCGGCCGCGGTCGAGCGCGCGCGGCCCGATCGACGCACCCGGTACGCCGCGCGGACGTCGACGCTGCTCGCCTTCGGCTCGGCGTGCCTCGCCGGGATCATCGGCTGGTGGGACTGGCTCACCATCCCCGCCGACCACCCGGTGCGCTCGCCCGCGACGACACACGGGCTCATCAACAGCGGCAGCCTCGCCGTCGGCGCGGCCGCGGTCCTCCTCCCGCGCCGGCGGCTCGAGCTCCTCGTCGTCTTGAACGCGGCGCTGCGCGTCGCCGCGTGGATCGGCGGGGATCTTGTGTACCGGCTGGGCTGGCGGGTCCGGCCGGCGGAGGAGCTCGAGCAGATGGATGCGGGCAAGCGCCGCGAGGAGGCCCGGGCGATCGTCGACAAGCACGAGCGGGAGGACGTGCTCCTCAGCTGAGCATGCGGTAGAGCGCCTCGTGCGCGTCGAGCATTCGCTCGAGGTCGTAGCGCCGGGCGTCCGAGCGGCAGGCGGTCCGAGAGAGTCCGGCGGCGGTGGCGACGGCGCGCAGGAGGCCGGCCTCGTCGTCCGGCGCCACGAGGCAGCCGCTCCGACCGTCGACGATGACCTCCGCGAGGCCGCCGCGCCGGTACGCGACGACGGGGGTGCCGCAGGCGATCGACTCGAGCGCGACCATGCCGAACGGTTCGTCCCAGCGCACCGGCTGGATCGTCGCCGCCGCCGCGCCGAGCATCCGCCAGAGATCTGCGCGAGCGAGCGGCCCGTCGTAGGAGATGTCCGCGCCGAGCAGCGGCGCGACCTCGCGCGCGTAGTACTGCTCGTCATAGATCGGACCGGCCAGACGGAGCCGGGCCGACGCGGCCCGTGCGACGCGGCATGCGGCTGCGGGATCCTTCTCGGCGCTCATCCGGCCGGCGAACGCGAGGTAGCCGCCCCGTCCGTCACCGATGGGCACGCGGGTGAGCTCTACGCCGTTCGGCAGCACCGCGGTCACGCCGACACCCGCGCCGGCCCACGCAGCGCGGCAGCTCTCGGAGACCGTCGCGAGCGTCGCCTGTGTCGCCCGCGCGGCCGCGACCACGGTCGCCTCCAGCGGTGGGAGATGGATGGTGTGCAGCACTCGTGGACCACCAAGCCGGGCGAACGCCGGCGCGTCGAAGGCGTGCGCGTGGACGACGTCGAACGACTGCGACGCCAACCATGCCGCGACGGCCGCGAACGCGTCGTCCTGCGAGGTGCCGCGACCGTCGCGACCGAGCGCGGCCGCCGGATCCGCGTCGACGCCGAGGTCCACGATCGCCGTACCGGTCACGAAGGATCCGCGCGGGGCCACGAGCGTCACGCTGTGGCCGCGGGACGCGAGGCCGCGCGCGAGGTCCGCGATGACCGCCTGAGCGCCACCGATCTGCGGCGCGCGCTCGTCGATCGCAGCGACGAAGGGCGCGACAAGCGCGATCCGCACGGTCAGCCGATGGACGTGCGGGACGGAAGGAGGCTGAGGAACTCCTGCCGGACGCGATCCTCCTCGAACGCGCCCGAGAGTGCGCTGGTCGTCGTCAGGACGCCCGGCTTCGACACGCCACGCATCTCCATGCAGAAGTGGCGTGCCTGCACGACGACCATGGCGCCCCTGGGGACCAGTCGCTTATTGAGGCAGGCCACGATCTGCTCGGTCATCCGCTCCTGGATCTGCGGCCGTCGGGCGTAGAAATCCACGAGCCGCGCGAGCTTCGACAGACCGACGATCTGGTCGCCCGGGATGTACGCGACGTGCGCCGATCCGAAGAACGGCAGGAAGTGGTGCGCGCAGAGCGAGAAGAATGGGACGTCGAGGACGCTCACCATCTGCGAGTAGCCCTCGGTGTTCGGAAAGGATTTCCAGGTCGGGTCGCCGCCCTCGCGAAGCCCGGCGAAGAGCTCCTCGTACGCGCGCGCGACCCGCAGGTGCGTCGTGGTCAGGTTCGGGTCGGAGAGGTCGAGGTCGAGGGCCTCGAGCACGCCGCGGAACGCGGTGGCGACGCGCTCGACGCGCGTGCCGGGCTCGGCCGGCAGGTTCTCCTGTTCATCCGGGTCGACGTCGTGCGCGACCCCGCCGCGGGCGATCCCGTAAGACCGCACCGGCCGGCCATGTCCGTTCCCGTTCTCGCTCGTCACATCCAGCTCCTTCTCAGAGGATCCCGTCCTTCGGCATCAACACGATCTCGTCAACGCTCGTTCCGCGCGGCTGGGCCGCGGCCCAGGCCACTGCGCGCCCGACATCCTCGGGCCGCAGCATCCGATCACGAGCGAGTTCCGTGCCGCCGGCCCGCTCCCAGAACGGGGAGTCGACCGAGCCAACGACCATGTTCGTCACGCGCAACCCCTTGGCTCGGCGTTCGGCCGCCAATACCTGGGCAAAAGACCGCACCCCGGCCTTCATCGCGCAGTAGGCCGCCGACCCCGCGAACGGGTGGATGGCGGCGATGGAGGAGATCGTGATCACGTCGCCTCCCACAGGCGGTACGTGCGGGAGCGCCGCCTGGACTACGAGAAACGTCCCCCGCAGCCCGACGTCGAAGACCAGATCCCAATCCTCGACGCTGAACGAGCCGAGGTCGCCGAAACGGCCGACGCCGGCGGCGGTCACGACGATGTCGAGCCCGCCGAAGGCTTCCGCTGCCGCGGTCACCGCGGCGTCGACCGACGCGGCGTCACGCACGTCACACGGCATCGCGATCGCGCCGTCGAGATCGTGTGCGAGCGCCTCGAGCGCAGAGGCGTGGCGGGCCGCGAGGGCGACGCGGGCGCCGGCGCCGGTCAGCGCGCGCGCGGCCGCGGCACCGATTCCGCTCGACGCGCCGCTTACGAACGCGCGCCTGCCCGCGAGGCTCAGCGTTCGGGGCCCTCGTACGTGAATGCGGATCGAGGTGTTTCGTACACGACGACCCGCGCGAGCTTCGGGACGCGCGGCGCAAGAAGCTGCCAGATCCGCTCGGCGATGCGTTCGGCCGTCGGAAGCAGCGTGGCAAAGGGCTCGACCTCGACATTCAAGTAGCGGTGGTCGAACGGTCCCACGACGAGCTGCTCCACCGCCGCGTCCAGCGCCCCGATGTCGGTCACGGTGCTCAGCTTCGGATCGAGCGGACCGCGCACCGTGACCTCGAACCGGTAGTCGTGCCCGTGCGGCTGCGGGTTCGCGCACTTCCCGTAGATCCGCCGGTTGTCCTCCTCCGACCGATCCGGATCGGCAAGTCGATGCGCCGCCGAAAACCCGTATGCGCGCGTGACCTCCACGTCCCCACCTCCACCTGTGTCCGCCCAGAGCGTGTCGTTCTCCGCGAGCCTGACTGACACAAGGGTCGCGTACGGGATGCCGGCCGCGACGCGCAGGGAGAGCTCGGCGAACAACGTGACGGCCAGCGCTTCGGCCGAGGCCTCCCGCCCAGCGAGGGCTTGGTATTCGACGTCGAGGCGGTGATGGTCGAGCGGCAGCGTGACCGCTTTCAGCAGGCCGTCGAGCTCACGGAAGTCCACCAGGAAATCGGTGTCGGGATCGATGCGGCCGGCGATGGTCGCCGTGAGCACATAGTTGTGCCCATGGACCCGCGCGGCATGCCCGAACGCGGGATCCCGATACGCATGGGCCGCCTCGAACGGCTTCGCGCGCGTGACGCGCACGCCGCCCGCACCTCGGCCGGCGTGCGTGACGAAGAACGGCTGGATGGTCACCCGTTCAGCACGCGAGCAGACGGCGTGCCGGGCACCGTCCAGCGCATGCGCAGGCGTAGCCGGTCGGGCTAGGTCGCGCCCTTGGGCTGCCGCACCGGAAGGGACAGCTGGAACGTCGAGCCCATCCCGGGGCCGACGCTCTCCGCCGACACGCGGCCGCCATGCGCTTCGGCGAGCAGCCGCGTGACGTAGAGACCGAGGCCGATCCCCTGGGCGCCGGTCGTCTGCGCCGTCTGCGCCTGGCCGTACTTCTGGAACATCACCGTCAGGTCCGAGGGACCGAGCCCGACGCCGCTGTCCTTCACGACGATCCGCGCCTCCGCGTGGCCGCTGGCCACGGTCACAACGACCGGTGCGCCCGCAGGGGAGTACTTCACGGCGTTCGCGATGAGGTGGCCGACCATGACGCGCAGCCGGTCCGCGTCGCCTTCGACGGTGACCGGCTCGGCCTGCAGCACGAGCTGGACCTGCCCGCGGCCGATCTCGCGGGCGACGTCGGTGACGAGCTCACCGAGGTCGACTTCGCTGAGGTTGAGCCGGAACCGGCGCGCCTCGAGCACATTCATGTCGAGGACATCCTCGGCCATGCGCTCCAGCTCACGGGCCTGGTGGTCGAGCGCGATTCGCGCCTCGTTCACGATCCCATCCGTGTCGCGGCGCGACGCGATCGCGCCGGACACGGAGCCGATGCGCGCGGCGGTCTGGCGGAGCTTGTGGGCGATGAGCGCGAGCGCATCCTCGCGGTGGCGGTCGACATCCGCGAGCCGCGCGCCTCGCTTGCGGTACAGGTCGATGAGGATCGCGACACCGATGAAGATCACGACCCGCGTGCCGACGTTCCACATGACCGAGGGCGGGGCGAACCCGTCTTCCTGCACCGTGTCGATCGTCCAGGCGATCGCTGCCGCGGCGCCCGTCAGCGCGCCGGCGACCGCGCCGCCGAGGAGCGTGACCGCGAGGATCGGGATCACGTAGAAGATCTCGAACGAGTAATAGTTCGGCGTGACGCGGTCCAGCCAGAGGATGACAGCGATCGCGAGAACTGCCGCCGCTGTCAGCGCGGAGGCGCGCAGCACGGTCCTGGTACGGCGGTCCATTGTCCGAAATGATGCCGCCACGGGTGCCTCGCGGCATCCCCCGCGGTGGGGTGAACCCGCTACGTCAAATAGATGAGCTACGCACCCTGGGGCGAGCCGGATGGGTCGAGAGATACGAAGTACGACTCGCAGGCCATGTCGATGAGGTCCGGGGTGAGCTGGGCCGGTCGCCCGAGGAACCGGGCGGTGTCGGTGAGCTGTTCGAGGATGTCACGGGGGTGGCACGACCGCAGCCCGAGATTCTTGCGGCGGTAGTGGGCGAGGATCTGCGACATCGCGTCGGAGCGGTACTCGATCTGCTTGCGCTCGCACATGCGCTTGAAGATCTCCTCGTACTGCGCGA
>CAZMLV010000072.1:0-8503 GCA_964567235.1 uncultured Chloroflexota bacterium | reverse complement strand
CCGCACGCGCAGCAGCTCGATTCGAGCGGCATCGCCGTCTCAGTCACCTACGCGGGCGGCGTGACATCGACCGCGTGCCCGGTCCCGACCACGTCCGCGCCACCCGCAGGGAGCCCGCCCGTGACGATCCCGGTGCGCGTGGATGTGACGTACCCATGGTCGGCGGCGACCTTCTTCATCGGGCAATTCTTCGGCGGCGGCAGCCGCACCTTCTGCGCCTCGTCGACAGTGGATACCGTGCGATGAATTGGGGTGATGAATGAGCGGTCTTCGGGAAGCACGCGCATGGCTGTTCCTTGCGGCGGGGTTGGTCCTTGCCGTGCTCACTGGCGTGGCTCTCTATGGCGTCGCGCAGCAGAGCGCGGCACGGCCCGAGGCCCCGGCCGCAGCGAACACGGTCCAGATCCTCGTCGCCAAGGCCGATATCGCGGCGCGGACCGTCTTGAGTCCTGATCTCATCGCCCGTCGGGACTTCCCAGCCGACCTCGTGCCGTCGGGCGCGGTCACGACCGATGCGGCCGCCCTGGGTCAGACCACCCTCGTGCCGATCGCGCGGGGCCAGGCCATCGTCACGGGACAGCTCACGAGCGTCGAGGGCGCGCATGGAGCGTCACTCACGATCGAGGCCGGCAAGGTGCTCGTCGCGTTCCCGATCAGCGACCCGCTCACCGTCAACGGTCTGGTGAACGTCGGGGACAAGGTTGACATCCTGGCGACCGTTGCCGCGGGCACCGGTGACACCGCCCGCGCGACGCAGACCACGCTGCAGAATCTCGAGGTGCTTGACGTGATCGGGCCCACGAAGGACCAACCGCAGCGCGCGACCGCACTCGTCTTCGCGGTCGATCATCAGGTCGCCATCGTCTTGAAGTACCTCCGCGACTCACAGGCCACGATCGATCTCGCCATCCGGTCGCGGACCGAAACGCAGGTCGTCAAGACCACGAGCGTTGACCTCGGCTACGTCACATCGACCTATGGGATCAAGCGTTGAGCCCACTCTCGATCGACCTCGAGTTCGTCGACACTGACGCGCAGGTCGCTGAGGCGAGCCGCGCCGCGCTGGCGGAGAGCGGCATCGCGCTCTCGGCCCGAAGCGTGTCGCTCGACGGGCTGCTCGCGCGCCCGCAAGGCTCATGTCCGCACGCGGTCGTCCTCGATGTCTCGGTGTGTGCGGGCGAGCCCGCGCTCGCGGTGCGTCAGATCCTCACGCATTGCCCGGAGGCCGTCATCATCATCACCGGCGCCGGCGCGCCTGCGAGCGCCATTTCCCGCGCCGTAAGCGCGGGGGCGCGTGGCTTCCTGCTGAAGCCGTATCAACCGGGGGACCTCGTGGCCACGGTCCGCGACGCCTACGAGAGCGCTCGGGCCCTCGGTCGCGCCCGCCCGGCGCACACGACCGCCCGCCGCGGCAAGCTGATCCCGGTCTACAGCCCGAAGGGCGGCGTCGGCTGCACCACGATCGCCACCAATCTCGCGGTCGCTCTCGCGTCGAAAGGGCTCACGGTCGCGCTCGTCGACCTTGACCTGCAATTCGGCGATGTCGGCTCGGTTCTCGATCTGAAGAGTGCGAACAGCATCGCCGACCTGCTTGCCCAGCCGGACATCACCCAAGACCTGGTGAATGACACGTTCGTGAAGCACTCGTCCGGAGTGCGGGTGCTGCTCGCTCCCGAGAACCTCGCGGTCGTGGAGACGATCGACCCGGCGGACGCGGTCGCCCTGCTGAAGAAGCTCACGGCGCTGTTCGACTACGTCGTGTGCGACCTCTGGTCGAGTCTCGAGGAGCTGTCCACGCAGACCATGCGTGCGGCCGATCAGGTCGTGCTCGTGACCACGCCCGAGCTGCCTGCGCTCCGCAACCTGCAGCGTGTCGTGACCGCCACGCGCGACGACCTGCATCTGGACGACAAGGCCCTCTTCGTGGGGAACCGGATGCCCGGCAAGGGCAGCCTCACGCCGGAGCAGATCCTGAGCGCGTTCGGGCGACCCTTCGCCGCCACCTTCCCGAGCGAGGGAGTGGGCGTCACCGAGGCGATCAACCGCGGGCTCTCGTTCTTCGACGCGCGAGTCAACCCGCGGATCGCGAAACACTACCGGTCATTCGCCGACGTGGTGGTCGGCAAGTTCGAGGGAAAACTCCAGGCGCACCCGGCCCCGGCCACGAGATAGGAGATCGCGATGAGCATCTTGAGGACGACCACCAAGAGAACTGACCCGGGGACCGTCTCGCGAGCGCCGGGCCAGGCGCCGCGGATGGCGCCGCTCCCCGACGAATGGCGTCCCGAGACCCTCGCGATCAGCAAGCTCAAGGATGAGTCAGAGGCGCAGCTGGTCAGCCGGATCCACGCCCGGCTCGCAGCGACGCTGGGCCGATCGATCGACACCGCGGCCCCCGACTCGCTGCGTGCCCTACTGAGCGAGGCGTTCCCTGCGGCCCTCGACGATGAGCGTGTGGTGCTGAATCGAACGGACCGGCTGCGCCTGCAGGATGCGGTGTTCGCGGAGGTCGTGGGGTACGGGCCGCTGCAGGATCTCCTCCTCGACGACAGCTATTCAGAAGTCATGGTCAACGGCCCGAAGCAGGTCTGGGTGGAGAAGGACGGGAAGCTCTATCGCACCGACATCACGTTCACCGACGCGGAGCACGTCGTGCGGATCATCCAGCGGATCGTCTCGCCGCTCGGACGCCGGTGCGACGAATCGAGCCCGATGGTCGACGCCCGACTGCCTGACGGCAGCCGCGTGAACGCGATCATCCCGCCGCTCTCGCTCATCGGTCCGACGCTGACGATCCGGAAGTTCCGGCGGGTGCCGTTCGCGTCGACCGACCTGCTCCGCAATCAAACCGTCACGGCGGAGGCGTTGCAGTTCCTCGCCACGTGCGTGCGCGGCCGGCTCAACATCATCGTGGCGGGCGGAAGCGGCGCGGGAAAGACCACCCTCATGAACACGCTGTCGAACTACGTGTCGGGCCGTGAGCGCATCGTCACCATCGAGGACGCGGCGGAGCTGCAGCTTCAGCAGGAGCACGTGCTCCCCCTGGAGACGCGCCCACCGAACGCCGAAGGCCGAGGCGAGGTGGGCGTACGCGAGCTCTTCCGCAACGCGCTGCGGATGCGGCCGGACCGCGTGATCATCGGCGAGTGCCGCGGTCCCGAGGCACTGGACATGCTCCAGGCGATGAACACCGGCCACGACGGATCGCTCACGACGATCCACGCGAACGGCCCCCGCGACGCGCTGTCCCGCATCGAGACGATGGTCTTGACCGGCGGCGCCGAGCTGCCGTTGCGCGCGATCCGCGAGCAGATCGTCTCGGCCATCGACCTCGTCTGCTACGTCGAGCGGATGCAGGACGGCGCCCGAAAGATCACCCAGATCAGCGAGGTGCGCGGGCTCGAAGGTGAGGTCGTCACGATGCAGGACATCTTCACGTTCGTGAACGACGGGCTGCACGACGGCAAGGTGATGGGGGAGCTGAAGCCGACCGGGATCCGGCCGTCCTTCGCCGACCGTCTTGCCGCGCGCGGCCTCGATCTGCCATCCAACTGGTTCGGATACCAGGCGTAGCGATGACTCCGACCCCGATGTTGGTCGCCGCGCTCGGTGCCTCCGCCATGCTGGTGGTGGTCGTCGGCTTGTGGTTCCCCGCATTCGTGCGGTCGCGCGCGCTCCGTCGGCGCCTCACCGGTGCGCTCGCGGATGGGACGTCGGCGATCGCCGCAGACGTCGGTGGGTCCCGGCGACGCCGTGACGCGCTTCGGCGCATTCGGCGCGACGGCGGGAATCGCTGGCTTACGGCCCTCGAAGACCGGATCGACAACGCGGCGCTCGACCTCACGGCCGGCGAGGTCGTCGCCGCGATGGGCCTGCTCGCGATCGTCGGCGCGTTCGTCGGAGTGGTGCTCGGAGGATTCGTGGGCGCCCTGCTCGGCGTGCTCGTCGGCGGCTGGATCCCGTTGTTCTGGTTGCAGCGGCGGCGGGCGCGGCGTCAGCGTCAGTTCGCCGACCAGCTTCCGGATACGGTGTCCCTGCTCGCCTCGACGGTCCGCGCGGGACACAGCTTGCTCCAGGGCCTCGAGCAGGTGGCGCGGGAGTCAGCGGAACCGACCCGCTCGGCGTTCGAGACGGTCGTGCGGGAGATCGGTCTGGGAGCGTCGCAGAACGAGGCGATCGACCGCCTCGGCCAACGATTCCCCTCGGACGACGTGTCGCTCATCGTCGCGTCGGTCAACGTCCACCAGCAGATCGGCGGATCGCTCGCGCACGTCCTTGACGACATCAGTGCCACGCTACGGGAACGTGTGCGGATCGAAGGCGACATCCGCGCGCTCACCGCGCAACAGCGCTACTCGGCCTATGTGCTGGCGCTGCTTCCCGTCGCGGTCGCCGCCGCACTGTTCCTGATCAGCCGCGACTACATCACGCTGCTGTTCGAGGGATCGCTGCGGATCGCCGCGGTCGCCGCCGGCGTGCTGATCGTGATCGGCTTCTTCACGATGCGCAGGATGGCCACCATCGATGTCTAGGCGCTTCGCGCTCCTGTTCGGCGCCGCGTTCGTCGCGGCACTCGCGTTCCCCACGATCGCCCTTGCGGACGACACGGTGAAGATCAATGTCACGCAGGTCGACCCGTCGGACTTCCCGAACGTGCGGATCGTCGCGAACGTCGTGGACGCGCAGGGCCACGCGGTGAAGGGGCTCCAGGCGACCGATCTCACCGTGAGCGAGTCGAGCCGGGCCCAGCGGATCGGGGTGGATCTTGCCAACACCGTGGCTCCCATCGCGCTCGTGCTGGTGCTCGATACGTCGGGGAGCATGGCCGGCAAGCCGTTCGCTGACGCGAAGGCCGCGATGAACTCGCTTGCCCAGTCGCTCGGTCCCAAGGATCAAGCCGCGATCGTCACCTTCAACACCGCGGTGTCGATCGCGCAGCCGCTGACGTCCGATCGGGCCGCGCTCACGGCGGCGATCGATCGTGCGGTCGCGGGCGGGGACACCGCGATCTTCGATGCGCTCAGCGCGGCCGCGGATCTGCTCGCGCCGGTGCCTGCCAGCTCACGCAGGGCCATCGTTCTGCTGACCGACGGCATCGACAATTCCAGCCGGGCTACCACGCTCGCCGGTGCGACCGCAAAGGTGGCAGCGCTCAAGGCTCCGGCGTACGTGATCGGGCTGGGCACCGACCTCGACCGGCCGGTCCTGCAGGCGCTCGCCGACGGCAGCACCGGTGGGGCCGCGTTCGTGGCCCCGACCTCCGCCCAGCTTGCCGGCATCTACGCCGGCCTGAGCGAGCAGATCGCGACCCAATACGTGGTCAGCTACCACTCCGACATCGCGGAGGTGGCCGCCGGCGCGGCCCTCGAGGTCACTTTGCAGCTGGTGCGCTCTGGGGCGGTGATCGGTACGACCACCACTTCGTTCGTGGTGCCGGCGGGTCACGCCGTCGTGCGCGCGGCCGTCCCGACCATCGAGCCGGCGCCCGAGCGCCAGGCACCGGTGCTGCCGTTCGTCGCGCCGACCCGGATCGGCCCGGCGATCGTCGCCTTGCTCGGCGTCGCAGCCGCGCTCTGCCTCCTGCTCTGGGCGCTGGTCCTCTCCACGACGCAGTCGCTCGCGGAGCGCGAGCGCCGGCGGATGAAGGATCTGGCCGGCGGCCTCGAGCCGCTCGATCGGCCCGGCACCCGCCCGTTCCGAGACCGGGTGCTCGTGCCGATCCTGCAGCGGCTGGCCCGGCCGTTCCAGCGGTTCATGCCGAGCTCGGACGGTACCCGGCTCCGACTGGCCCAGGCGGGCAACCCGTTCGATCTCGGGCCGGCAGAATTCCTGGGGTTGCGTGTCGCGAGCGGATTCATCTTCGCGACCGTCGCCGTGGTGATCGCCGCGTTCTTCCGCATCGACCTGTTGCTCCTGTTGCTATCCACGCTTCTCGGGTTGTTCCTCGGGTACGCCATCCCTGGCTTTGCCCTCGGCCATGCGATCCGCACGCGGCAGCGGGAGATCCAACGCGCCCTACCAGCGGCACTCGACATGCTCGCGCTGTCCGCTGGCGCCGGACTCACGTTCGACGGCGCGGTCGGCCAGGTCGTCGAGCGCTGGCAAACGCCGCTGTCGGATGAGCTTCGGCGGCTGCTCGTCGAGTTCCGGATGGGCAGCGAGCGCCGGGTCGCCCTCCGCGGCCTCGCCCGCCGGACCGGGCTTGCCGACGTGGGTCGGTTCGTGAACGCCATCATCCAAGCCGACTCGCTCGGCGTGCCGATCTCGCGGGTGCTGACCGAGCAAGCCGGCGAGATGCGCACCCGTCGGCGTCAACGGGCCGAGGAGTCCGCCCGGAAGGCGCCGGTGAAGATGCTGTTCCCGATGGTCGGGCTGATCTTCCCGGCCCTGTTCGTGGTGATCCTCGGTCCGGCGGTCCCGCGCTTCCTCACGCTGTTCGCCAACGCCCACTAGGGAACGCGCCGGATCAGGCGTACATAGTTTGGCCCAGCACGCGGGGTGTTCTACGTACTAAACGGGATTTCTCAATGACTGCACCCTCCCTAACTTGAGCACACGCCACAACCGGCGGAGTCCGTCACGCGATAAATGGGGAGGCTCAGGTGGGAAGCGGTCGTCGTGGAATTCTGGTCGCCGTCATGGCGCTCATCCTCGCGGTCAACAACGGCGCCTTCGCGGCACTCGCGATCGTCGGGGTCAACGCGCAGTCCGATGCGAGCGCAGCGTCCAGCTCGCTCGGAGTGAACCTCGACCAATGGGCGAACCAGGCGCCAGCCGCCTGGCAGAACGGCGATCTCAACGGCAGCAACTCGACCTATGCCGAGAACCGCGTGGTGCCGTTCCGGCTTGCGATCGAGGGCCTCACCCCGGGCGCGCACTCGATCCACATCAACTACGACTTCACCGCCGGCGGGCACAAGGCCTATGACTTCCTCGCGACGTACAGCGCGACCGAGTCCGGAGTCACGCCGTGTTCCACGGGCGGTGGCGCCGTGTCCTCGATGTGCCCCTCGCTGCCCTCTCCCGTCCTGACCACGTTCCCGACTGACCCGTTCGTCTCGTCGACCAAGACGGTCACGGGTGCGGAGACGGCATCCGGAATGCCGCGCCAGCTCACCTCGTACGGCGCGACCGGCATCAGCATGACGACTCCGGTCCACGCAGGATCCGACACCGGCAACAGCACCGCGGACATCGTCCTGTCGTTCACGACCACCGGATCGGCCGCGTTCTTCCTCTGGGGCGGCCACCTTGCCGCGTCCGCCTACTGGGATCCGACCGTCGCCAACGGCGCCGGCCAGATCTCGGGCGCGCCGTGGCACATGCGCACGCAGCAGCTGGACAACTCGGGCAACAAGAACCAGGACCGCAGCATCCAGCCGAGCGCGCTCGCGGCCACGACGCCTGACGTCTCGGTCGTGAAGACCGCGGGCTCGGCGATCACGGCCGGAGGCACGGCGAGCTTCAGCATCACCGTGACCGCCGGTGGTTCGACCGGTGATTCCACGAACGTCACCCTGACCGACACGCTCCCGGCGGGCACCTGGACCCTCGGCGGCGCGAACGCCGCGTCGTGCTCGATCACGACCGGGGTCCTCTCCTGCAACTTCGGCACGATGACCAACGGCTCGACCCGCACCGTGACGCTGAGTCGCACGACGACGACCGCCGACTGCCCGAGCATCACCAACACCGCGACGGTCAGCGCGGACGTCGATACCGATGGCACAAATGACTCGAGCACCGCGACGCAGATCGTCAACTGCCCGAACGTGTCGATCGCCAAGTCCGGCAGCGCGGCCGTGAGTGCCGGTGGCACCGCCACCTTCACGATCGTCGTGACCGCCGGTGGGACCGGTGACTCGACCAACGTGACCGTCTCGGACACGCTCCCGGCGGGCACCTGGACCCTCGGCGGCGCGAACGCCGCGTCGTGCTCGATCACGACCGGGGTCCTCTCCTGCAACTTCGGCACGATGACCAACGGCTCGACCCGCACCGTGACCCTCAGCCGGGCCACGACCAGCGGCGACTGCCCGAGCATCAGCAACACCGCCACGGTCTCCGCCGCGGTCGATGCGAGCACCGCCAACAACAGCTCGACCGCCTCGGTCACCGTCAACTGCGGCAGCATCGGCCTGACCAAGACCGCTGACGCGGCCACGGTCACCGCCGGCAGCCCGATCGGCTACCTGATCACCGCGACCAACAGCGGTGCCGGATCGGCGACGAACGTCACCGTCACCGACACCCTGCCGACCAACGCCGGCCTCAGCTGGTCGATCGACGCCGCCGGCTCGACCGCCGGATGCTCGATCACGACCGGGGTCCTCACCTGCAACTTCGGAACGCTCGCGCCGAGCGCGAGCGCCCACGTGCACCTCACCTCGCCGACGACCTTCGCGTCGTGCGGCACGGTGACCAACAGCGCCAGCGTGACCACGGGGAACGACGGCACGGCCAACGCCGGCCCGACCTCGATCACGGTCAACTGCCCGAACGT
>CAZMLV010000071.1:8248-8674 GCA_964567235.1 uncultured Chloroflexota bacterium | reverse complement strand
CTGATGCCGGCACCCTACACGGTCACGACCGAGGCCGGCGTGGACGTCACCACCCAGGCCGGGGCGGTGGTCGCGGCCGAGTCGTGGGTACCCGCGGGGCCCGGTCCGACCGCACCCTACACCGTCGCGAGCGAGGCCGGGGCCGACGCGCCGAAGCGTTCGCGCATGATCCGCTCCCAGATCCGGCGGGCGGCCCGGAATTTGGCGACCTCCTCGATGAGCGTCGAGTTCGCCGCGAAGAAGAACGAGAGCTGCGCCGCGAAGGCGTCGACCCGGAGCCCGCGCTCGACCACCGCGCCCACGTAGGCGATCGCGTTCGCGAAGGTGAAGGCGAGCTCCTGCACGGCGTCCGCGCCGGCTTCGCGGATGTGATAACCGGAGATGCTGATCGGGTTCCAGCGCGGGAGCTGGTCGGCGCAGTACGCG
>CAZMLV010000071.1:0-8238 GCA_964567235.1 uncultured Chloroflexota bacterium | reverse complement strand
CATCGACTGCCGTGGTGGGTAGATGTACGTGCCGCGGGCGATGTACTCCTTCAGGATGTCGTTCTGGGTGGTCCCGCCGATGCGCGCAAGCGGCACGCCCTGCCGCTTCGCGACCGCGACGTACATCGCGAGGAGGATCGCGGCCGTCGCGTTGATCGTCATCGACGTCGTGACCTGATCCAGCGGGATGTCCTTCAGCAGGAGCGCGAAGTCGTCGAGCGACGAGATCGAGACCCCGACCTTCCCCACCTCACCCTCTGCGCGCGGGTCGTCGGCGTCGAAGCCCATCTGGGTCGGCAGGTCGAACGCGACCGAGAGTCCGGTCTGGCCCTGCGAGAGGAGATAGCGGTACCGCGCGTTCGATTCCTCGGCGCTGCCGAAGCCGGCGTACTGGCGCATCGTCCAGAGTCGGCCGCGATACATCGTCGGGCGCACGCCGCGGGTGAACGGCGGTTCGCCGGGAACGCCGAGCCGCTCGACTGCCGCGTCATAGTCCCCGTCGGCTGTCTCGTAGGGCGGCATCGGCGCGCCATAGGTCGTCTTGAATTCGCCGCGCTCGCTCACGGTCCGATGCTAGGCGTCAGCGCGGCCGCAACACCAACACCTCGGCATCGGTGATGCGCGAGCGGGTGAACCACATCGGATGCAGCTCGCCGCGCAGCCAGAGCGGCGTCTGATCGCCCCAGTGCTTCGAGAGCGGCTGCCCTGATTGCCCGGTCGCAAGCACGGCGCGCGAGTTGTCGAGGTCACCGAGGTCCACGAGCATGCGTTCGGACGCATGGCTGCGGAGCGTGTAGGCCGTCGCGAGCGCGAACGCGCCGTTGTTGACCGAGTAGCCGTCGCCGGCCCGCTCGTACGGCCCGATGTCGAAGAGCGCGTGCAGCGGCCCCGGCAGGCCGGCCGAGAGGGCGTGCGCGAACGTGACCGTGTGGAGCGTTCCCCAGCGCCACTTTGCCGGATCGGTGCCGAGCCGGGCGCTCAGCTCGGTGGCCACGTCGTCGAGCGCGACGGCACTGACGGCGTCGCGACCGCGCACGCTCGGATCGCCGAGCGCGACGAACCACGGGTCGTTCGGGCGCCCGAGCATCGTGTACAGGGCGAACGTCGGCCGTCCGTTCGCGAGGTAGTCGAGGTACACGGCGTCGCCGAGCTTGTCGTGGAACGTGCGGTCGGTCATGTGCACGATCCACGATTCGTAGATCGCCGCGCCGGCCGAGTCGACGGAGAGCGTGCCGTCCCACTTCCGAACGAGATCCTGGACGGCGGCGGCGAGTGGGGAGCGCACCGTTGCGGCGAGGATGGCGCCCCGGAAGGCGTCCACCGGCGGCGACGTGTAGTCGGTCTGGATCGTGCGGAGCGTCTCGACCGTCGCGCCATGGAGGTCCTTCACGGCCGCGAGCAGGTGGCCGGCCCGGAACCCAGGATCCCACTCCCCGATGAACGCGGCCGAGCTCGGATCGGTCACCGGCCGGTCGTTGGCGTTCACGATGTAGCCCTCCGGCGGATCGAGGAGGCTCGGGTTCGCGGTCGCCGGCAGCATGCCGCGCCACTCGTAGTCGCCGGTCCAGCCGGGCGCCGGCATCCGGCCGTCGCCCTTCGCGCGATCGGGCAGCGCGCCGGCGAGGACACAGCCGATGTGCCCGTCGACATCCGCGTAGCAGGCCGACAGCGTCGCACCGGACACGTCGGCCATCGCGGCGCGGAACGTCGCCCAGTCGGTCGCGCGCGCCGCCGCGAGCAGCGCATCCATGGTGCGGCCGCCATCGAGGGCGTTCCAGCGCAGCGCGAGCGGTGCCTTCTGGTCCTTCAGCACGCCCTGCATGAGCGGCCCGTGCCGGGTGACGAGCACGTCGAGCTGGACCGGCTCGGTCCTCCCCTTCACCCGGATCTGCTCGCGGATCGCTGTCGCCGCCTCGGACGCGCCCTTGAACATGAACCGGCGCGGATCGGCCGGGTCCGGCTGCTCGACGAAGAAGTCCTGCACGTCGGTGTACGCGACGGTGAAGGTCCAGGCCACGTGCGCGTTGTGCCCGATGCCGATCCCCGGCAGGCCCGGGATCGAGAACCCGGCGACGTCGTAGCCCGCGCCGTGGAGTCCGACCTCGTACCAGATCGACGGGTTGCGAACGGAGAGGTGGGGATCGCCCTCGAGCAGCGGCTTGCCCGACGCGGTGCGCGCGCCGGCGAGCACGACGCAATTGGACCCAAGGCCGTCGCCCGCGTCACCGAACAGCGCGCGCAGTCCATCGAGACCCGGCAACGCCGCCGGCGAGCGGAATGCGCCGGCGACAAGAGCCCACGCTCCGTCCGCGAGCGCGGCGGGCGGGCGAAGCGGCCCGTCGGGGAAGAGCTGCGCGACGGCGGCCGGACCGGCCCGCGCCGCGACGTTCGCGCGCGAGAGCTCGGTCCCGTAGTTCGTCGCGAGGTCGAACGACTCGAGCTTCAGGACCACCAGCGAGTCCGTGAGGGTCCACCGCTCCGGCTTGTATCCAAGGAGCAGGAACTCGATCGGGAGCGCATCGCCTCGCTGCTCGATGAGCTTGTTCACGCCGTCCGCGTACGCGACGAGCGCGGCGCGCGTCTCGGTCGACAGCAGTGCGGCGTCGAGATCGGCGGCGCGCGCGAGACCGATCGTGCGGATGAACTTATCGGTCTCGAGGCCGGCGTCACCGAGCACCTCCGACAGCCGGCCCCGGCCGGTCCGGCGGAAGAGATCGAGCTGGAACAGCCGGTCCTGCGCGGTCGCGTACGCCTGGAGGAAGAACAGGTCGTGGGCGGTGTTCGCGTAGATGTGCGCGACGCCATAGGCGTCACGCACGATCTCGCCACGCTCGTCGAGACCCAGGAGGCGGTAGTCCCCATCGAGCGTCGCCTGCGGCCGGTACACGAGGAAGGCCAGGCCGCCGACGACCGAGACGAGGATCAGGACCAGCCCGACGGCTGCGATGGCCCGCTTGCGCAGGCGCGGACGCCTCACTGCGATCGGATGACGATGAGCAGCGTGCCGCCCTCCACTTTGGTGCCCTCCCCCACGGCGACCTGCGTGACGGTACCGGGATGGGCCGCGCGCAGCTCGTTCTCCATCTTCATCGCCTCGAGCGTGACGAGGGCGTCACCCTCGTTCACCGCGGTCCCGACCGCGACGTGCACCCGCTTGAGCAGGCCGGGCATCGGGGCGCGGATCTCCTGCCGCGCATCGGCCGACCGGCCGCCCGCGCGGCCGGCGGCGACCGCGCGCTCGTCCTCGATCGAAAGGCCGATCTCGTCGCCGTCGACCCAGACCCGATCGGCTGCGACGAACGCGACCTCATGGGCCTGCCCGTCGATGACCACCGACCACACGCGTCCGGGGACGACCTCTGCGAGGTCGGCCGCGAGCACGCGATCGCCGACGAGGAACCGGCCGTCCGGAGTGACCTCGATGAGCAGGTCGCGGTCACCGGCGCGCGCGGCGTACCTCATCGCAGCATGTCCTCGCGCGCCGATCGGTCCCACGGCGACGACACGGACAGGACCGGCCGCGGCCGGGCGCGAAGCCGGGCGATCCCGGCGAGCGCCGCGGCGACGGCGGCGCCCTCGCTGATCTCCGGAGCCGGAGGCTTGCTCCAGTGCGCGGCGACGTAGTCGGTGTCGTAGTGCCCGGACCGGAAGTCGGGCTCGGCCAAGACAAAGGAGTGGAACGGCAGCGACGTCGGGAGCCCGGACACGATCATCTCGCGCGCCGCCCGCCGCGCGCGGGCGATCGCCGTGGCACGATCCGGCCCCCAAGCGATGAGCTTCGCAAGCAGCGGGTCGTAGTCGGTGGGCACCGTGAGCGGAGCGACGAGCCCCGAGTCCATGCGGATGCCCGGCCCGCTCGGCTCGCGCACGAAGTCCACGCGCCCGCCCTGCGGCAGGAAGCCGGCGAACGGATCCTCAGCGGTGATCCGCAGCTCGATCGCCGCGCCCGTCCGCCGCACGCCGTCCTGGCCGAACGGCAGCGGTTCGCCCCACGCGATGCGGAGCTGGAGCGCGACCAGATCGAGGCCGGTGACAAGCTCGGTTACGGGGTGCTCGACCTGAAGCCGGGTGTTCATCTCGAGGAACACGAACGTGCCGTCCGGGGCGACGAGGAACTCGGCCGTCCCGGCATTCACGTATCTCGCGGCCGAGGCCACCTTCACCGCGGCGGCTCCGAGCTTCGAGCGGAGCGCGTCGTCGACCGAGGGGCCGGGCGTCTCTTCGATCAGCTTCTGATGGCGGCGCTGGATCGAGCAGTCGCGCTCCCCGAGCCAGACCACCTGACCGAATGCGTCCGCGAGGATCTGGACCTCGACGTGCCGCGCGGGCTGGATCAGCCGCTCCATCAAGAGGGCGGGCGCGCCGAACGCGGTCGTGGCCTCGCCCGTCGACGCCCGCCAGGCCGCCGGCAGCTCCGCGACGGAGCGGACGACGCGCATGCCCTTGCCACCCCCACCCCCGGCCGGCTTCAACAGGACCGGGAAACCGATGCGCTCGGCCACGGCCCGCGCCTCGGCCTCGTCGCGGAGCGGCTCCATCGTCCCCTCGGCCACCGGCACGCCGGCCTTCGCCGCGAGCCGCCGAGCCGAGGTCTTCTCGCCCAGGGCGCGCTGCACCGCGCCGGGCGGCCCGACGAATGCGATGCCCGCGGCGGCGACCGCGTCGGCGAAGTCCGCGTTCTCGCTGAGGAACCCGTAGCCCGGATGGATCGCGTCGCAGCCCGCGCGCTTCGCGACCGCGATCACCCGCTCGATGTTGAGGTAGCTCTCGCGGGGTGAGGCCGCGCCGATCGGATAGGCCTCATCCGCGGCGCGGACGTGGGGCGTGAGGCGATCGATGTCGCTGTACACCGTCACGGTCGCGATGCCGAGCTCGCGGCACGTCCGCATCACCCGGAGCGCGATCTCGCCGCGGTTGGCCACGAGGACCTTGCGGAAGGGCGTTGCGGCTATAGCGGGATGTTCCCGTGCTTCTTCTTCGGGTTGGTATCACGCTTGCCGGCGAGCGCGCGCAACGCCGCAGCGAGGCGTGGCCGCGTCTCGTGCGGCTCGATGATGTCGTCGAGGTACCCGCGGGCCGCGGCGGCGTACGGGTTCGCGTACCTCTCGGCGTAGTCGTTCGTGAGCGCGGCCCGCCGCTCGTCGGGGTCCTTGGCCGCCGCGATCTCGTCCTTGTAGAGGATGTTGACCGCGCCCTCGGCGCCCATGACCGCGATCTCGGCACCCGGCCACGCGACGTTGTAGTCGCCGCGGATGTGCTTGCTCGACATGACGTCGTACGCTCCGCCGTAGGCCTTGCGCGTGATCACCGTGAGCTTCGGAACGGTCGCCTCGGCGTACGCGTAGAGGAGCTTCGCGCCGTTGCGGATGATCCCGCCGTGCTCTTGGGCCGTGCCCGGCAGGAACCCCGGCACGTCCACGAAGGTGACGAGCGGGATGTTGAACGCGTCGCAGAACCGAACGAACCGCGCGGCCTTGATCGACGCGTCGATGTCGAGCACGCCGGCGAGGACCATCGGCTGTTGGGCGACCACGCCGATGCTGCTGCCGTCGAGTCGCGCGAAGCCGACGAGGATGTTCTGCGCCCACTCGGCGTGGACCTCGAGCAGCTTCCCGTCGTCCACGACGCGCCTGATGACGTCGCGCATGTCGTACGGCTTCGCGGCGGACTCGGGGACGACCTGATCGAGCTCGCGATCCATCCGGTCGGCCGGGTCGTCGGTCGCAAGACGGGGCGCGGGGTCGAGGTTGTTCGATGGGAGGTACCCGACGAGCTCGCGGAGCAGCGCGGCGCACCGGACCTCGTCGTCCGCCACGAAGTGCGCGACCCCTGAACGCCGGGCGTGCGTCTCGGCGCCACCGAGCTCGTCGAACGTGACGTCCTCGTGGGTCACGGCCTTCACCACGTTCGGCCCCGTCACGAACATGTACGACGTGTCGCGGACCATGACGACGAAATCGGTGATCGCCGGCGAATACACCGCGCCGCCGGCGCACGGCCCCATGATCGCTGAGAGCTGCGGCACGACGCCGCTCGCGAGCACGTTGCGCAGGAAGATGTCGGCGTAGCCGCCGAGCGACACGACGCCCTCCTGGATCCGCGCGCCGCCGCTGTCGTTCAGACCGATGATCGGCGCGCCGTTCCGCAGGGCCTGGTCCATGACCTTGACGATCTTCGCTGCGTGCGCTTCGGCGAGCGAGCCACCGAAGACGGTGAAGTCCTGCGAAAAGAGGTACACGAGCCGGCCGTCGATCCGGCCGAAGCCGGTGACCACACCGTCGCCGAGGACCTGGTCGTCGTCCGAGGTGTGATCGCTGCGACGAGCGGCGACGAACGCGTCAAGCTCGACGAAGCTGCCCTCGTCCACCACGAGATCGATCCGCTCTCGCGCCGTCAGCTTGCCCTTCGCGTGCTGCTGGGCGATCCGCTCCTCGCCCCCACCGCGCGCCGACTGCGCGCGCAATGCCTCCAGTCGCTCGATCGGGGTGGTCATGGCGGTCGAGGATAGGAGCCGCGGATCAGTCGTACGTCCCAGGCCGGAAGGTCGTGGGGTCGTGCGACGGGAAGGCGCGCTCGAGGTCGTCCTTCACGAGCGATCGGATGACCCCGAGCGACTCCTTGCCCGCGACCGGATCCTGACCGGGGATCTCGCCGCGCTCGAGGTTCGCGCGCGTGAACGCCGCGTCGCCACAGAGGACGACCCGCCCGGTCTTGGCAAGGTCGACGACCAGCGACTGGTGCCCTGGCGCGTGACCAGGGGTCGGCACGACCTCGATCCCCGCTGCGACCCGGGCGCGCCCGGTCGCCGGCATGTAGCGGAGCGCCGGGTCGTCCCAATAGATCGCCGGGAAGTTCGGACGGCCCTTCGCGTACACGAGATGCTCGGCCTGGACGATGAAGGTCGCGTTCGGGAAGGCGCGATTGTTCCCCGCGTGATCGAAGTGCAGGTGGCTGTTCACGATCACGGTCACGTCGTCGGGCCGTACGCCCATTGCCGCGAGCCGGGAGACGATCGCGTCATCGGCGTCCATCGTGATCAGCATTCCCGGGTTCGGTCCGAATGTCGCCTCGGGCCGCTCGATGTGCACCGGATGGAGGCCGGTATCGAAGACGATGAGCCCCTCGGGTGTCCGGAGGAGCGCCGACCAGACCGGGCACTCGACGAGCTCGTCGCGCTCGGGCGCGGCGAGCCACGGCGCGAAATTCGATCGTGCGAGCTTCACCGCGCCGGTGCGGAAGATGGTGAGCTCGATCGTCACTGGTCGAGCAGCTCCTCGACCGCGCGGTACGGATCGAGCTCGCGATCGGCGACACGCTTCACCGCGTCCGCGACGCGCTCGGACCCGACGCGTGACTCGAGCCGCTTCACGAGGGCCTCCCGAAGCAGCGCCTCGACCTCCTGACGCGCCGCACCAGCCCGGCGCTGCTCGAGCTCGCCGCTGGTCCGGGCCCACTCGGCATGCTGGTCGATCGCGCGGACCAGCTCGTCGAGGCCGCTGCCGTCCTGCGCGCTCGTCCGGATGATGGGTGGCTTCCACTGCGTGCGGCCATGACCGAGCGTGAGCATCTGCGCCAGGTCCCGAGCGGTCTCGTCGGCTCCGGGCCGGTCGGCCTTGTTCACGACGAGCACGTCCGCGATCTCGAGCACGCCGGCCTTGATCGCCTGGATGTCGTCGCCGAGGCCAGGCACCGTGACGAGGCAGACGGTATCGGCGACGCGCACGACATCGACCTCCTCTTGCCCAACGCCGACCGTCTCCACGATGACGAGCCCGGTCCCAAGAGCGTCGAGGACATTCACGACGCGCATCGTCGCGCGTGCGAGGCCGCCGGCGTGGCCCCGGCTGGCCATGCTCCGGATGAACACGCCCTCGTCGAGGAACCGGTCGCGCATCCGGATGCGGTCACCGAGGATCGCTCCGCCGGTGAACGGGCTCGACGGGTCGACCGCGACGATCGCGACGCGTTCGAAGACCTTCCGGTACTCGGCCGCGAGCCGCGAGACGAGCGTGCTCTTCCCGCCGCCGGGCGGCCCGGTCACGCCGACGATGCGTGCCTTGCCGGTCTCTGGGTAGAGCGACCGGAGGACGTCGGCGCTGCCCGGTTCGTCGTTCTCGACGATCGTGAGGAGCCGCGCGATGCTGCGCTTGTCGCCGCTGCGCGCCCCGGCGAGCAGCGATCCTGCCGCCGCGATCAAGACGCCGCGACGAGGTCCCGCGCGATGACGATCCGCTGGAT
>CAZMLV010000070.1:5531-8691 GCA_964567235.1 uncultured Chloroflexota bacterium | reverse complement strand
TTCGACTGGTGGCCGAGCTACGTCGCGCTCGCGGCGCTCGCGATCCTCGCGGTCCTCGCCGCATCTCGCCTGCTTCTGGACACGCTCGTCCCGTTCGCCCACGTGCTCCTGGTGTTCTCGCTTGCGGCCGCGCTCACGTTCGCGATCTCGCCCCTCATCGGCAGGCTCGAGGACTACATGCCCCGCACGCTCGCGGTCTCGCTCGTGTTCATCGCGCTCATTGCCTCGCTCGCCGCGCTCGGGTTCATCGTCGCGCGGCCGCTCACCGTCGAAGGCCAGGCCCTCGCGGATCGGATCAAGGAGTACTCCGACGCCGTGCAGGGGAATGGACCGTTGCTCTTCGGCGGGCAGCCGCTTCCGCTCGGCATCGAAGAGCAGATCCGCTCGATCGCGGTGGCGCAGGGACCGGATCTCGCCGCGCGTTCCGCGGGCCTCGTGCTCGCGTTCCTCGCCGTGCTCGTCGACCTCGCGATCGTGCTGGTCGTCACGTTCTACCTGCTGCTCGATGCCCGCCGGTTCCGCGTGCTCATCCTTCGCGCGCTCGAGCCGCCGAACCGCCGCGGTGCCCGCCGCGTGTTCAACGAGATCGCGCGGGTCTTCGGCGCGTACATCCGCAGCCAGCTGATCGTCGCCATATCGCTCGCCGCGCTGGTGATCCTGGCGCTCGTCGTCATCGGCGTGCCGTACGCGGTGCTCTTGGGTGCCTTCGCCGGCATCGCCGAGCTGATCCCGATGCTCGGCCCGTTCATCGGCGCGATCCCCGCGCTGCTCATCGCGTCGACCCAGCCGTTCCCGACGGTGCTGTGGGTGGCGATCGCGTTCGTCGTGATCCAGCAGCTCGAGAGCAACGTCCTCGTGCCACGCCTCACTGGGCACGCGGTCGGTCTGCATCCGCTCGCGGCGATGCTCGCGCTGCTCGCGGGTTTCGAGGCCGCCGGGATCATCGGCGCGCTCTTCGCAGTGCCGCTCGTCGGGCTGATCTGGGTACTCATCTCGACGGCCGTGCTTGCCTGGCGCGGTCGGCGGCTCGACCTGCAGCGGCGGCGCAGCGTGCCGTGGCGGCCGCGCCGGAGACGCTACGTCGCCGACCCGCAGCCGGGGCCGCGCTCGGTCTAGCTAGCGGACGGGGACGTGGCGGCCGGCCATGGCCGGCGCGGGCTCCTCGCTCACCTCAGGTCGCTCCGTCGCGCTGATCACGACGCTCAGGGCGACGGCGAGCGTCGCGCCGACGAACGCGGCCACGAACAGGACGCCATCGGCCGGACGGCCCGGCGAGTTCGCGAGCTGGGCCCACGTGACGAAGATCATGTAGAGGACGGCCGCGCCGGACGCGATCCCGGCGGTCGCGGCGAAGACGTACAGCGCGAACCAGCGCTTCGGGCGACGCAGGACGCTGTCGAAGGTCGAGCGCAGGAGTCGGGTCACGGTCCACACGACCAGCGACGCGACGATCCAGGCCATGATCGTGGCGATCCACGTGACGTCCGCGGTGCTGATCCGCGACACGATGCCGGTCATCTGACCCCAGAGCGTGGTCGGATCGAGCAGGTTGAACAGCGCGTTGAAGCGATCGGGGTCGTTCCCCTGGACCGCGTTGACCAGCGCGCCCTTCACGTCCGCCGCGCGCGACGCGCTGAACAGGCTCTCCTGCTGGAGCGTCAGACCGCTCTGCACGAACGCGCCGAGCGACTGCCGGCCCGAGGCGATCGCGAAGACCATCGTCATCGCCGCGCCCCAGACCACGGTCACGACGCCGCCGAGACCGTGGATCGCCGATGCGGAGAACACGAGCGCCGGCGCGAGCCCGAACGGCGCGGTCGCCGGCATCGCGATGGCCATGGCGGTCCGCTCGGCCGACACGTCGCGCAGCCAGACCCAGAGACCCATGACCACCCAGATGAGGGCGAGCCCGGGGACGAAGAGGAACAGCAACACCGTCTCCATGACCCAGCCGAGCGCGAGCGCGAGACCCAGCTGGCCGGCGAACCCGATCACGAGAACGATCGCGGCCATCAATGCCGCCGGGACCGGGCCGAAGCCGGCGAGGACCGTGAGTCCGAACATCGGCAGCGCCGCGAGGATCCCGTAGAACGCGCGGCGGATCGGCTGGCCGTACGCGGTCAGGAGTGCGACGACCGGGCTCTGCTCGATGCGTGGCACGAAGCCGCGCAGCGGCTCGGTCATCACGTTCGGCGCGTAGTCGTCGAAGCTGTGGCTGGCCGTTGCCGTGGCCGCGTTGTGGGCCTGCAGCATCTTGGTGAGCGCCTCGCCGATGTCGGTGGCCTTGTGGTAGCGGAGCGCCGGATCCTTCGCGAGCGCCTTCAGGACGATCGAATCGACCTCCTTCGGCAGCGACGGCCGGAGGTGGCTCGGGGGAACGGGCGGGCGCACGACGTGGTCGCGCAGGAGTACCGCCGCGTTGCCGCTCGTGAACGGCGGCTTGCCGACGAGCATCTCGTAGACGACCAGACCGAGCCCGTACACGTCGGACGCCACCGACGCCGGCCGACCCTCGACGCGCTCGGGCGCGACGTACAGCGCGGTCGCGAAGAGCTGCGGCGAATCCGAGTCCTCAGCGGGCGTGCGCGCGATGCCGAAGTCGCAGATCTTCGGCTGGTCGTTCTGGTCGAGAAGGATGTTCGAGGGCTTGAGGTCCGCGTGGATGATGCCGCGCGAGTGCGCGAACGCCAGTCCGTTCGCGATCTCGTCGGTCAGCCGGACGGCGTCGGCGAGCGGAAGGGCGCCGCTGCGCTCTATCCGCTGCTTCAGCGACGATCCGGCAACGTGCTCCATGACGATGAACGGCAGGCCGTCCACCTCGCCCACGTCGTAGACGCCGACGATGTTCGGATGGGTGAGCTGTGCGAGGGCGCGGGCCTCTTTGACGAACAGCTTGCGCAGCGTTCCGTCGGCCGCAGCCTGCGGGTCGAGCACCTTGACGGCGACCTCACGACCGAGTGCGGTGTCCTGCGCGAGATAGACCTGCGAAGACCCACCCGCGCCGATCGGCTCAAGGATCCGGTAGCGCTGATCGAGGATGCGATCCACTGCCAGCTCCGTACCCCGCCGCGTTAGTTGGATGCCGGCGCCTACGATAGCCCCGGCCTTCCGGTCGAAGACGTTGAGTAGCGGATTCCCCATTGCGCTCCCCGTGTCTCGT
>CAZMLV010000070.1:0-5431 GCA_964567235.1 uncultured Chloroflexota bacterium | reverse complement strand
AGCAGGGTCTTGGCGTCCATGCCCAGGTAGTCGCTCGCGGCCTTCGTGAGGTCACCGATGAATGACATGACGCTCGGCACCGTCGTCCGCGGCTTGGGGTTCGGGAGGTTCGGCTTCGGCGTCGGCTCAGCGGCCGTCACCGCTTGGAGGATCGCGTCTTCCTGGGCCTGCGTGATGGTGCCCTTCGTCACGAGACCGTCGAGGATCGCTTTCAGCTTGGTTCTCGCGGCGTGATCGGTCGAGGTGTCCGCGACGGACGGGAGCGTTGTCACCGTGGTTCCATCGAGGGCCGGCAGCTGGAAGCCGGCGAGGGCCACCCCGCCGATGAGTGCCGTCGTGAATGCCCCGGCGGCCACCGCAAGAGCCCACTTGTTACGAGACATCTCCACCCTCCTGAACGCGCTCCCTGGTTCTAGTGAATCAGACGCGCGCGCGGGTTTCCGTTGCGTCCCGAACAGGGCAATTCGCGCGGTTCTTACGAACTCCTGACAATCTGCGGATGCCCTCCCTCCCCCCGCCGCTCAGGGTGGCCTTCGCCGCGGCGGAGGCGGCCCCGTTCGCCAAGGTCGGCGGCCTCGCCGACGTCGCCGGATCGCTGCCGCAGGCCCTCGTCCGGCTGGGCTGCGCCGTCACGCTCTACGTCCCGCTGCACGGCACCATCGATCGCGCGAAGTGGGGCATCCCCGACGACGGCGTCGAGCGCTCGGTCCGGTACGGCGCGTCGCACGTTCGGGTGGCCTATCCGGCGACGGAGCGCGATGGCGTGCGCGTCGTCTTCGTCGCGAACAAGCGCGTCGGTCGGGATCGCGTGTATGGCGCACCCGATGACGCGAAGCGCTACGCGTTCTTCTGTCGCGCAGTCGCGACAGCGCTCGCGGACGAGCCCGCCGACATCGTGCACGCGCATGACTGGCACGCGGCACTGCTCATCCCGATGGTCGTTCGCACGTCCGCGACGGTCTTCACGATCCACAACCTCGCGTACCAGGGCAAGACGTCGGCGGAGATCCTCGGTCCGGTCGGTCTCGCGAAGACGCGAGTCCCTCCGGAGAAGCCGGGCGAATGCAACCCGATGGCGCGCGCGATCGCGCGGGCGAACATCGTGAGCACCGTCAGCCCGCGCTATGCGAAGGAGATCCTGACGCCGGAGTTCGGCGAAGGGCTCGAGGGCCTGCTCCAGCAGCGGAAGACCGACGTCCGCGGGATCGTGAACGGCATCGACACCGCGCTCTTCGACCCGGCCAACGATCCGCACATCGCCGCGAGCTACTCGGGCGAGGACCGGCGCGGCAAGGCGCAGTGCAAGGCGGCTCTCCAGGCCGAGGGTGGCCTCCGGGTCGACGCGGAGACGCCGGTGCTCGGCATCATCGGGCGCCTGGTCGAGCAGAAGGGCGTCGACCTGCTCACCGCCGTGGCTCCCGATCTGTTGGAGGGCGGGGCGCAGCTCGTCGTCCTCGGCACCGGCGACCCGGCGTACGAGGAGCGCTGGCGCAAGCTTCGCGAGCGGTATCCCTCGCGTCTCTTCCTTACGCTCGGCTTCGACGCCGGCCTCGCGCAGCGCATCTACGCGGGATGCGACCTCTTCCTGATGCCGTCGCGGTTCGAGCCATGCGGCCTCGGCCAGCTCATCTCGCTCCGCTACGGGACGATCCCCGTGGTGCGGGCCGTGGGCGGCCTCGCCGACACCGTTCGCGATCTGGACGAGCATCCCCGCGACGGCAACGGGTTCTCGTTCATCCAGTACGACCGCACCGCATTCTCCGGCGCGCTCGCGCGGGCGCTGCGCGCGTACCGGCGCGACGGCGATCTCTGGAACGAGCTCCGCGGCCGCGCGATGCGCGAAGACCATTCCTGGACCGCGTCGGCGAAGCAGTACGTCGACGTCTACAGGCTCGCCCAGAAGCGGTACCGCGGATGAGCATCGTCGAGCTCGAGGCGCGGATCGCGGCCCTCGCGCCCGAGCCGCGCGCGGCGGCGGAGCGGATCTTGGCCGTGAGCACGACGACCGGCACGCTCGTCCCGCCCGACCAGATGCGCCCCTGGATCGAGAAACAGTTCGGCTCGGTCGAGGCGGTCACGTCGCAACGGATCGTGCGGGTCACCGATCGCGTGACGCTCGAAGGCGCGCTGTTCAACGACCTGCGCGCGAAGCGGCCGATGTCGGTGCCCGAGAAGAGCGGTGCGGAGGTCGCCGAGACGATCCGCTCCACCGAGAACGATCCGTTCTGCAGCGTCGCGACCGGCACGCCGGCCGACGACTTCGGGCGGATCTCCGGCGCACTTGGCGTGACGGCGTCGAACGTGGCGAAGTACGACGGCTACCACGGCGTGCTCGTCTTCAACACCCACGATCCACTGGCCCCAATGGATGCCGCGGCCATCGCCGATCACCTTGCGACCGCGCGCAGGTGGGCCGAGGCCGCGGTCGAGCGCGATCCCGCTGCTCCGTACTACTTCCTCATGTGGAACTGCCTCTGGCGGGCCGGCGGCTCGATCGTCCACGGGCACATGCAGATGACCACGACCCACGGGATGCACTACCCGAAGGTTGAACGCCTGCGACGGGCGGCCGTGGCCTACGCGGCCGAGCACCGGAGGGACTACTTCGACGACCTCTGGCTGGTCCACGACGCCCTCGGGCTCGGCGCGACGGTCGGGGATGCCCGGGTGTTCGCGACGCTCACGCCGGTGAAGGAGCGCGAGCTGGTCGTACTAGGACCGCCCGGCGCCGACGAGAGCGCGATCGCCGCCGGCATCGCCCACGCCCTGGCGGCGCTTCGGTCGGTCGGAGTGGTCGCCCACGACCTCGCGCTCTACCGGCCGCCGCTCGCAGCCGACGGCGCCGACTGGCAGCGCTTTCCGCCATTGGCGCGGCTGGTCGACCGTGGCGATCCGGGCAACCGGACGTGCGATATCGGGTCAATGGAGCTCTACGCCGCGAGCGTCATCGCGTCCGATCCGTTCGCGGTCGGCCGCGCGTTACAGCAGACCATCGCCCGCTGAACGGACACTCCTGAGCTATTGACGGTCACTTCCGCCGTCTGTACGTTCGCGACTGATGGCTGATGCCACTTTCGTCTCGAGACGTGACAACGCCTTCCGCGAGTATCCACCGGCCTCGGCCCAGCTCGCGGTGATCATCCCGTTCTACGGCGACCTGACCGTGTTCGTCCGCAAAGAGCCATCGACCGGCTGGCAGTTCCCGACCAGCACCCGCCGGTCCGGCGAGACGATCCTCGAAGTGGCCAAGCGCGAGCTCTGGGACTCCGCCCGGATCGTCGCCTCCAAGCTGGATCTATTGGGCGCGGTCCGCTCGACCGACCCGAAGCCGTCGACCTCGTACGTGTACATGTGCGAGGTCCGTCACCTCCCGTGGGCGTACGAGATCCCGGAGGACGTCGCCGAGATCGGCGTCTTCGCGCGCACGCCGCGACCGCTCGCTTCCGAATGGAGTGAGGTCGTGCTCGAGGCGGCGTACCGGGCACGACGGACCGGCCTCCGCTAGAGCCGCCGCCGGCCGGGACCCTGCCGCCGCGCTGGCGGTTCTGGCCCGTCCTCGTGTGCGCCGTCGCGGCCTTCCTGCTTGCGAACGTTGCAGTGCTCGTGGTCGGTCGCGTGTTCGCCATCCCGATCGGCCACCTCGACCAGCTCACGCCCGAGCAGATCGGCATCCTCACCGCGGGCCAGGACCTCACGCTCGGCCTCAGCCTGGTCATCCTCCTGCGCGCCTGGCCGAAACTTCGCCCCGAGGACCTCGGCTTGACCGCGCGCGTTCGCGCGGACCTCGGCGTCGGCGTGGGCGTCGGCCTCTGGCTGCTGTCGATCGCCATCGCGAACCTCCAGGCCGCGGTGGTCGGCGCGCACCCGCAGTCGCTCATCGTCGCGGCCGCGACTCATCCGTCGGTGGTGGGGCTCATCATCGACCTCGTGTTCGGCGCGGGTATCGTCGCCGTGGTCGAGGAGTTGTTCTTCCGGGTGGTGCTGTTCGCCCTGCTGCGCCAGCGGATGCGATTCATCTACGCCGCGATCCTCTCGAGCGCGCTCTTCGCGATCGCGCACGAGATCAGCGCGTGGCTTCCCGTGTTCGCGCTGGGGCTCGGCCTCGCGTACCTCTATGAGAAGCGCCACAGCCTCTGGACGAACGCGTTCGCGCACGGAACGCTCAACGCGATCTCGTTCTTGCTGCTGTTCTTCCTGCCCGACCTCGGGAGTTAGCGGGTCGGCGGATCCGTCGGCGCCGGCTCGCCCATCATCTGCTCGTCGCTGCGCACCACACTCCACTTGCCATCCGCGAGCCGCAGGCTCAGTACGGTGCGGAACTCGCTGCGGGTGGACGGTCCTCCGGTGGGTTGGTCCCAGGCTTCCAGGCCGTGCAGGTATGCGAGCGCCTCATTCGCGCGCACGAACACCTTGACCGGCTCGTACGACTCGAGGTCCGTCCGGTAATCGAGCCGCACCAGCTGTGGATCGTGCGACCACTTCCAGATCATGATCTCGAGGTTGATACCTCGGACGAGGTCGTGGTCGTAGCTGAGCTCGGGGTATTTCTGCCAGAAGTCGTTGATATCGAGACCGGCCGTCAGACGGTTGCGCAGCGCGTAGTAGTCCCGGACCGCGGCTACGATCGACCCGCGATCAGGCTCGACTGCAACGCGATACGAGCTTGACGCTGCGCACGATGCGATCGTGAGAGCGGCGAGGAATCCCGCGATCGGCCAGCGCAGGATCATCGGAACGCCGCGCTGATCGCGTACCGCAGCTGCGGCAGCGGCAGGCCATCGCCGTAGAAGTCGTCGCCGACGCGGATCTCGAAGTGCAGATGCGGCCCGCCCTCGGGGTACCCGGAGCTGCCGACGGCGCCGATGACCTGGCCCTGCGTCACGACGTCGCCGACGCGGAGCGGCGCGACCGCGGAGAGGTGCGCGTAACGCGTCACGATGCCTGCGCCGTGATCGATCCAGACCTGGCGGCCGCGGATCCGATCGAGCGTCGCCGACGGCGTGTACCCAAGGGAAAGCGCGGCGTCGAACGCGGCCTGCTCTTCATCGGGGGTCCAGTCGACGAACGCGCTGTCGATGCGTAGAACGGTGCCGGCCTTCGCGGCAAGCACCGGCGTGCCGGCCTTCACCGGGAAATCGATGCCTTCGTGGTAGCCCGCGCGGTAGTCGCGCGGCGAATTCGGGAGGTACTGCTCGTCGGTCGGGACCTCGATGCCCCCGACCGGGATCGCGAAGCCGGACTGCAGCTCGAGGTGCGCGGGCATCGGCTGTTCGGTCGGCGCCGCGGCGGGCCACTCCCACACCCGCGGCGTCGGCGTCGGGACGAACGGCAGGGCGACGGGCCCTGAGCGCGCCGCGCTCGCGAGGGTCGCGATCGCAGCTAGCGCGGCCACGCCGATGATCGCGAGCAGCGGACGCATATACTGACGGTA
>CAZMLV010000069.1:7751-8851 GCA_964567235.1 uncultured Chloroflexota bacterium | reverse complement strand
CGTGGTAGTGCTTCTGCATCGACTTCACGACCTCGCCGGCCACCTGGGTGAGCGCGCCGGACCGCAGGTCGAGCCGCCGCGCGTGCAGCGCCGCGCGCCGGATGAGCCTGCGAAGGACGTAGCCCCGGCCCTCGTTCGACGGCGCGATGCCGTCGGCGATGAGGAATGCCGCCGCGCGGGCGTGCTCGGCGACCACGCGGATCGAGACGTCCTTCTGCGGATCGGCGCCGTAGCTCGTGCCGCTCAGTGACTCGATCCGCTTGACCAGCGGCTGGAACAGATCGGTCTTGAAGGTATCGGTCACGCCTTGCAGGACCTGGGAGGTGCGCTCGAGCCCGGCGCCGGTGTCGATGTTCCGCTTCGCGAGCGGTGCCAGCGTGCCGTCCTCCTTGCGGTCGTACTGCTGGAAGACGAAGTTCCAGATCTCGAGGTAGCGGCCGCAATCCTCGCCAGGATCGCAGTCGTGCGGCTTGACGCCCGGCTGCGGTCCGCGGTCGACGAACACCTCGCTGCACGGCCCGCACAGTCCCGTCGGTCCCGGCGACCAGAAGTTCGTGTCGTCGCCTTTGGCGAGGTTGCCGAGGCGGAAGACCTTCTCAGGCGGGAGGAGTGCCAGCTCCTTCGTCCAGATGTCGAAGGCCTCGTCGTCGTCGAAGTAGATCGTGGCCACGAGCGTCTTCGGGTCGATCTCGAACTGCGTGGTCAAGAGCTCCCAGCCCCAGCCGATCGCTTCCTTCTTCCAGTAGTCGCCGATCCCGAAGTTGCCGAGCATCTCGAAGAACGTGTTGTGGTACGTGTCGAACCCGACCACGTCGAGGTCCGTCGTGCGGAAGCACTTTTGCACCGTGACCAGACGCTTCGCCGGCGGCTGCTTCTTTCCGAGGAAGTACGGCACGATCGGCTGCATCCCCGCGCTCGTGAACAGCACGCTCGGATCGTCCTTCAGGACGAGCGGGGCGCTGGGCAGGCGGTGGTGACCCTTCTCCTCGAAGAACTTGATGAACCGCTCGCGGATCGTCTGGCTGTCTATCGCCCTCGTCCCTTCATGTAACGAAAAACGCGGGTCACGGTCCGACGACCGGCTCCCGCGTTCCCCGTCG
>CAZMLV010000069.1:6226-7651 GCA_964567235.1 uncultured Chloroflexota bacterium | reverse complement strand
TCCCACTCCTTCTTCGCGTCGTCGATGATCTCGCGGCCCTTCACCGTCACGTCGTCCGCGATCTTCTGCGCGATGCGCTGGAGATCGTCGGCGCGGCGCTTCAGCTCGTCCGCCCGGGTCTGGAGCTCTCCGCGCATGCCGTCGCCTGGCTTCGGCGCATAGAGCAGCGCTCCGATCGCGCCGAGCAAGAGACCGAATACGAATCCCATGTCATCACTCCCTGAGGCCTTCTGCGGCCACGACGATCATTGACGCAAGACCCGCGCCAAGGCAGGCGAACAGGACCTGCGCCTCCCCGAGCGTACCTGCCCGCCATCCGGCGATCTCGCCGAGCGCCTGGGCGCCGAGCACAGCGGCGAGCGAGAGGGCCCATGCCGCGGGCATCCCCTTCGGGCGACCGAGCGCCGCCCGGATGGCCGCGGGGACGCCGATGGCGACCAGCGCGAGCGGGACGAGAGCGGGCGGCAGCTAGTCCGCCGCCGCCGGAGCTCCCGCAGGCACGCTGTCCGGCCGGCGGCTGCGCACGACGCGCGTTGGGAACGCGAACAGCGTGACCGCGCCGGATGCGCGCGCGAGCGCGGAGTCGAGCTCGCCAAGCGGCATCCGGACCAGCGATGCGAAGGCGAACAGCGGCAACAGGAAGAAGTATGAGAACAGGCTGCGGTAGGCGAAGAACAGCGGCAGCACGGCCAGGACCATGCCGAGCTCGGGGCTGGACCGGCGCGTCCGCCACGCGATCGCGACGCAGACCGCGAACGCGGCGAGCTCGAGGGCCGTGTACACGAGCGGCGGCCAGAGCGGCAGCAGGCCATTGAGCGTGAGGAAGATGAGACCCGCGCCGCGCGGGAACATCGGGTCGGCCACCGGCGCGCTCACCCCCGCGATCCAGGCCCAGGGATCCATCACGACGAACGGCAGATTCGCGATCGCGAACACCGCCGCGACCTGAATGGCCTGCCGCATCGCGACCCGCCAGCCTTGCTGAGACAGGACGGCGATCAGATAGAACGGCATGAAGAACCAGGCCAGCTGCTTTGTCGCGCAGGCGACGCCGAGCAGCAGCCCGCTCCAGCGCTTCTCGCGCCAGAGCCACGCCGCGACGAGCGGAAGCGCGTAGAGGAGGTCGGCGCTGCCATTGACCGTGAACGCGGCGAGGCTCGCAGCGCCGAGCAGCCCCGTCAGGAGGAACGGCCGGAGCCCCGCCGAAGCGCGCACGAGGACCAGGAGCATCGCGAGGACGAGGCAGAGGATGTAGAGCGCGTTCGTGTCCCAGCCGAGCGCGACCCACGGCGCGATGAGCACGAACGACAGGGCCGGGTATGACGGCTTGGATTCGAACTCGACCTGCTGCTGGCTCTCGTGGCTCTCGATCGCCCACACCGTGTCGAGCTCGCTGTCGCTCGGGTAGAAGCCGTCGCGCGCGAA
>CAZMLV010000069.1:0-6126 GCA_964567235.1 uncultured Chloroflexota bacterium | reverse complement strand
CGGGCGGTCGACCACGCCTCCGCCGATGACCTCGTCATCGCGGTACAGGACGGCGGCCTGGCCGGGCGCGACGAGCGCCGGCTGGGCGAGCTGAAGCGTGGCACTGCCGCTGTCCATCGACATGCGCACCTCCGCGGCAAGCGGCGTGCCCCGATAGCGCAGGACCGCATCGGCCGTAAAGATGTCCGCGGGCGCGGCATCGGCGGTGAACCGGACGTCGCGGAGGCCATACGTGCGCGTTGCGATCTCGTCTCTGCGACCCACGACCGCGGTCCTGCGCTCGGGATCGAGCCGCAGCACGTACAGCCGTTCGCCCGTCGCGACTCCGACGCCGCTCCGTTGCCCGACGGTGAGGCCGCCGACACCGGCGTGCACGCCGATGACCGTGCCATCGGCGCGCTCGATCGGTCCGGTCGCGAACGCTTCGGGCGCGCGCTCGCGCACGAAGTCGCGGTAGTCGCCGCCGATGAAGCAGATGTCCATGCTCTCGGCCTTCGCGGCGTTCGGCAGGCCGAAGCGCGCCGCGAGCGCACGGGTCTCGGCCTTGTCCGCGAGCTCGCCGATCGGCAGCTCGAGCGCCGCGAGCTCCGATTGGCCGAGCATGTACAGGGCATACGACTGGTCTTTCATCCTGTCGCGCGCCCGCAGCAGCCGGCGCCGGCCCGATCGGTCTGTCCTCACCCGTGCGTAGTGACCCGTGGCGAGCCGTGACGCGCCGAACTTATGGGTCACGTCACCGAGGAGCGCCTCGAATTTCACGTAGCCATTGCACGCGACACACGGATTCGGCGTCTCACCGGCCGCGTACGAGCGCACGAACCGGTCGACCACTTCGCGGCCGAACAGCTCCGCGTAGTCGAACGCGTAGAACGGGATCCCGAGGTGCGCGGCCGCACGCCGGGCATCCTCGCCGGCCGCATCGGTGCCGCAGCAGCGCGGCGCGTCGCTGGTCGTCCCCGCGGGGGTGAGGCGCATCCAGACTCCGACGACGTCGAGCCCGCGCTCCACGAGCAGCGCCGCGGCCAGCGCCGAGTCCACCCCGCCGCTCATCGCGACGAACACGCGCTCGCTCACGCCGTCGCCCGTACCCGCGCGTCGACGAGCGCGCCGCGCAGGGCGCCGATGGCCATGAGCGCGCAGGCCTCCTTGCGCACCGGGAGGCCGCCGAGCGCGTTCAGGATGTCGGCGGGCTCGAGCCGTGCGGCGTCATCGACCGACAGCCCGGCCGCGAGCTCGGTGAGGACCGACGCCGACGCGATCGCCGCGGTGCAGCCGAACGTGCGGAACCGCAGCTCCGCCACGCGCCCGTCCGCGACCCGCAGCGTGATGGTCGTGCGGTCGCCGCACGACGGATTCGCGTCGGAACCGGTGCCGCTTGGACCGCTGAGCGTGCCGGCGTTCCGTGGCCGGGTCAGATGGTCGAGCGCGCGATCGCTGTAGTGATCCTTTGAATGGGGCTCGGCCGGGGCCAGCGAAGCCGGGCCGAGCCGCACGTCATCGGTCATGCCGCCACGCCCGCTGCGGCGCGCAGCCGCGCGACGATCCCGGTCAGCGCGGCGAGGAGCGCGGCGATGTCGTCGTCGGTCGTCGACCGGCCCAGCGTCAGCCGGAGCGAGCCCTGGGCGAGGTCACGCTCCAGCCCGAGCGCGAGCAGCACGTGCGACGGATCGGTGTTGCCGCTCGTGCAGGCGGATCCACTGGACGCGCTGATGCCCTCGAGGTCGAGTGAGACCACGAGCGCTTCACCCTGCGTGCCGCTGAAGCAGAACGACGCGTTATTCGGTAGCCGCTCGGTCGGGTGCCCGGTGAGCGTCGCGTCCGGGATCCGCGAGCGGATGCCCGCGATGAGCGTGTCGCGCAGCCGGGCCAGGCGCGCCGACTCGGCCGCGCGCTTCGCGGTCGCGATCCGCAGCGCCGCTCCGAGGCCGACCACGCCGGCGACGTTCTCCGTGCCGGTCCGCAGGCCCCGCTCCTGCCCGCCGCCCGTCTGGACCGTCGCGATCCGCGTGCCCCTCCGGACGTAGAGCGCGCCGACGCCCTTGGGCCCGTAGAACTTGTGGGCGTTCACGCTCAGCAGGTCGACCGGAATGGCGCGCACGTCGATCTCGAGCGCGCCAACTGTCTGCACCGCGTCGCTGTGGAACGCGACGTTCCGCTCGCGACAGATCGCGCCGATCTCTGCGATCGGCTGCAGCGTTCCGATCTCGTTGTTCCCGTGCATGACGGACACGACCGCGGTGCGCTCATCGAGTGCGGCCCGGACGGCGCCCGGCGCCACCCGGCCATCGCGGTCGACGCCGATCACCGACACCCGCGCCTGTCCGTGGGCTTCGAGATCGTGAGCGGTGTCGAGGACGGCATGGTGCTCGATCGCCGTGGTGACGATGCCGTCGGCCTCGCCCTCGCGCGCCTTCAGCACACCACGGAGGGCGAGGTTGTCGGCCTCCGTGCCGCCCGACGTGAACACGATCTCCGCCGGCTCCGCCCCGATCGCCTGAGCGACCTCGTCGCGGGCGCGATCGACGAGGGCGCGGGCCCGCCGGCCCTCCGCATAGATGCTCGATGGGTTGCCTGGCACATCGCGGAGGACCTGGGCCATAAGGTCGGCGACCTCGGGGTCGACCGGCGTCGTGGCGGCATGGTCGAGATAGACGCGCCGCATGGTCGAAAGTCTAGGCGCGAACCGCTCCGGGCGGGCGTTCGAGACGCATCGCATCCGCAGCCGCCTCAAGATGCCGCCGCGCGCGGACGTCCGCCGATGGCGCGTCAGCACGAGCGCGCGCGAGCAGGGTCGCCGCGCCCGACGTGTCGCCCAACTCGGCGCGAATGGTGGCGAGCGCCGCGCGGAGCTCGACGACCACGCCGCGCATCGTCGGCCGCGCGAGGACGTCGCCATCCGCGAGGGCCGCCTCGATCAGGCGCTGCGCCGTGGGCAGGTCTCCGGATGCGCGCCGGTAGGACGCCCCCGCGAGGGCCGCACGCGCCGACGCATACGGCTCGATCAGCTCGCGGGCCAGCACGGTCGCCGCTTCCGCGTAGTGTCCCGCCGCGGTCACATCGCCCCCGTCGAGTCGTACGCGGCTGGCGGTGTCGAGCGCACGGAACCGATCGATCGCCGCCACGACGTGCTCGCTCGCAAGGAGCGCATCGCGCGAGAACGTTGCCGCCTCGACGCGGTCTCCGCGATTCAGCGCGTTCTCGGCAAGGTCGCACAGGCATGGCACGAGCCAGTAGTCGGTACCGGTCTCGCGCATCTCGCGTAAGACCGCGGTCAGCTTCGCGCGTTGGCCCTCGAGATCACCTGCCGCCGCGCGAAGCTCGGCGGCAGCCCACTGCGCGTAGGCCAGGCGCAGGCGGTCGCCCGCGCGCGCCGCGACCGCCGTCGCCTCCGCGACCAGCGCCTCGGCGCGATCGGGATCGTCCAGCGCGATGATGGTCGATCGCCACACCAGCAGCTGGACCAGAAGGTCCGCGGGCACGAGTCCGCGCGCCTGTTCGAGCACCGCATCGAGCTCGGCGATCGCGGCCGCGCTGCCCTCGACGCGAAGCCACGCCAATGCCGCCCGCGCGCGCGTCGCGAGAACGGCAGCGGGATCCTCACCAGCAGACCCGGCGAGCGTCAGTGCGCGCCGATAGAGCGCGAGCGCGGCGTGGCTGTCGGTGCGGGCACGTCGCTGCTCGGCCGCGGCGCGCAGCGATGCGAATGCGCGTTTCGCGAGTGCCACAGCCGCATCCGATCCCAGCTGGCGCGCGAGGAGCGCCGCCTGCTCGGCGTGGTGCGCGGCGAGCGCCAGGTCACCGGTCTCGGTCGTCTCGAGCCATCGGGACAGGCGATCATGCTGCCGCATCCGCTCGCCCTTCGGCACGCCGGCGTAGGCGACGTCTCGGAACAGCATGTGCGCGAACGACAGTCGCTGGTGCGCGGTGCCGCTGGGATCGAGGGTCGAGATGATCTCCAGGCGCTCGGCGTCGGCCAGGCGCTCCGCGAGTCGCGGCTCGTCGACGATCGCCGCGAGCACCTCGGGAGTGAAGGTGCGCCCGACGACACTTGCGGCACTGAGGACCGCGCGGGTCTCGGCCGGAACGCGATCGAGACGGGCCGCGATGAGGCCCCGCAGCGTCGGCGGTACCGCGCTTGCGACCGCGGCCGCGCCGTCCTCTCGCAGGGCGCGCAGGTATTCCTGCACGAACAGCGGATTGCCCTCGCTGTGCGCACGCACGTACGGGAGTGCCGAGGCGGCCGCGAGCGCGCGATCGAGCGAGGCGACCAGCGTGCCAACGGCAACGTCATCGAGCGGCGGCACCATGAGGGTCGCCGACCGTTCGCCATCGCCGGCCCACCCGGGGCGCAACGCGAGCAGATCGGGACGCGCCGAGCAGAGCACGAAGATCGGGCCGCGCGCCCGGTCCACGATCTGCTCGATCGCATCGAACATCGGGGCCTCCGCCCAGTGGATGTCTTCGACGACGAGCAACACCTGCCCATCCTGGGCGAGTGCCTCGAGGTGGCGCTGGAACGCACCGACGAGATTCGGCTGGTTCACCTCCGGCTGCTGGCCGAGGATCTGCTCGATCGGCCAGAGCGCGAGTCCTTCCCCATATGGCGGGCAACGCGTCCGCAGGACCAGAGCGCCGTTCAAGCCTGCCGCGAATTCGTCGATCAACCGACTCTTGCCGATGCCGGCCGGACCGATGGCGTTGACGAGGTACGGACGGCCGGTCGCGGCGGCCTTTACCCAGAGCGCCGTCAGGGTTTCGAGCTCGCGCTCTCGTCCGACGAATTGCGCACTCGGCAGCCGCAGGCGCTCGCCGGATGGCACGGCGGAGACCAGCCCTTCGACCGGCCACGCGTCGACCTCGCCGATCCCCTTCGCCGGCACCCTCCGGACCGGGCCGAACCGCGCGGCGGCGGCCGCCAGGCGCCGGGTGAGGGCGTCGGCCAGGATCTCCCCCGGGGCCGCCGCGGCCTGCAACCGCGCTGCGAGATTGACGCTCTCGCCGGTGACGAGGAATTGATCGGCTTCGGCCGACCCCGTGGCGACCTCGCCGGTGGTCACGCCGACGCGCAGCTCCACGCGCTGCAGCGGGCCGACATCCGGGATGGCGAACGCGATGAGCATCCCGTGGGCAGCTCGAAGCGCACGCTCGGCATCGTCCTCGTGCGCGTTCGGGATGCCAAAGACCGCCATCACCGCGTCTCCGATGAACTTCTCGACTGTCGCGCCGTGTTCCTGCAGGATCCGGCGAGTTCTGGCGAACAGGGCAGCGAGCCGCTCGCGCACGACCTCGGGGTCGTTGCTCACGGTCAAGGTCGTGGAGCCCACGATGTCGGCGAAGAGGACCGTCACGAGCCGTCGCTCCTGCGGCACCTCGGCAGTATGGCGACCCCTTGACGCTCCCGCCACACTCTTCGCGAGGCGCGAAGGAGGGACCAGATATGCCAGGCCATGCCGGCGGCATCAGCTGCATGGTGTCGTTCTCGATCAACCCGACGGATCCGTTGAGCGACAGAGCGAGCGACTGGGCCAAGCTCGAGCGGGATATCCGCGTTGGACTGCGCGTGTCCGGTCATAAGGTCAAAGACGTGCATGTCTTCCACATGCACGCCGCCGGGGTCACGCTTGGCACGAACGCGAAGGCGCTCGCGAAGGGCCGCCGCTAGCCGGCGAACTCCTCGTAGATCGCGAGGGAAATGCGCGCGAGCGCGGCGTCGTCGTCGATGTTGTCGCGAACGAGCTCGCGCGCGAACAGCGCGACGGCGTACGGTCCGTTGGGCGCGTAGACGATGCCCACGTCGTTCCGCAGCCGGCGGTACGAGCCCGTCTTGTGCGCGACCACGGTGCCCTTCGGCAAGAGACCGGGGATCCGGGTCGCGGACTGGATGCGCTTCAACAGCTCGATGATCGCGGTGCACGACTCCGGATCGAGGATCGCCCGCGACTCGATGAGCTCGAGTAGCCGGCACATGTCGGCCGGCGTCGTGCGGTCGGCCTGCTCAGGGATCATCGAGCGGCCCCCGCTGCCGGCCGAGAGGCGAAGCAGGTTGCGCAGCTCGTCGTAGCCGCCGGGCTGGGTGTGGTCCATGTCCACCAGCTCCATGAGCATCTCGCGGATGTCGAACGGCGC
>CAZMLV010000068.1:0-9076 GCA_964567235.1 uncultured Chloroflexota bacterium | reverse complement strand
TCGAGCGAGGCGGCGTGCGGGACGCCCTTCGCGGTCGCGGCGGCGGATCCGCGCGCGTCGTCGCGATCGACGATGCCGGCGAGCTCGAGCCCGGCCGTCGCCGCGATCGCCGGCAGGTGGCGGTGCAGGGTGACCCATCCCGCGCCGACCGCCACGACCCGCGTCACAGCCGCCGCCGGAGCCCGAGGATGCTGAAGAAGAAGCTCGACAGGATGACCTGGACCCCGAGCGCGATCGCGCTCGAGGACACGATGACGATGCGCATCGCGAGCGACGATGCGTCGAGCGCGCCGAACGCCGTCTGCTCCCAGACGGCGAGCGCGTACAGCGAGCCCGCGATCCCCGCCGCGACCATCACCACGCCAAGGCTGAGCCCGACCTCGAGCGTGACGACCCGGAAGACGCGGTCGAGCCGCCGGTCCGGTGGCAGCAGGCCCTCGTTGATCGCGAAGATCTTCGTGAACGCCGCGAACACGATCGTCTGGAACCCGATGATCACGAGCATCGCCGCGTACACGAGGGTGTGGACCCGTGGCGTGGGCAGGAGCGCCGCGCTCGCGACGAGCCCGACAAGTGCCAGGACCGCACCGGGATAGAGGAACAGCCAGCGCGGGCTGTACAGCAGCAGGAACCGCAGGTGCCGCCAGCCGTCGCGCCACGTGCGCAGGTGCGGCGGCCGGCCGCGGCGGTCCGGCCGGAGTGTCGTCGGGACCTCGCCGATCCGCAGCTTCGCGAGGCTCGCGCGCACGATCATCTCCGACGCGAACTCCATCCCGGTCGTGCGCAGATGCAGGCCGGTCATCGCGTCGCGCCGGAAGCCGCGCATCCCGGAGTGGAAGTCGCCCACCGGGCTGCCGAAGAACAGCCGGCCGAGCCCGGACAGCACCGGGTTGCCGACGTAGCGATGCAGGGATGGCATCGCGCCCGGCTCGATCGCGCCCTCGAAGCGGTTGCCCATCACGAGGTCGTAGCCCTCCCGCAGCCTGGCCAGGTAGCGGCCGGCCTCCGCGAAGTCGTACGACAGATCCGCGTCGCCCATGACGACGTAGCGCCCGCGAGCGGCCTCGATGCCCGCGAGGAGCGCGGCGCCATAGCCGCGCTCGGCGACGGGCACGACGCGCGCGCCGTGCGCGGCGGCGAGCTCGCGCGAGCCGTCGGTCGAGCCGTTGTCGGCGACCAGGACTTCGCCCGGCACGCCGAGGTCGCCCAGTGCCTGCTGCGCCGCATCGACGCAGGCCGCCACGGTCGCGGCCTCGTTGAGGCAGGGCATCAGGATCGTGAGCTCGAGCTCGTCGCTCACGTGGTGGGCAGCCAGCGCGCGGCGAGCCGTGCGTCCACACGCTCGATCCAACGTCGCCCGACCACGGCCGCCGCGAGCACGACGCCGCCCAGGATCAGCAGCGGCGTCTTCATCGGCGTGGAGCGATATTCCGCGACGATGGTGTGGGTCCCCGGCGGCAGGCTCACGCCGATCAGGCTCGGCGAGACCATGAACGTCGTGAGCGGCACCCCGTCGCTGGTCACCTGCCAGTTCGGGTGGTACGTGATCGACAGCACGAGGGTCGCCGCGGTCGGGCAGCCGGCGACGACGGTCACGCGGCTTTGCTCGATGCGCTCCGAGCCGATCGTGCCGCCACTATCGCATCCCGGCATCGTGCCGCCGGTCGCACCCGCCGGTCCCGCCGGGTAGTCGATCCGCACGACCTTGCCCGCGACCGGCAGCGGCCCGAGCAGCCAGCCCCGCATGACCGGCAGCAGCCCGCTCTGCGCCGGCACCCGCACCGTGTCCGCGACGGCGGCATAGCGCGCCGCCGCGCTCGCCGGGGCGGAGTAGAGCGTGTAGAGCGGCGTGCGGCGGAGCGGGACGAGGAATGCGGGGAGCTGCCGGGTGCTCGGCGCGATCACGTACGTGACGCCGAATGCCGCGTAGTGCGCCGGGTTCGTCGGATCGAAGTCGAACACGAGGTCGGAGTTCAGTGATGGCCCCTGATAGGGCTGGGCCAGTGTCGGGATCTCGTCGAAGGTGATGAGGTCGTGCATCCGGGCGCTTCGGAACGCGAGACCGAAGTCGAGCTGCTCGCCCCAGTCCGTCCGCTGACCGGCGTACACCCGTCCCGGCGGCAGCGCGCGAAGGGCATCGATGATCGTCTTCGCCTGGGTATCGCGGTCGATCGCGGCCTTCGTTTGCTGGATCCAGAGCGAATTGAACGCGTAGTAGTCGGCGTGCTCGCGCATCGCGACCACGAGCACGAACGCCAGGCCGGCGGTGACCGCGGCCATCCGCAGGACGTGGCGCCAGGGCTCGACGAGCGACCAGAGCCACGCGCCGCCGGCGCCGATGAGCAGGATCGACGCGAGGTGCACGCCGCCGATGAATCGGTGGAAGAACAGCGCGTTGTGGAGCGGGAAGAGGTCGACGAGCCCGCCGAGCGTCGGCCGGCCGAAGTACAGCACGAGCCACACGCCGAACAGCGCGAGCGCGATGAGGGCGGGGCGCGATCGCGTGACGAGCGCGGCCGCGATGCCAACGGCGAGGAGCACCGTGAGGACCGGGAGCCGGTCGGCGTCGAGGAGCTGGCCGGTGACGAGCCACTGCAGGATCGGCCCCGCGCCGAACGAGTCGTACTTGTACGTCTCGAGGTACGGAGACTCATTCAACCAGTAGCCCGACAGCGCGGCCGGCACGATCATGTAGGCCGCGATCAGCCCCGCGGCCAGGCCGACGGTGCCGAGCCGCGCGAACCGCATTGGCAGCGACCGCCGCGACGCGCAGACGGCCATGACGACGGCGCTGATCGCCATCATGTAGGCGTAGAGCAGCTGTGAGAGCACGAGGGCGGCGAGGGCGACCATCGCCGCGAGGTAGCCGCGACCACGGTCCATCACGCGATGCAGCAGCGCGAGCGTGATGAACGAGAGATGCATCGCGAAGAGCTGCGTGAAGACCCCGTAGCCCCGCCAGACGTAGCTGTCGTAGTCGAAGCCGAGCCGCCCGCCCGATGAGAGGAGCGAGCTCGCGGCCGCGCCGATCGCGGCGGCCAGGGCAGTGAACCCCATCCGGCGCATCGACCAGAAGACCGTGAGCGGCAGCCCGACCAGCAGCACGTAGCGGACGGCGTTGAACACCGTGACGATGTCCACCCGCTGCAGCAAGGCGCGATCGAGGGCCACGACGACCAGGTGGGGGAGGTGCTGGTAGTAGACGAATTGCGGGAACCCGAGCTCGAGGTCGGGCACCCAGAAGTCGACCGGATCGGCGCCCTGGCTGATCGCGTCGTTCGCACGCTCCACGAACAGCAGGTGCGCGGCGTCGTCATTCACGTTGGGCAGCGCGGTGAGCTCCGGCAGAAGCTCGACCGCGTTGAACAGCATCGGGACAGCGACCAGGAGCACGAGGACGATCGACTCAGGGCGTGTCGGAGGACGGGTCGCGAGCGGGCGCGGCCGAAGCGCGCGCCAGGTCATGCCTGGATCAGCGGGTCGGTGTGGGCGACGCCGGCTTGGGTGTCGCCGTCGGCGCCGGCGGCTGTGGCAGCTTCGGGTCGAGCTGGATCGCGCGTGCGATCTCCGCGTCGCCCTGCGCCGTCTTGCCCTGGATCCGGAGCAGGATCCCGAGGTTGTAGTGCGCCGCCGCGTTGGTGGGCTCGATCGCGATGTCCTTCGTGTAGAGGTCCACGGCCTCCTGGACGCTGTTGAAGGCCTGCCGGACGACGCCCAGGCCGAAGAGCGCCGGGCCGTAGTTCGGGTCGGCCTCGAGGGCGGACCGGTAGTAGCCCTCGGCGATGGCGAGCTTGTTCTGGGTGCGGGCGATCTGGCCGAGGTTGTAGAAGGCGAATTTGTTCTTCGGGTCGTTGGCCAGGACCTCGAAGTAGTCCTTCGCCGCCTCGTCGAGCTTGTTGGCGTTGTGGGCGGCGATCCCTCGAGCAAGGGCGTCCCCGGCCGGATCGGACGCCTTTGCCGTCGGGTTGGACCCGCCGCAGGCCACGGCCACGGCCAGGATGGCCGGGAGGGCCACCGCGACGCGGAACGCGTGGCCAGGCCATCTCACCGGGCCGACTCTAGGGGAAGGGTGTCCGCTTTCGGCTCCGCCTTTCGGGGGATGGGTCAACGGGCCGATACCGCTCTTCCCGCTCCCGGGTGAGGACTCCGGCGCCGCCGCCTCCTAGCGTTCGTTCGGTGATCGGCAAGAGGCGTGACCGCGGCCCCGACATCGACGAGCCGATCGACCTTGCGTCCCGCATCGGCGACCACGGCCGTTCACGGCCGTCGCCAGCCGCTCCGGAGATCGTCCGCAGGGTCGATGGGCCGATCGAGTCCGACCGCTCGGGCCGTGCCCGCCCGACCACGATCGGAGCCGAGGGATCTCCGGTGTCAGCGTCAGAGCCGGCACCGCAGCGCGAGCTTCTCCCGAGCGTTCCCACGGCGCGTCCGATGATCATCGGCCTGGAGGAGATCGCGCAGCCCGCGCTCGAGATCCTCGCGGACCTGCTCGAGGACCCCGCGCCACGCGCGGGCGCCTCCGCCGGCGGGCCGATCGTCACGTCGCGCGAGGCGCCGCTCGTCGGGGAAATGGACCTCGTGGTGACGCCGCTTCCGACACCCGACGACTGGCACCACTTCGAGCTCGCGCTTCGGCGCGTTCCGGGCGTCGGTCCGCTGCGGATCGAGTACTACCGGGCCGGGATCCTGAAGCTTCGCCTCCAGTGGACCGGCCAGCAGCGCTTCAGCGAGGCCGTGGCGGGCGTGCCGGGGTACCGGGTCGGCATCCTCGGCGAGGACACGACCACCGTCCAGATCCGGGTCGGCCGGACCAACTAGCTCGGCCCGATCCCGTCTGATAGAGAGAAAGCCCCCGACCGGTCTGGTCGGGGGCTTTCTTCATCTGCGGTCTGGAGGCGTTGCCGCTCTTACTCCGCGAGGCGCGGGGTGACCGGCTGGGCGGTGTTGCCGGCCGAGTAGTTGATGTTCATGTTTCCGTTCTGGATGCTCAGTGTCTTCGCGACGAACTGGCCACCGTCGATCGTGGAGGGGTTGCCCTCCATGATCAGCGCCGCGTTCGGGACGTAGATCGTCCCCGCCGCATCGAGGGTCTGCTCGCCGCCGATGTCCATGGCGACGGTGCAGTTCGGGTCCTGGAAGATCTGGAAGTTCACCCAGGCCTGGTTCCCGGTGGCCGGGATCGTGTCCATCGGCCGGATGGTGATCGGGTGGTTACCGTTCTGGCCGATCCGCCCGCAGGTGCCGCCGGCGGCCGGGAAGTTGGTCAGGGTGTTGAAGATGAACACCTTGCCGTCGCACGGCGTGTTCGTGATCGGGTCGAGGTGCGTTGGGTCGGTGTCCCGGTCGACGTCGCCACCGAGACCGTTCTTCAGGATGTAGATGCCATGGCACATTTTGGCGCTGCTGAAGGTCGAGGTGTAGATCCCTTCCGGATACGTGTTCGTACCCGGGATCGCGGCGGGGTCGGTCGTCAGGTCGTGGATGCCGTCGTAGCTCTTCAGGTTGGTCGGCTCCGCGGTGCCCGCGAACGGGTCGGCCTGCACCGGAACGCGCATGTTCACGACGAGCCCGGGCGGGAACGTGCTCCCCGTCGCCGTGCCGACGATGTCGAGGCCGCGGGTGCTCGGGTTCACGGTGATGTCGTCGCCGCTCTCCATGCCATCCACGGCTTGCGGGCTGCACGAGTTCACGAGGATCCCACCGCCGGTCAGATGGAGGTTGATGTTGTCCTCGACGTCGAGGGCGCCGGGCGTGCACGCGGCATCGAGGGCGATGAGCGCGTAGCCGTTGTTCAGCGGCTCGGCGCCGGCGACGCCGCGGGCGCGCACCGGGTTGAACGCGGCCTCGGCCGGAACGAGTGTCGTCTTCACCTGACGGACGATCACGACCTCGATGTGCTTCACCGGGCTCTCGCCGGCGTATGGACCAGAGGTCGGGGCATTCGAGGACGCGACGTTGGAGCCGTTCACGGTCACGGTCGTGCTGTTCACGCCGTCGACGAACCCGTTCTTCGCGGCATCGGCGATCGCGGCTGCGGTCGCCTGGAGGACCGTGCCGTGCTGGTACAGGACGACGGCGCCCGCGAAGGCGCCCGCGTCGGCGGCTTCCTGCTGGGTGCGCTTGGCCGAGAACAGCTGGCCGGCGTCGAGGGCCAGGCCGACCGCGAACATGAGCGTCATGAACACGATGGCGACCATCACGATGGCCTGACCGCCCGAGCTCTCGGGCCCGAAGAACGCGCGCGGTCCTCTGCTGTTCATCTTCCGGTTTCCTCTCATCGCTGGATGTAGAGCTTCGAGCCGCCACGCAGCGTGACCTGGAAGGCGTTCCCAAGCAGGTAGTACGACGGCAGTGGAACGAATGGAGCGGTCGCATCGACCGTGACCGGGCACGTGCGGTAGTTGCAGACGGTGCCCGCGATGCCCGGATAGTCGATCGTGACGCTGATGTTGTAGACACCGATCGCATTGGTGGTGACCGCGTTCACGACCTGGTCGAGGTTGTTGTTCGCGGCCGTCGGGTTCGTGCAGCTCGTGCACGGGCCGACCACCGGGACGCCGCCGGTCCCATGAACGATCGCGTAGCGCGTCCCCTCACGGGCCGCGTACGCGAGCGTGTTCTCCTGCCAGACCGCGCGCGCCGTGTCGAGGATGCCCGTGACGATCAGGAGGAAGAGCGGCAGCACGAGCGCGAACTCGACGAGCGACTGCGCGCCCTCGTCGCGTCCGAAGCCTCGGAACTTCAACATCAGTAGGTCCGCATCGACGTGGTCCGGTCGAACGTCCCGCTATTCGGGATCCCCGGCCACGCCACGAGGGTCCGCCAGTTGTACTGGACGCGGACGTTCACGTAGCAGGGAGCGGCGATCGTCGGAGCGCAGTTGGCGACGACGGTGCCGTCCGCGAGGGTGGTCGAGACCTGCACCATCGAGGTCGTGGCGGCCGCCGTCGGGGTCCGGTTGATCTCGTCCACCGCGGCCTGCGCGGCCTGGCCGGCCGTCCGCACGTCAGATGAGCTGATCGCGTACGCCTCAGCCCCGGCGCGCGACCCGTTCTCGACGGCGATCTGGAGGGCGTACGCCCGCGCCAGGTCGGCGCCGCCGACCACCCCGAAGACGAGCAGCGGCAGGCACAAGGCAAGCTCGACCATCGATTGACCATCGGCGGCCTTGGCGACCCTTCCCCACGCTGAAAAGACCCTGTTCATTGGCTCTTGGATAACGCGAAGTCTAGGGAGGCCGACCCGCTTCGGGACTAGGCAGTTGGTACCGGTCCGGGGCCGTACCCACCATGTGGAGGAGTGGTCCTAGGCCTGCTCGCGCAGCCGGGCGCCGACCGGTCGGGCGCCCCTAGAATGACGAGGTGAAGCAGCCCTCCGCCACCCTCGAACAGCGGGCCGCCCGGGTCCTGTCGCCCGTCCTCGGCCACTACACGTGGCTTGAGGTCGACCACGGTGAGGGAAGCTGGCTCTTCACTCGCGACGGCAAGCGTGTCCTCGACCTCACCTCGGGGATCGCGGTCACCCCAGTCGGCCACGCGCATCCAAAGGTGGTGGCAGCGATCCAGGCGCAGGCCGCGAAGCTCTCACACATCTGCGCCGGCGTCGCGGCGTACGAGCCGAACATCGCCCTCGCGGAGGCCCTGACGGCGGTCACGCCGCGCGGGCTCGACATGGTGTTCTTCGGCAACTCCGGGGCCGAGGCGATCGAGGCATCGATCAAGCTCTCGCGCCAGGTCACCGGCCGCGAGGCGATCATCGTGTTCCGAGGCGGATTCCACGGCCGCTCGACCGGCGCGGCCTCGGTCACGACCTCGAAATCGCTGTACCGGAGGGGCTACGGCGCGCTCCTGCCCGAGGTGCACGTCGCGCCGTATCCGTATCCGCTGGACTGCCCGATCACCCCGGCGCACGACGCCGAGACCTGTGGGCAGCATTCCCTCGCGATCATCGAGCAGATGCTCGAGCACGACGTGCCGGCCGAGCACGTCGCGGCGATCCTCATCGAGCCGGTCCTGGGCGAGGGCGGCTACATCGCCGCGCCGACCTCGTTCCTGCAGGGCCTGCGCGAGATCGCGACGCGTATCGGCGCGCTCCTCGTGTTCGACGAGGTCCAGAGCGGCTTCGGCCGGACCGGCGCTTGGTTCGCGGCGCAGCGATTCGGGGTGACTCCGGACGTGATGGCGCTCGCGAAGGCCCTGGGCGGCGGGCTGCCGCTCGGTGCTGTCGTCGCGCCGCGCGCGCTCCATGAGCGCTGGAAGACGTCGACCCATGGGTCCACGTTCGGCGGCAACCCGGTGTCCTGCGCCTCGGGCCTCGCGACCCTCAACGTGCTGAAGGACGAGAAGCTCGTCGAGCGCGCGGACCTCGTGGGCAAGATCATCGTGGAAGAGCTGGCGCCGCTGAGGCGCGACCCGCGCGTGCGCGAGATCCGCACGTTCGGCGCGATGGCCGCGATCGAGTTCGCCGACAAGACCGCATCGAAGGCCGCGATCCACGGCGCCCTCGAGCGCAACGTACTGCTCATCACCGCCGGGTCGCACGATCAGGTCGTGCGGTTCATCCCGCCGCTGAACATCGCCGAGGACGACCTGCGGACCGGGGTCCGGGCGTTGGTCCAGGCCGCCCAAGCCGAGGCCGTGGGAGCGCCCGCCTAGCCCCGAGGCCCGCGCGCGCCCATTTCACCGAGGCTTCTCCGGGCTTCCATGGTCGGCGGCGCCTCGTCGTGAAATCGTGTCCTTTCCGCTCTTGACAGACCACATCCGCCGGAGCATCGTTCGCCCCCTGCGCCACTAGATGTTGTGCCAAGCCCAGGCACCGGAACGACATCTAGTGGTCGTGGACGCTTGAGGAGGAGACAAGGACATGTCGCACGCTTCCGCGCATGCCACAGCGGACCGGGATCTCCTCCTTCTATTGCCGATCCGGCGCGGCACCTTTCTCGCCCTGACCTCAACAACTCACTAGGAGCCCAGAAAATGGCCATCGCCGAACTACCGCCGCAGTCCGCCCGGTTCGACCGCGAGTCCGCGGGGCTCCGCTTCGAGCGTTATTTCACCCGCGACGGGCAGGACCCGTA
>CAZMLV010000067.1:0-9097 GCA_964567235.1 uncultured Chloroflexota bacterium | reverse complement strand
AGCACGTCGTAGAGCTCGGGCTTCTGGACGAGCTGCATGCACATGTTGTCGACGATGCGGTCCTCGAACTCGATGTCCGGATAGTCGCGCGCGACCTCGCCGGCCACGCGGAGGAACAGGCCGTCGGTGAACTTCATGACGTTGGCCTTGTGCACGGCGGTGACCTTCTTGCGCTGGTTCGCGCGCGCGTACTCGAACGCGAAACGAACGATCCGGCGCGAGCCCATTTCACTGATGTACTTGATCGAGATCGCGGCATCCTCGCGGATCTGCTGCTTGCTCGCCTTCTCGATGACCGCGCGGACCTCGGCCAACTCGGGGGTCCCGAGGTCGAACTCGATGCCCGCGTAGAGGTCCTCGATGTTCTCCCGCACGACGACGAGGTCGACGTTGCCCATCGGCGTGCGCACGCCGGGGTACGTCTTCGCCGGCCGCAGGTTCGCGTACAGGTCGAACTCCTTGCGCAGGGCCACGTTCACCGACCGGAAGCCCTTGCCGAGCTCGGTCGTGAGCGGCCCCTTCAGGCCGACCTTGTTGCGGCGGATCGAGGCGAGCGCCTCCGGTGGGAACGGGGTGCCGAACTTCGCGATCGCCGGGACGCCGATCTCCTGGCGGTCCCACTCGATCTGCACGCCGGTCGCCTCGATCGCCCGGCGGGTCGCCTCGACGATCTCAGGGCCGGTGCCATCGCCCGGGATGAGGGTGATCCGGTGGCTGCTCACTTCGGGGCTTTCGCGGCCTCCTTCGCGGTCTTCACCGGCTCGTCGCCGGGGATCGAGCGGTTGGCGCTCTCCTGTGGCGAGCCCTGCTCCACCGATCCGCTGACGACCACGCCGGCGGAGAGCGTATCGCCGCCCGCGCGCAGCTCGGCGAGCAGTCCGCCGGCGAGCAGCGTGCGCGCCTCGCTCGGGAGGAAGCTCGCGCTCAGCGGCACCTCGACGCCCGTGTCGGTGCGCGCGATGACGATCTCGTTGTCCTTGTTCGACTGCAGGGCGTCGCGCAGGCCGTCGATGGTCAGCATGTCGCCCTGCGCGATCTTCGCGAGGTCCGACTCGTTCTTGAACACGAGTGGCGGGATCCCTTGCGAGATCAGATTGCGCCGGTGGATCCGGGCGAACGACTGCGCGATGACCGCGCGGATCCCGAGGGCCTTCGGCGCGAGGGCGGCGTGCTCGCGGCTCGAGCCCTGACCGTAGTTCTGGCCGGCGACGATGAAGCCGCCGCCCTTCTCGCGGGCGCGCTGAGGGAACGTCGGGTCGAAGCGCTTGAACGTGAACTCGGCGATCGCGTTCACGTTCGAGCGGAGGGCCATGACGACCGCGCCGTCCGGCGAGAGGTCACCGGTCGACACGTTGTCGCCGAGCTTGATGATCACCTCGCCGTGCAGCATGTTCTGCAGCGCGGTCTGCCGCGGCGGAGGCTGGATGTTCGGCCCCTTCACCACGTGGACCTTCATCGCCTCCGCGAGCGGGAGCGGGACCAGGATGTTGGAGTCGTCGACCGCCGGGTCCATCGCCGGGACCGTGAACGTCGGCTCCTCGCCGAGGTCGCGCGGGTCGGTGATCACGCCGCGCAGCGCGGTGGCCGCCGCGGTCGTGGGGCTGCAGAGGTACACCTGATCGTTGTCGGTGCCGCTGCGACCCGGGAAGTTCCGGTTGAACGTGCGGACCGAGACGCTGCCGGTGGGCGGCGCCTGGCCCATGCCGACGCACGGCCCGCAGGCCGGTTCGAGCATCCGCGCGCCGCTCGCGATCATCGCCTGGTACGCGCCGCCGTCGGCGAGCGCGTCGAGGATCTGCTTCGACCCCGGGGTGACCGTCATGAACACCTCGGGGTGCGCGGTCTTGCCCTTCATGACCGCCGCGACGATCGCGAGGTCCGCGTAGCCGGAATTCACGCTCGAGCCGACGCAGACCTGCTGCACCTTGATGCCGGCCACCTCGCGCACGGGCACGACGTTGCCCGGGCTCGACGGCTTCGCGATGAGCGGCTCGAGCTTCGCGAGGTCGATGTCCTCGCGCTCCTCGTAGGAGGCGCCCGCGTCGGGCCCGAGCTCCACGAAGTCGCCCGGCCGCTTCTGCTCCGTGAGCCAGTCCTTCGTCCGGCGATCGCTCGGGAAGATGCCGGTGGTCGCGCCGAGCTCCGCGATCATGTTGCAGATCGTCCCGCGCTCAGGGACCGACAGGGTCTCCACGCCGGGACCGGTGAACTCGAAGATGCGCCCGACGCCGCCCTTCACGTCGCGGCGCCGCAGGAGCTCGAGGATGATGTCCTTCGCCTGGATCCACGGGCCGAGCTTGTTCGCGAGGCGGACCTCGACGACCTTGGGCATCGCCATCGTGAACCCGTGGCCCGCGAGCGCGACCGCGACGTCGAGGCCGCCCGCGCCGATCGCGATCATCGCGACCGAGCCCGCCATGACGGTGTGGCTGTCCGCGCCCAGCAGCACCTGGCCCGGCTTCGCGAAGCGCTCCATGTGCAGGTAGTGGCAGATGCCGGTGCCTGGCCGGGAGAAGTGGATGCCGTGCCGCTGCGCGAACGAGCGCAGGAACATGTGGTCGTCGGGGTTCTTGAAGTCGATCGCCAGGATGTTGTGGTCGACGTAGACGATCGCGAACGGGATCTTGATCTGCTCGACACCCAGCTCCTCGAGCTGCAGGAAGCCCATGGTCCCGGTGGTGTCCTGGAGGAGGCCCTGATCGACCCGGAGGGAGACCTCGGTCCCGGCCTTGAGCTCACCGGCGGTGAGGTGGCTCTGGATGATCTTCTGGGTCAGGTTCAACGCCGCCACTGATTTCCTCCCCGCGGAACACGGCCATCGTAGGCGCGGAAATAGCCCATAGGGAAGTCCTATTGGCTTGCTAGCAACATAGATTTCTTCTATATCTGAGCCATGGAGCTGGGCCAGGTCGAGGCCTTCGTCGAAGCGAACCGCCGCGGGTCGATCAGCCGCGCGGCCGTTGCCCTCGGATTGACCCAGCCGACCTGCACGGCCCGCCTGCACGGCCTCGAGCGCGAGCTCGGGGCGCAGCTGCTGGTGCGGGGACGGCGCGGCGTGTCGCTCACGCCGGCGGGGCGGCGCTTCCTGCCCCGCGCCATCGCCGCCATGGAGTCGTTGCGCCGCGGCGCGACCGAGGCGAAGGCGGGAAGCGAGGCCCGCGGCGGTCTCCTGGCCGTCGGCCTCGCATCGGACCTCGCGCTGTACCTGGCGCCGCGCGCGCTCGCCCGCTTCGCCACGCGCCATCCTCAGGTCGAGACGCTCGTGCGGAGCGGCCACTCGCGGTTCGTCGCCGATCTGCTCCGCTCGGAGGAGGTGGAGCTCGCCCTGGTGAGCCAGCTCGTCCTGCTGCCGGACCTCACCGCGCGCGTCCTGTTCACCGAATCCGTGCCCGTCGTCGTCGGGTCCTCGCACCGGTTCGCGAAGCGAGCGTCGGTGAAGATCGACGAGCTGGCCCAGGCCGGCCTCGTGGTCCGCGATCCGGCCGCGTACCTCCGGACGATCACGATGGCGTTCTTCGCGGCCGGCGAGACCGCCCCACGCATCGTGATGGAGCTGGACAACACCGAAGCCTGCAAGCGCGTGGTGCTGTCCGGTCTGGGCGCCGCCCTCCTTCCGGAGATGGCCATCCGCGCGGAGCTCGGGCGCGGCGATCTCGTGCAGCTGCGCGTGGATGGGCACCCGCCGCCGAAGCGCGCGATCCACGCCCTCGTGCGGCAGGGCGCCGAGCTCTCGGCCGCGGCGACGGCGTTGCTACGGTTGATGGGCTGATGGATCTCTCCGCGGTCATCGCGATCGTCCTCATCGATCTGGCACTGTCCGGCGACAACGCCCTGCTCATCGGCATGGCCGCCCGCCGGCTGCCGGACTCGCAGCGGCGCCAGGCGATCGTGCTCGGCGGCGGCATCGCGGTCGTGCTGCGGATCGCGGCCGCGGCGGTCGTGACGTTCCTCCTCGCGATCCCGTACCTGCAGCTGGCCGGAGGCGTCGTGCTCGCGGGCATCGCGTACCGGCTCGTGCGGCCGGCGGCGGCCGACGCGCATGCGAGCGTGCGGCCGGCCGGCACGCTGCGCGAGGCGGTGCTCACCATCCTCGTGGCCGACGCGGCGATGAGCGTGGAGAACGTGCTCGGCGTCGGCGGGGCCGCCCACGGTGACCTGCCGCTGCTCGCCTTCGGACTTGCCATCTCGATCCCGATCGTGCTGTTCGGCAGCGGGGCCATCGCGCTCGTGCTGGATCGCGCGCCCCGGCTGATCTGGCTCGGCGCCCTCGCGCTCGTCTGGACGGCGGGGGACATGATCCTCGGCGATCCGGCGATCGATCCGCACGTCGCCGATCACTGGGCCATCAGCGCCGCCCTCGCGCTCGCGATCCTCGGCGCGATCCTCGGAGCCCGCGCGCTGCGCCACCGCGCGGCGTAGCGTCTTCGGGTGGGGACGCTTCCTTCCCGCGGGTCGGTCGGCACGATCCGCACCCAGGCCCTCGACCTTCCGGAACCGCTGCGGCTCGATTCCGGGAAGACCCTGGCGCCGGTGCGCATCGCGTACGAGACGTATGGCACCCTCGGCCCGGCGAAGGACAACGTCATCCTCGTGTGCCACGCGCTCTCCGGTGACGCGCACGCCGCCGGGTGGAGCGACGACCCGACGGCGCCCACGACCGTCGACGGCGTCGGCGCGGCCGAGCGCGGCAAGAGCGGCCTCGGCTGGTGGGACGGGATGGTCGGGCCCGGCAAGGCGTTCGACACGGACCGCTACTTCGTCGTGTGCACGAATCTCATCGGCTCGTGCCGCGGCTCGACCGGCCCGATGTCCACCGATCCCGCCAGCGGCACGCCCTACGGCGCGAGCTTTCCGGTGGTCACGGTCGGCGACATGGTCCGCGCGCAACGCGCGTTCCTCCGGGAGCTCGGCATCGAGTCGCTGCTCGCGGTGAGCGGCGGATCGCTGGGTGGGATGCAGGCCCTCGAGTGGGCCGTCGCGTACCCGGAGGCGGTCCGGGCGATCGTGCCGATCGCGAGCACCGCGCATCTGGGGACCCAGGGCGTGGCCTGGAACGCGATCGCCCGCAACGCGATCACGAGCGATCCCGATTGGCAGGGCGGCGCGTACTACGGGACCGGGCGCGCGCCCGACGCGGGGATCAAGGTCGCCCGGATGGTCGGGCACATCACCTATCTCTCGGCGCACGCTGTGCGCGAGAAGTTCGGCCGCCGGTTCCAGCGCGGTGGCGACGAGCCGCTGTACGACCTGGCCGCGCCGGACTTCGCGGTCGAGTCGTACCTGCGCTACCAGGCCGACGCGTTTGCCGCGCGGTTCGACGCGAACGCGTACCTCTTCATCTCGCGCGCGCTCACGTACTTCGACCTGGCCCGGACGTACGGAGGGGGCTCGCTCGAGCGGGCCATGGCGAAGGTCCGCGCGGCCACGCTGCTCCTGTCCTTCTCATCCGACTGGCTCTACCCGCCACGCGATTCGGAGGAGATCGCCGACGCGCTCCGGGCCACCGGGAAGGAGGTCCGGCACCAGATCATCCAGGCCGACTACGGTCACGATTCGTTCCTCTTGGAGGAGGCGGAAATGACTCGCGAGATCGACGCGTTCCTCGCACGGGTGACCGAGAAGGTGGTGCCGTGACCGACAGCGCGGCCGAGGAGGGCACCCGCCCGTTCGGCTTCGACACCCGGGCGATCCACGCCGGCCAGCGGCCCGATCCGTACACCGGGGCGCGGGCCGTGCCGATCTTCCAGACCACCTCGTACGTGTTCGAGGACCCGGAGTCCGCGGCGGCGTACTTCAACCTGCAGGAGTACGGGAACACCTACTCGCGGATCATGAATCCGACGACCGCCGTGTTCGAAGAGCGCGTCGCGAGCCTCGAAGGTGGCGCCGGCGCGGTCGCGTTCGCGAGCGGGCTCGCGGCGCAGGCCGCGGCGCTGTTCACGATGCTGACCCCGGGCGATCACATCGTGTCGTCGAGCGCGCTCTACGGCGGCACGGTCACCCAGCTGAAGCACCTGTCGCGCAAGCTCTCGATCGAGCTGACGTTCGTGGATCCCGACGACCTGGACGCGTGGCGCGCGGCACTCCGACCGAACACGAAGGTGCTGTACGGCGAAACCATCGGGAACCCCGGCGGGAACGTCCTCGACGTCCGCGCGGTCGCCGACATCGCGCACGGCCACGGTGCTCCACTGATGGTCGACTCGACCTTCGCGACGCCGTACCTCTGCCGCCCGATCGAGCACGGGGCCGACATCGTCGTGCACTCGGCGACGAAGTTCATCGGCGGGCACGGCACGAGCATCGGCGGCGTCGTCGTCGAGGCCGGCACGTTCGACTGGTCCAACGGGCGCTTCCCGGTGGTGGCCGATCCATCACCCGCGTACCACGGGCTCGCGTTCCACGAGACCTTCGGGATGTACGGCTACCTCATGAAGCTGCGGGCGGAGTCGCTCCGCGATCTGGGCGGCGCGCTCTCGCCGTTCAACAGTTTTCTCTTTCTCCTCGGCCTCGAGACCCTGCCGCTCCGGATGGCCCGCCACGTCGAGAACGCGATCGGCGTCGCGAAGTTCCTCGAGACGCATCCGACCGTCGCGGGCGTGCGCTACCCGGGGCTTGCGTCGAGCAAGTACCGGCCGCTCGTCGAGCGCTACCTGCCGCTGGGCGCGGGGGCGATCTTCGTGTTCGACCTGGCGGGCGGTCGCGAGGCGGGGCAGCGGTTCATCGAGGGCCTGCACCTCTGGAGCCACCTGGCGAATGTCGGCGACGCCAAGAGCCTGGTCATCCATCCGGCGAGCACGACGCACCGGCAGCTGAACGACGACGAGCTCGCGGCCGCGGGCGTCGGCCCCGGCACGATCCGGCTGTCGGTCGGTCTGGAGACGCTGGACGACCTCATCGCCGATCTGCGGCGCGGCCTGGCCGCGGCGAAGGACGCGACATGACCGACCTCGCGCGATACCAGGACCCGCGGACGATCCTCGCGACGCTGCGCTCGGCGCGGACCGTCGCGATCGTCGGCCTGTCGAAGGATCCGCTCCGGCCGTCGCACTTCATCGGCTTCTACTTGAAGCGCCACGGCTACCGCATCGTGCCGGTGAATCCGCGTGAGTCCGAGGTGCTCGGCGAGAAGTCCTACCCGAACCTCAAGGACATCCCATTCCCGGTCGACGTGGTCGACGTGTTCCGCCGGCCGGACGCCGTACCGGACATCGCCCGCGACGCGGTCGCGATCGGCGCGAAGGCGCTCTGGCTGCAGTTCGGCGTCATCAGCCCCGAGGGTGCCAAGATCGCCGAGGACAGCGGCCTCGCGGTGGTCATGGATCGCTGCATGAAGGTGGAGCACGCCCGGCACCTTGGGCGGATGCACTGGCTCGGGTTCAACACCGGACGCGTCACCGCGAAGCGGGAGCGGATCGGCTGACGGAGGTCAGCGGTCACGTGACCGGCTGACCGGTGAGCAACAGCCAGAGCACCAACCCACCTTCCGCGAGCGCCGCCACGCCAAAGGCCACGGCGGCCATCGGCGCCGGAGTCTGCGGAAAGATGAGCGTGAACGAGCCGAGTCCACCCGCCACGAGCGCATATCCGATCAGGGACGGTGCGCGTGACCTGAGGAGGAGATAGCCAAGCACCGCGTCGAAGAGCCCGAAGAACGCCAGAGCGGTGCGCTGAATGTCACGATCGCCCTGGATCATCCCAACGCTTTGGATCACGCACCCGACCGCCGCGAACGCGAGCATCGCGAACGGGAGGAGCCGATCGGCCGGACCGAGGAACCGGACCAGCACGACCGCCACCACGAAGTACACCGCGTTCGCGGCCACCGACAGCGGCACGATCTTGAGCGTCGTGCCGGCGACGGCGAGCCCGAAGTACGCGACCCAGACCAGGCCCGCGAGTCGCGCGAGCCCGATCTGCACGCGCGCAGTGTCGTCGCGCGAGATGAAGGAATTGTGAACGCGCGCTGCTAGCGGGTACGGCCCCGCGTGCGGTCCGGCGACCACACCGTCATCGGTCCCGACGCCCGCCGGATCCTCCTCGGCATGGTTCGTCGCGCGGCCGCGAGCGCCGCCAGGGCCAGGATCAGGATCGCGGCGATCGGCAGCAGCACCGCCGTGATCGTGCCAAGGCGCGCCCAGATCGTCTGCGTCGCGGGGAGCGGCGCCGCGTCGGCGCCCGCGGGCCGCGGCAGCACGGCCGAGTACACGTCCGCGCCGATCCTGGCGATGAGGTCCTTCGCGTCGGCCTCCGTGCCACCAGAGGTGAGGACGACCGCGATCCGCGGGCCGGACGGGGTGCCGATGAGGCCCGCGTCGTGGACCAGGCCCACGAGGTCGCCGGTCTTGTGCGCCACGGCGACGTCGTCCGGCAGGTCGCGCGGGAGCCGGTCGTTGATCGTCTGCCGCTCGAGTCGGGCGAGCATCCGCTCCGACGCCGCGGACGAGAGGAGCCGGCGGGTCGCGAGCAGATCGAAGAACGTCCCGAGGGCGCGCGCGGTCACGACGTGGTCCTGGCCGTCGCTCTCGGCGACGTGGAAGCCCGCGATGCCCGACGCGGCGAGGGCCGCGTTCGCCGCGTGCGCGCCGTACACCCGGAGGAGGGCCAGGGCCGCGCCATTGTCGGAGTAGGTCACCATCTCCTCGAGCGCCTGGTCGATCGTGAGCACGGTCCCGGGGTACTCGTTCGAGCCGTCGACGGTCACGTCGGCGTCCTCGATGGTGATCGTGTCGTCGTACGACACCGCGCCGCTGTCGACGAGGCTCTCCACGCGCAGCAGCACGCCGAGCTTGTACAGCGATGCGGCGACGAACGAGGTGTCGGCCCCGGAGGCGTAGATGGGCTGGGCCGCACCGGGAAAGGCGATGAAGATGCCGGACTTGCCGTCGAATCCGCGGGCGAGCGTGGCCACCGCGGCGGCGAGGCCCTGCGTCGCGTCGGTCGCCGATGGCCGGGCGGTGGGGGTCGCCGTCGTGGGGGGCGGCCCGCACGCGCCCGCGAGCGCGACCACAGCGAGCGCGATGAACGCACCGATCCTTCGCCGGAGCAGCACGACCGGAAGACCGTAGCATCCGCTGATGCCCGAGCGCGGAGCGAC
>CAZMLV010000066.1:0-9155 GCA_964567235.1 uncultured Chloroflexota bacterium | reverse complement strand
GCTTCGCCTGGGCTTCCGCTTCCTTCTCGTCGACGTGCTCCTGCGCGCGCTCGACCAGGGTCAGGATGTCCCCCATCCCGAGGATCCGGGTCGCGAGCCGATCGGGATGGAAGACCTCGAGGCCGTCGAGCTTCTCGCTCGTGCCGAGGAACTTCACCGGCACGCCCGTGGCCGCGCGGATCGAGAGCGCCGCGCCGCCGCGCGCGTCGCTGTCGACCTTCGTCAGCACGAGGCCCGTGATGGGCAGCCGGGCCTTGAATGCGGTGGCGGCCTCGACCGCATCTTGACCGGTCATCGCGTCGACCGCGAGAAGGACCTCCTGCGGCGCCGCGGCGCGGACGATCGCTTCGACCTCCTGCATCATCGCTTCGTCGACGTGGAGCCGGCCGGCCGTGTCAACGATGACAGTGTCCTGTCCGTCCCCGGTCGCGCCCGCGATCGCTGAGCCGACGTCCTCGGACACGTACTCCGGGCGCACGGTGCGGACCGGCACGCCGAGCGACTTCCCGAGCGACTGCAGCTGATCGACCGCCGCCGGCCGGTGGACGTCCGCGGCCACGAGCAACGGATGACGGCCCTGCTTGCGGAGCACGTTCGCGAGCTTCGCGACGGTGGTGGTCTTGCCCGAGCCCTGTAGTCCGACGAGCGCGATGACCGTGGGCGGACGCTGCGCTCTCGCGAGCGGCACCGCCTCGCCACCGAGCATCTCGACGAGCGCATCGTGAACGATCTTCACGACCATCTGCGCGCCCGTGACCGACTCGAGGACCCTCTCACCGATGGCGCGCTCGCGCACGGTCGCGACGAGCTCGCGGACGATCTTGAAGTTCACGTCCGCCTCGAGGAGCGCCACGCGGACGTCGCGCAGCGCCTCGTCGAGGTCGGCGTCGCTGACGCGCGCGCGGCCGTTGAGCTTCTCGAAGGTCGCGGTCAGCCGGTCGGAGAGCTGCTCGAACACCCCGTCAAGGCTAGCGCCGCGCGACGGGTGCTAGCGGCCGAGGGCCTTGTTCGCCTTGCGGCTGTCCTTCACGCCGAAGCCGATCGTCCGCGAGCCCTTGCCCACGCCGATCATGTACGCGGAATCGACGCTGACCCGGCCCTTGCCGAGCCGCGTCGCGACGCGCGCGAGCGTGCCGGGCTTATCGGCGAGCCGGACCTCGAGAAGCTTGCGGTCGCTCGCGACGCGGAGCTTCGCCTTCTTCAGCGCGCGGCGCGCGCGGGCGGCGTCCTTGTCCGCGACGACGACATGGATGACGCCCTTGCTGCCCACCGCGCTCCCCGCGAGGGCCGCGATATTCACCTGGGCATCGCCGAGCGCGGTCGAGATGGCGGCGAGCTGTCCGGCGCGGTTCGGTACCTTGATCGTGAGCTCTGTGGCCATGTCGGTCCCTCCCTATTGCTTTCGCGCATTGTGAGCCGGATGTCCAGCGGGCTCACTCGTAGCGCACGAGCGAGCGCTCGTAGCGCTCGCCGCGATGCTCGTGGAGCGTCACCCGCTCCAGACGCACCGTGCCGGCTGGCGCCGGGCCCCCCTCGAATAGCCGCCGGGCGCCCGGTTCCGCGGTAACGAGCGTGGCGTGCGTGAGGAACAGCTCATCGACGCACCGCCGCGCGAGCAGCTGGCCCGCGAGGATCGGGCCGCCCTCGCAGAGCAGGAAGCGGATCCCGCGTTCGCGGAGCGCGCCGAGCAACCGATCGAGATCGACGTCCGCATCGCCGAACAGCTCGACCTGCGCGCCGGCGGCCCGCACCGCCGAGACGGCGGCAGGTGCGGCGCCGGTCGTGGTCGCGACGAGCCGGTCCCCCGGGTGCGCGAAGAACGCGTTGCCGAGCGGCAGCTCGCAGGTCCGCGACACCACGACCGCGAGCGGCTGCCGCTCGCGGCCGGCGATCGACGGCGCGAACGGATCGACCCGCAGGGTACCCGCTCCGATCATGACCGCGCCGGCGAGCGACCGGAGCTGGACCATGAGCGCGCGATCGGTGCGCGTCCCGATCTCGGCTCTGCCCCGATAGCTCACCCGCCCGTCGGCGGTCATGACGAAGTTCAGCGCGACATGCGGTCGTCCCAGGTGCGGGGGCGGCTCGAGCAGGTCGCGATGGAGCGCGCCCAGCTCATCCACCCCCGCCGGGCCGAGCCGGGTGAGCTCAGGCACGCGACGGGAGCAGCGCGTCGACGAACGCGTGCGGATCCATCGGCACGAGATCCGTCTCCTTCTCCCCCACGCCGAGGAACTTGACCGGAAGCTTCAGCTCATCGACGATCGCGAACACCGCGCCGCCCTTGGCGGTGCCGTCGAGCTTGGTGATCACGATGCCGGTCACCTGCGCGGTCGCCGTGAACTGCCGCGCCTGCACGATCGCGTTCTGGCCGGCGGTCCCATCCAGCACGAGGAGGACCTCGTCGGGGGCGCCGGCCCGCGCCCGTCCGGTCACCTTCACGATCTTGCCGAGCTCGTCCATGAGGTGCCCCTTCGTGTGTAACCGGCCGGCGGTGTCGGCGATCACGGTCGTGTTGCCGCGCGCGACGCCGGCCTGCACCGCGTCGAACACGACGGCAGCGGGGTCGCCATCGGGCCGGCCGCTCACGATCGGCACGTCCACGCGCTTCGCCCACACCTCGAGCTGCTCGATCGCGGCGGCGCGGAACGTATCGGCCGCGGCCAGGAGCGGCCGCTCGCCCGCGTCGCGGAGCCGCTTCGCGAGCTTGGCCGCCGTGGTCGTCTTGCCGCTGCCATTCACTCCGACGATCAGGATCACGCGGGGACTGCCGGCCCCTGCGCGAAGCGCGCGATCGCCCGGCTCGAGCACCGCGACGAGCGCCTCGCGGACCGCCGCGAGGACCTTCGGGACCGTGTCGGCCTTCCGATCAGCGACGACGTCGCGCACCTGCAGCATGACCGAATCGACGAGCGAGACCGAGATGTCCGAGCGGAGGAGCGCGCTCTCGAGCTCGTCGAGCCACTCGGGAGTCACCGGCTGATCCGCGGCGCGGCCGAACAGCCGAGCGAGGAATCCGCCGCGGGTCTTCGCGAGGCCGCCGTCGATGCTCATTGCCGTCAGTCTGACGACTGCTAGCGTGACGCGCCGTGGACGCTGATGTCGCGGAACGCATCGCCCTCGACGAGGAGCCCGAGTGCGAGGGCTTCGAACGGGTCGACCGTGGCGACGTGCGGTACAAGCTCGGGGCCGACGCGCTTCCCTGGAGCAACGGCGTCGCCTACGCCCGCTGGCGTCCCGAGGAGGTCGAGCAGCGCGCGAAGGAGATCATCGCGCTGTTCCGCGAGCGCGGCGTCGCGTTCACCTGGCAGATCGGACCGAACACCGACGCCGTCGGACTCTCGCGCGTCCTCGCGACGAACGGGCTTCGCCGCGAGATCGACGCGCTGCTGCTGGTGGCGAAGATCCCGATCCGCGGGCGTCTGGCGACGAACGACCTCCGCCTGGTGGAGGAGCACGACGAGCGGTCCGCGACCGACGCGATCCGGCTGGACCGTGACCGGTCGCAGGACGAGGTGCGGATGCGGGTCGAAGCCCGGATGCGATACCTCGGGTGCCCGACGCGCCGCGGGGGCGGGGTGATCGCGTATCGCCGCGAGCTCGCGGTCGGCTACGGCGCGTGGCGCTACGGCTCGGACGGCGACACCGTGTACCTGCATCGCGCCTCGACGCTCCAGCCCCACCGCCGCACCGGCGTGTACTCCGCCATCCTCGGTTGGCGGCTCGATCGCGCGGTGCGCGACGGGAAGACCGAAGCGGTCGTCGTGGCCGAGCGCGCGTCGACCGCGCCGATCCTCATGCGCAAGGGGTTCCGCGAGGTCGGCGCGCTCCAGATCTGGATGGCCGTCTAGCCGACGGCGCGATCGTCTACGTCGGCGAGGCGCACCGAGAGCACCTTCGAGCTGCCGCCTTCGTCCATCGACACGCCGTACAGGGTGTCGGCCGCCTCGATGGTCTTCCGGTTATGCGTCACGACGATGAATTGCGTGCGGTCGGTGAGCTCGCGCAGCGCCTCGGTGAACCGGCCGACGTTCCGCTCGTCGAGCGCCGCATCGACCTCGTCCAGCACGCAGAACGGCGCCGGTTTCACGCGCAGGATCGCAAGGAGCAGTGCCGTCGCGGTGAGCGCCCGCTCGCCTCCCGACAGCTGCGCGAGCGAGCCGATGCGTTTCCCGGGCGGGCGCGCGTAGATGTCGATCCCCGGTTCGTCGGGGTCTTCGGAAGTCCGTAGCGACGCTTGGCCGCCGTCGAATAGCCGCTTGAAGAAGACGCCGAACTCGCGGTCGACCGCCTGGAACGTCGCGCTGAACTGCTCGGCGATCGTGGAGGCGAGGTCGTCGGCGAGCGATCGGAGGTCGGCCATCGCCTTCTCGAGATCGGCTCGTTGCTCCGAGAGGAACCGGTGGCGCTCGCCCACCTCGGCGAGCTCGACGGCCGCGAGCGCGTTCACCGGCTCGAGCGCGATGAGCTTGCGTCTCAGCCGCTGCAGGTCGCGCGGCGCGTTCGCCTTCTCCTGCTCGGTCGGCTCCTCGTCGAGCTCGATCGACTCCGGGTCGGGCAGCGGCTCGTCGTCGGGCAGGCCGAGCTCGGCCCGGACCTGCTCCTCGAGCAGGCTCAACGCGCCCGAGGCGCGCTCCTCCTCGACGCCGACCTTGGACCGTTCGCCGCGCAGCTCCGCGAGGCGCTCGCGCGCGTTGGCGAGGCGCTGCTCCGACTCCCGGCGCGAGCCCTCGGCCGCGAGCGAGCGCTCGCGGGCGATCTCGGCCGACCGCGCGGCTTCCTTCGCGTCGGCCGCGGTGCGACCGAGCTCGTCCTGCGCGGACAGGAGCCGCGCCTTGGCGTCGCGCTCCTGTTCGACGAGCGCGCGCAGCCGAGCGTCCTCCTCGGCGATCCGCTTCTCCGTCGCCGCGACCTGCTCATCGAGCGCGTCGCGCAGCCGGACGAGCGTCGATCGGCGCTCCTCGCTCGTCGCCGCATCGAGGCGCGCGTCCTCGGCCTGCTTCGTCGTGGCGGCGTGCGCATCGAGGGCAACGCGCTCGTCGCGCCCCGTCGCGGCGAACGCCGCGAGCGCGACCGCGGTGGCCTTCTTGGCCGCGTCGCGGCCGGCGCCGAGCTGCTCGCGCCGCAAGATGAGCTCTCCGCGTTCGCGCTCGACCGCCAGCGCGCGCGCCTCGCCGGCCCGGACGAGATCGCGCACGTCGGCCTCGGTCGCGGCGAGCGCGTCGGCCGCGATCTCGAGCGTCCCGCGCTCGCGCTGGGCATCGGCCAGCTTGGCCTCGGCATCGGCGAGCCGCGCCGCCGCGGCCTCGCGTTCGATGCCGACCTGAACGAGGGCGCGCTCGGATGCGTTCAGCTCTTCGCTCAGGCGCCGGTGCATCGCGCCCAGCCGTTCGGTGGCCTGCTGATCCGCGGCGGCCCGATCATCCGGCATCCGGATCGCGCCGGGGGTCACGACCATCCCGTCGGGTGTGACGACGATCCCGTCGCGCATCGAGGATGCCGCCCGGAACGCCGCATCGCGCGGCCCGACGAACACGTTGCGGAAGAGCGCACCGGCGACGGCGCGGACATCGTCATCCAGGGTCAGGTGATCGATGAGCCTCGAGCAGCCATCCGGAACGGGCAGGTCCGCGCGCGCGTTCGGAACGAGCACGGTGACGCGTGTGGCCGTCGCGAGGTCGGCGAGAGCGTGCTTGTCGCCGGGGAACGCGATCGCGTCGCCGAGGACCGCGCGGACGGCCAGCCGCAGCTGCGCCGGGATCTCGAGCCGCTCGTGCAGCCAGCGCAGCCCCTTCGGCAGCGACGCCGGCGCCGTCCCGGTGCGCCGCGCCTCGAGCTCCTCCGCCGCCCGCGCGACCGCCTCGCGAAGCGCGGTCGTCTGGCCGCGAAGGAGTGCCAGGTCGCCGTCGACCCGCTGCAGGTCGTTCCGCGCCGCGCCGGCCCGCTCGGCGACGCCCTCGGTGAGGCGCCCGGCCTCGGTGGCGGAGTCGCGCGCGCGCTCGAGCTCGCGCGCGATGCGAGCGCGCTCGCGCTCGCGTTCGGCACGTTCGGCGGCGAGCGCGGCGGCCTGCCTCGCCAGCTCGTCGTCGCGCCCCAGGAGCGCGCGATCCTCGTCCGCGAGGCGGACCTCCTCCCCCTCGCGGAGCACGTGGGCGCGCTCGGTCTCGACGCGCGCGGCCTGCGCCTCCGCCAACCCGATCCGGGTCCGCGACATCGCCTCCTCGGCCGTGCGTGCGGCGTCCGCCGATTCGCGGGCCCGGCGCGCGGCCTCCGCCGCCTCGTTCTCGACCGTGCCGCGCCGCTCGCGGAGCGCGGCGGCCTCGGCGGGGAGGGCGGCGAGCGCGGCGCGGCTGCGGTCGCGCTCGCTCGCGACGGCCTCGAGGCTGGCGGCCAGCGCCGCAATGCGCTCGCGGAGCGATGACTCCGCCGACGCCACGTCCGCGGCGAGGATCCGGAGGCGCTCCTCCTCTTCGCGCGCGTGACGCAGCTCGTCGTCGGTGCCGGTCGCGACGCTCTCGGTCTCGGAGACGTAGTCGGCGAGGCGCTCGATCTCGCGGTCGATGCCCGCGAGGCGCGCGACGAGCTCGTTGCGCTGCATCGCGGTCGAACCGAACGAACTCCGGTACCAGCGGAGCGCGCGCCGGCGCAGATCGTTGCGGATGATCTCGTACTCGGTCCACTTCGCGGCCTGCTCCGTGAGGAGCTGCACGCGTGGCCCGATCTCGCGAAGGATGTCGACGACACGCACGAGCTCGATCTCGGCGTGCTTCAGGCGCTGGAGCGCGTCCTCGCGCCGCATCTGGAGCCGGCGCGTACCGGCCGCCTCCTCGATCACGATGCGCCGATCGGAGGGGCGCAGCGCGAGAACCTGGTCCACGAGGCCCTGGCCGATGACGACGAACGGGTTGTCCGCGAGGTTCGCGCCCGCGAGCAGATCCTGCAGATCGCGCAGCCGCACGCGCGCGCGATTCACGAGGTACTCGGCCTCGCCGTTCTTGTACAGGCGGCGGCCGACCTCGATCTCGTTGAACTCGATCGGCAGGCGGCGCGACGAGTTGTCGAGCTGGATGATCGCCTCGGCCATGCCGAGGCCGCGCCGCGTCTCGCTGCCGGCGAAGATGAGCTCCTCGTTCTTCTTCGCGCGAAGGATCCGCGCGTTGTTCTCACCGAGCGCCCAGCGGATCGCGTCCGCCACGTTGGATTTCCCGCTGCCATTCGGGCCGATGATCGCGGTGATGCCCGGCGCGAATTCCAGGTGCGTCGGATGGACGAAGCTCTTGAATCCGGTGAGCGTCAGCGTCTTGAGGACCGCGTTCGCGCCTGAGGGGTTGCCGCCCTCGATCACCTTGAGCTCGTCGGTCATCGCGCCGTCGCCTCGAGGAGCGCCGCCGCCGCGTTCTCCTGCGCCTCGCGCTTCGAGCGGCCCGTGCCCCGCGCGTGCAGGTCGCCGACGGCCACATCGACGAGGAACTCGCGCGCGTGCTCCGGCCCGGTCGTCTCCGCGACGTCGTACGACGGAAGCGGCAAGCCCTGGCCCTGCGCCCACTCCTGCAGGACGGTCTTCGGCGAGCGGCGCGGCTGCGCCGCTGCGGCAACGATCGTGTCCTTCATCGTCCGCAGCACGAACTCGCGGGCGGCATCGAAACCCCCGTCCACGTACACGGCGCCGAGCACCGACTCGTAGAGGCTCGCGCCGAGGCCGACCCGCTGCCGGCCGCCGGTCTCCGACTCTCCGCGGCCGAGCCGCGCCCGCTCGGGTAACCCGAGCCCCTGCGCGAGCTGCGCCAGCGGCGGACCCGAGACGAGCTGCGCCCGCATGGCCGTGAGCTCACCTTCCGTCGCCTCGGGGTGGTTCTGGTACAGCAACTCGCCGATCACGAGGTCCACGACGGCGTCGCCAAGGAACTCGAGGCGCTCGAAGTCCTCGAGCTCCATGTCGGGATGCTCGTGCAGGTACGAGCTGTGCGTGAGCGCCGTCGCGAGCAGCGACGGATCACGGAACCGGTAGCCGCCGATGTCTTCGTCCGCCATGACCCCTTTCGAAAACCGAAGAGGCAGCGGCTGTATGCCGCTGCCTCCCCTGGTCGCCAGTTCTTGTGTGGCGCGTGGAACGTCAGGCCACGTGTTCCTCGATGTACTCCTGAGCGTCGCCCACGCTCTTGATCTTCTCGGCGTCTTCGTCCGAGATCTCCATCCCGAACTCTTCCTCGAGGCTCATGATCAGCTCGACGAGGTCGAGGGAGTCAGCGTTGAGGTCGTCGACGAACGAGGCCTCTGGCTTCACATCCGCTTCGTCGACGCCGAGCTGCTCGACGACGATCTTCTTGAGGCGCTCGTACATCTTCTGGTCCGCCAACAGCGCAAACCTCCCTGCCGCAACTTCCACGCGTGCCGGCTTCGCCCCCGGCGCCCGCGCAAGTGTCGGGCTAGGCACGCTTGCCCGTCAATCGGCGCCCCCGGTCCGCCCGCCGACGGCCGTCGCGAGGACGCCGTTCACGAATTTGGGCGCCGCCTCGGACCCGAAGAGCTTGGCCAGCTCGACCGCTTCGTCGATGATCACCCCGGCCGGCGCGTCGCCGGAGATACGGAGCTCGAACAGCGCGATACGCAGCACGTTCTTGTCGATCTTGGCCATCTGGTCGATCGGCCATTCCGGCGCCAGGGCAGCGATCTCCGCATCGAGCTCCTTTCGGTGCGCGAGCACGCCGTCCACGAGCTCCCAGGCGAAGTTCGCCGCCTCCTCGGTCAGGCCGGCCCGGAATGCGCCGCGGGTCCAGGTGTCCTTCGCGTCGCCGCGGTTGAAATCGATCTCGAACAGCGTCTGCAGGGCGACGCGGCGCGCCGGGTGACGGCCGGCGCGCTCGATGCGCTTCACGCCGCGCCGCTCCGGCTCTGCTCGGCGAGCAGGGCGATGAGGCCCTGCGACACCGACCGCTCGGCCACCGCGATCGCGTGCCGGACCATGTTCGCCCGGGCCCGGCCGTGGGTGACGACCGATACGCCGTTCACGCCAAGGAGCGGGGCCGAGGCGTACTCGTCGTAGTCGAGGCGATGCCGCAGCTTGCGCACGCCACCGAGCGCGAATCCGTACGCGACCTTGCCGAGGACGCCGCCGAAGATGTCGTTACGGATGCCCTCGCGGAAGACGTCGACGA
>CAZMLV010000065.1:7260-9219 GCA_964567235.1 uncultured Chloroflexota bacterium | reverse complement strand
GCTCGTCGGTGATGAGCGCGATGGCCGCGACCGGCACTAGGGCGTCTTGGTCGGCTTCGGGGTCGGGGTGCGCACGGGCAGCGTGATGGTCGGGACCGGGATCGTCGGGAACGTCGGGCGCGGTGGCGTGGCCGACGGTGGGCCTGGTGACGCGCTCGGGGTCGGACTCGGGCTCGGACACTGCCCGCTCGGCGGGAAGAGATTCCATGTGTAGCGTCCGTAGCTCCGCTGGCCCGCGATCGCTTCCCTGATCCACTGATCGGTGTAGGGCTTCCACGCCGCCGGGCCGACCTCCTTGATCTGCATGGCGACCTTCTGCTGTCCATCGGCCGACGCGCAGCCGGCGGTGTACCAGTCGTCGACCTTTCGTGGCTCGGTGCCCTTCACGAAGATCTCCTTGGTCGCGAACGGCGTGAGGCTCGACGGCAGCAGGCCCGAGCCGTAGCCGCCGAACGCGCCGGGCGCGGTCACGACGCTCGCGTCGACGATGTTCGCCGGGCGCTTCCAATCCGTCGCCGGGAAGTCGGCGAAGATCTCCTTCATGTAGTCGCGCCAGAGCAGGCCCGGACCGATGGCCGAGGAGATGCCCTCCATCACCTCGCCGTTGCTGTTGCCCATCCATACCCCGGTGACGAGCGTCGGCGTGAAGCCGACGGCGTAGACGTCCTTCAGGTTGTCGGTCGTTCCGGTCTTGAGGCCGGCCGGGCGGCCGATGTTCGTGAAGCCGCCGAAGATGAAGTCGCGATCCGGCTGCGTGGTGTCCTTCAGGATGTCGACCATCACGTACGCGGTGTTCTCGTCGACCACCCGCTTCTGCTCGTAATCCTTGTGCTCCCAGATGATCTTGCCGTGCGGATCCTCCACCCGGAGGATGAACGTCGGATCCACGTGGACGCCGAGATTCGCGACCGTGCCGTACGAGCTCGCCATGTCGATGAGCTTCACCTCGGCCGCGCCGAGCGTCAGCGACAGACCGATCTTCGACGTGTCGATCGCCGTGGTGATCCCGAGGTCGTGCGCGGTCTGGATCGTGTCGTCGATCCCCGAGTACTGCTGCAGGAATTTGATCGCCGGGATGTTCCGCGACTCGCGGATCGCCTGGCGCATCGTGACCGGTCCGTGGTACTGGAGGTCCGCGTTCTCCGGGCAGTAGCCGCACTGCGGGTGGAATCCGCCACCCGACACCACCGCGGGCGATGCCTTCCCGTCGAAGTCCGTACGCGCATCCACGACCACGGTGGCCGCGGTGGCGCCCTTCTTCAGCGCGGTGAGGTAGTTGAAGACCTTGAACGATGATCCCGGCTGGCGCATACCGATGCCGGCGACGTCGAATTGCCCCTGGACCTTCGGATCGTCCCGGTTGTTGTAGTCGACGGATCCGACGTACGCGAGGACCTCCCCGCTGCGGGTGTCCAGCGACACGAGCGCGGCGTTGTTCACGTTGCTGCCATCCTTGAGCTTGGACACCTGGTCCTTCACGTGCGCCTCGGCGGCCTGCTGGAGCCGCCAGTCGAGCGACGTGATGACCTTGAAGCCCCCGCGGGTGACCGCGCCCTCGTCGCCACCGAGGATCTCGGTGAGCTGATTGCGCACCTGGAACACGAAGTGCGGCGCCTCGATCGTCGCCACGGTCACGCCGATGGTCTTGATCGGCGCGGCGTTCGCCGCGTCCTCCTCGGCCTGCGTGATCATCCCGAGGCTCTGCATCTGATCGAGGACGTAGGCGCGCCGCTCCGTCGCGCGCTGGGTGTTCTCGGCCTTCGACGGATCGAGGATCGACGGCAGCTGGGGTAACCCGGCCAGGAGCGCGGCCTCGGGGAGGGTGAGCGTGTTCAGGTCGGCCTTCCCGAAGTACGACTGGGCGGCCGCCTTGATCCCGTACGCCTGGTTCCCGTAGTAGATCTGGTTGAAGTAGAGCTCGAGGATCTGCTCCTTCGAATACGTCCGGGTGACCTCGAC
>CAZMLV010000065.1:0-7160 GCA_964567235.1 uncultured Chloroflexota bacterium | reverse complement strand
GGAAGATCCTTGGTGAAGAAGGCGAACGCGATCAGGCCGCCCACCAGAGGCAGGCCGACAAAGGTGATCAGGAGAGCGATCAGCACCGGCGACAGGACCGTGACCTTGGGACCCAAGCTCTTCCTCTTCGGCTTGTCGTCCCGATACGGTCCGCGACGGAACGCATGATCGCGTGTCATCGAACGCGGAATGCGTCAATCCTAGACTGAAGCCCATGCCCATTCGACCCAGCGAGCGCGAGCTCGACGAATTTCTCACACGTGGGATGTCCGAGGTCATCGTCCGCGACGACCTGCGCCGTCTGCTTGCCTCCGGTGAGCGTCGGCTCCGTATCAAGATGGGTTTCGACCCCACATCCCCGAACCTCAGCCTCGGCCACTCCGTTGGGCTACGAAAGCTCCGAACGCTCGCGCGCTGGGGTCACGAGATCGTCCTCATCGTCGGTGATTGGACGACCCAGATCGGCGATCCAACGGACAAGGACGAGACCCGTCCGATGCGGAAGCACGACGAGGTCATGGCGAATGCCAAGACGTACCTGGAGCAGTTCCACCGCATCGTGCCGAAGGAAGGCTCGCGCGTCGTGTTCCAGAGCGAGTGGTTCGGGAAATTCGGGCTGCGCGACGTCATCGAGCTCGCCTCGCGGTTCACCGTCCAGCAGATGCTTGCGCGCGAGGAATTCCGGAAGCGGCAGGCCACGGGCACGCCGATCCCGATCAAAGATCTCCTCTACCCGCTCCTCCAGGCCTACGACTCGGTCGCGGTCGAGGCCGATGTGGAAGCCGGCGGGTCGGATCAGCTGTTCAACCTGCTGGCCGGCCGCGAGCTGCAGGCGATGGTCGGCCAGCGTTCGCAGAACATCTACGTCACGCATCTCCTCGAGGGCCTCGACGGCGAGCGCATGAGCAAATCGAAGCCGCAGACGGCGATCGGGCTGAGCGAGCCACCGAACGAGATGTTCGGCAAGATCATGTCGATCAAGGACGAGCTCATGCCGCACTACTTCGAATGGGCCACGGACCTGCCGATGGACGAGGTCCGCGCGATCCTCGATGGGCTCGCGACCGGTGCCCTGCATCCGCGGGAAGCGAAGGAGAAGCTCGCCCGCCAGATCGTGACCGAGCTCCATTCGGCCGCCGCGGCAGGCGAGGCGGCGGCCGCCTTCGGCAAGCAGTTCCGGGAGGGCGAGGCGCCCGCGGACATCCCGGACGTGCGCGTGGCGAAGGACGGTGCCACGAAGCTCAACGTGGTCGACCTCCTCGTTCGGGCCTCGCTCGTGAAGAGCAAGGGCGAGGCGCGCCGGCTCGTCGAGCAACGCGGCGTGAAGATCGACAACGCGGTCGCCGGGCTGGACACGGAGCTCGCGTTCACCGGGACGCCGGTCGTCCAGTACGGCAAACGCAAGTACGCGCGCATCACCTGGGCGTAGCGCATGAGGCGGTCCGTCGCGGTCGTGCCGTTCGGCGCGCGATCCGCCGATCCGCGCGCCGGCGCGTGGGGCCGCCAGATCGCCCGGCGGCTCGTGGATGCGTTCGCCGACGACCCGGCCCTCGACCTCAAGCCGGTCTTCCTCGTCGCGATGGGGAGTGAGCCCTCCGATGCCGGATACCTCGTGTTCGGATCGACGCCGGACCCGGCCCTCGCCGCGCAGTACGGCGCATCGCTCGGCACGACCCACGCCCTGGTCGGTGTCCTGCGCGCGGACGGGGCCGGCCGGGCCCTCGAGGCCACCCTCGTAGACGTCACGGCGAGGCGCGCCATGGCGACGCTCACGCACGCGATCGAGCCGGGTGCGCTCGCCGGCGCCGAGCCGGCCCTCGCGAGCTGGTTGGCGACCGCATTGGATACCGACCCTCCGACGCCCGCGCCGTCGATGGCCGAGCCGGCCTATGCCGCCCTCCTCGAGGGGATGGACGAGGAGGTGAACGCGACGCTGCTCTCCGCGAGCGACGCTCGCGCCGCTGCGGAGGCGCGCGGGCGGGCCGGGGCGCGCTACCTCGACGCGCTGCGGGCCGATCCGTCGGCGACGGTGGCGGAAGAGCGGCTCCTCGTGCTCGCCGCGGAGTCGCTCGAGCGCGGCGATGAGGCCGCCTTCGTCGAGCCCCTTGAGACCCTGACCGACCTTGCCCCGCGCTCGTGGCGCGGCCACTACCTCCTTGGCGAGCTGCGCCGGTCGTCCGGCGACGCGAACGGGGCGGTCGTCGCGTTCGAGCATTCCGATGCGCTGCACCGGCTGCGGGACGCCGACAGCATCCGTCTGGCGGAGCTGTACATCGACGCCGGTGCGCCAAGCTCGGCGCGGTCACGGCTGCGCCGCATCAAGCCGGGTAGTCCCGAGTACGCCCACGCGCAGGATGTGATCGGCGTGCTCGCGCTCCAGGGCGGCGATCTCGACGAGGCCGCAGTGGCATTCGAGCGGGCGCTCGACGCCGGGCCTCGTGACGGCGCGACGCTCGCACGGCTCGCCCACGTCCTTGCGGCGAAGGGTGACGTCGCGCGGGCCATCGAGCGCTACCGCGAGTCGCTCGCACTGGCCGACACCGGCGACGCGCGCCTCGGGCTTGCCCGCGCCCTCGTGACGTCGGGCGACCGCGCCGCGGCGGCGTCGGAGCTCGAGACCCTGCTGCGCACCGCGACGGTCGGCGAGACCGCGGCGAACGCACGCCGGCTGTTGCTCGGCCTGCGCCGGCACGACCTCGAAGAGCAGCTCGAGCGGGCCGGTCAGGTGGCCGTCGCCGGTCCGGACGACGCCCTTCCCAGGGCGTTGGCGGAGCTCGACACGGTCGTCGCAGCCGAACCCGCGCTATGGGAAGCGCACTTCGCGCGCGGCCTCATCGCGCGCCGACGCGGCGATGCCGGTGCCGCAGAGCGGGCATTCGCCCGCGTGCTCGAGCTCTGGCCCGATCAGCCGGACGCGCTGCACGAGCTCGGCGTCGCGCTGCTGATGGCGGAGCGGACGACCGACGCCGTGCCGCTGCTCGACGCGGCCGCACGCCTTCGACCGGAGGATGCCGGCTACATCGCCGACGCCGGCTTCGCCCAGCTCCGCGCCGGGAACCTGCCCGCCGCTCGGGAGCGCCTGGCCCTCGCGAGCGAGCTCGATGCCGACGATCCGATCACCAAGGCCTATCTGCTGGAGCTCGCCCGCGTCGAGACCGCCGGCCGGCCGAACTGATGGCGAAGCGCATCGTGGTCGTGGGCGGCGGGTTCGCCGGGTTGCACCTGGTCCGCCGGCTCGAGCGGATCCTCAAGCCCGGCGAGATCGAGCTCACCCTGCTGGACCGCCACAACTACCACCTGTTCACGCCGCTCCTCTATCAGGTCGCGACCGGCGAGCTGCCACCGCACGCGGTGGCGTACCCACTGCGCCTCCCGATCGCGCACGCCAGGCAGCGATTCGTGCAGACCGAGGTCGAGGGCGTCGACCTCGAGCGGCGTGCGGTGCGCACCGCGGACGGCGACTTCGGCTACGACCACCTCGTCCTGGTGCCGGGCAGCGTGACGAACGACTACGGCATCGCCGGCGTCGCCGAGCACGCACTCGCGATGAAGAGCCTCGAGGACGGCCTGCTGGTCCGCAAGCGCATCCTCGAGACCGTCGAGAACGCCGCGCGCGAGCCCGATCCGGAGCGGCGGCGCGCGCTGCTGTCGTTCGTGATCGTCGGCGCGGGCCCGGTCGGCGTCGAGCTCGCCTCATCGCTGCGCGATCTCATGGATCACTCGCTGCGGACGATGTACCCGGAGCTGGACCTCGCGCGCGATGCGAAGATCACGCTCGTCGATGCGGGCGACCGCGTGCTCCTCGCGATGGACCCGCGCCTCGCGCGCATCGCGATGAAGCGCCTGGGCGAGCAGCGCGTGACCGTCGTCCTGAAGACGCTCGTATCCGAGGTGGGCGAGGGCGTCGTGCGCACGAAGGACGGAAAGCAATTCCGCGGTGGCACGATCGTGTGGGCCGGCGGGGTCCGCACTCATCCGCTCGTCGCGGGCCTCTCCGGCGTGACGCTCTCGAAGGACAAGCGCCTCGTCGTCGACCAGACGTTCCGCGCCGGCGGGCGCGACGACCTCCTCTCGTTCGGGGACGCCGCGTACTTCGAGCACCAGGGCCGGCCACTGCCGCAGCTCGCGCAGGTCGCGGTGCTCGAGGCGCCCGCCGTGGCACGGGGCCTGGCCCACCTCGTGCGCGGCGAGACAGGGGAGCCCTTCGTCTACCACCGCAAGGGCGACCTCGTTGCCCTCGGCCGCACCCATGCCGCTGCGGAGCTGTCACGGGTCGGCGACATCGTCCTCGGGGGGTTGCCGGCCTGGACGGTCTGGCGCGCCAACTACCTGATGCAGCTGCTCGGCGTCCGGAATCGCTCCACGCTGTTGCTTGAATGGCTGCTCTCGTATTTCTTCACCCGGATGGTCGCCGACACACCCTGACTCCAGCGGGCTACCATCCGGCCGTGGCGACGATGGTCCAAAAGACCCGGATCCCGCTCGAGGAGCTCGCCGCGCTCCCGACGCTCTACCACTTCGAGGTGTCCAACGGCGGCGACAAGGTCGCGTACTACTCGGATAGCTCGGGGCGGATCGAGCTGTACATCCTCGACCTGGCGACGAAGGCCGTCACCCAGCTGAGCCACGGCGAGGTGCCCCGCGCCCTCCGGTCATTCTTCATCTGGGATCCCACCGACAGCTACCTCGTCTTCGCCAAGGACAACGCCGGGGACGAGCAGCACGACCTCTATCGCATCGACGCGAAGACCGGCGCGGTGAGCCGTCTCACCCACGATCCGAAGGCCGAGGAGCACGCCGTCGACTTCTCGCCGGATGGACGGGCGATCACGGTCAACACGAACCGGCGCCGGCCGGACTCACCGGACAGACCGGGCCAGATGAACCTCTGGATCATGAACGCCGACGGATCGGACCTCCGGCCGCTGACGAACTTCGCGGCGCCCGCGTACGGTGGCCGCTTCAGCGAGGATGGCAAGCAGCTCGCGTTCAACTCGAGCGAGGAGCCGCCGGCCATGAAGAACCAGGATGGCTACGTCATCAACCCCGACGGTTCAGGTCAGCGGCGCGTGTTCCGCGTGCGCGCCGGATCGCAGGACACCGTCGCCGGGTGGCATCCGGACGGGAAGCGGATCGCGGTGACGAGCGACGCAAGCGGCTCGCCGCGCGCCGGCGTCCTCGATCTTTCGACAGGTGACGTCCGGTGGCTCGGGGCGGAAGGCATCGAGGAGCACGCGAACCGCTTCTCCAAGACCGGTATGTACCTGCTGGTGGGCCGCAACGTCGACTCGCAGGTCCAGCTCGTCGTGTATGAGACCGAGACCGGCACGGGCCGGCCGGTACCCCTGCCTGCGGGCATCGTCGCGCAGGCGCAGTGGGCCAACGATGACCGGCGGATCGTCGCGCTGTACAGCACGCCGACCGAGCGGCCCACGCTCGCGCTGTGCGACCTCGAGACCGGTGTTACCGAGACCCTCGTTGCCGCGGAGTACGGCTCGATCGACCGCCGCGACTTCGTGGACGCGAAACACATCTGGTACACGTCGTTCGACGGCCTACGGATCCCCGCGCTCCTCTACATGCCCCGCGACCTGCCGAAGGGCACCACCGTGCCCGGGATGGTCTACGTGCATGGCGGTCCCACCGGGCAGTGGACGCGCAGCTTCGACATCTTCGCGCAGTTCATGGCCAGCCGCGGCTTCGTCGTCATCGAGCCGAACATCCGCGGCAGCACGGGATACGGCGTGCCGTTCCGCGACGCGGCGCTGCGCGATTGGGGTGGCAAGGACCTCGAGGATGTCGAGTACGCAGCCCGGTACCTCAAGTCGCTGCCCCAGGTCGACCCCGATCGGCTCTGCGTCTACGGCGGGAGCTACGGCGGCTTCATGACCTTCATCGCGGCGACGAAGAAGCCCGACCTCTGGAAGGCGGCTGTCGCGGCGGTCGGCATCTGCGACCTGCACGCGATGTGGAACGAGAGCTATGAGCACTTCCGGTACTTCCTGCGCGAGCAGATGGGCGATCCCGAGCAGGATCGCGCGCTGTGGCGCGACCGGAGCGCGATCGAGTTCGCGCACCAGCTCAAGGCGAAGCTGCTCATGACCCACGGCACGAACGACCCGCGGTGCCCGGTGTCGCAATCGCGCATGTTCCGCGACAAGCTCGTGTCGCTCGGCAAGCGCGAGGGCACCGACTGGGACTACGTCGAGTACACCGACCAGGGCCACGGGAGCATCGACATCGCGGCGAAGACCGCGCGCATGCGGCTCATCGCCGAGTGGCTGGACGGCGCGCTCGCCTAGATCGGGTCAGCGCGTCGCGATGAGCGGCAGCGAGAACCGGAAGACCGTCCCGGTCGGGCCGGTCGATTCGAGCGACAGATCGCCGCCATGGAGTCGCGCGATCTCGCGGCTCACGTAGAGCCCGAGGCCGGTCCCCGGCGTGGCGCGCGCCGGCTCGGAGCGATAGAACCGCTGGAAGATCCGGTCCCGGTCCTCCGCAGCGATACCGGCGCCATGATCGCGGACGCGCACGAGTGCCCGCCCGCCCTCGGTCCCGACCGACACGACGACATCGCCGTGCCCGCCATGGCGAAGGGCATTCACGACGAGGTTGTCGACGACCTGCGCGAGCCGCCGCGCGTCGGCCGTCACGAGGACCACCTCATCCGGAAGATCGACCCGCAGCACGCGGTCGCCGGCGATGGGCCGGAGCCGCGCGATCGACGCAGCGACGACCTCGGCGACGTCGGTGGGCGCGAACACCACGTCGAACCGGCCGACATCGAGTCGCGCCGCGTCGAGCAGATCGTCGATGAGCGCCGCCATCCGGGTGGTCTGCGCATCGGCACGCTCGAGCGCCCCGCTCACCATGTCCGCCGACCCGCGCTGGAAGAAACGCAGGGCCAGCTGGATCTGGCCGCGGACGGCCGTGACCGGCGTCTTCAGCTCGTGGCTCGCCATCGCGAAGAAGGCTGAGCGCTCCCGCTCGGCATCGGAGAGCGCGGTCACGTCCTCGTAGGCGGCGACGGCGCCGGTGATCGCCCCGGAGGCATCGCGGAGCGGCGCGCTGTTCGTGATCAGGTCATAGCGCCGGCCGTCCGCGCGCGTATAGCGCACCAGCTCGCCGCGCACCTCCTCGCCGCGCAACGACCGCGCGAT